>NZ_JBEXDB010000004.1:0-407739 GCF_040605575.1 Streptomyces sp. NPDC005566 | reverse complement strand
TCCGAATAGTCCTTCATCGCCATCGACGGTCTTCTCGCTTCCTCCGGATCAAGCAGATCCAGTATCAGCGTGTCCACGACTCAGGGGGAGGTCCCCACGTCGCCGTCGGCCGGCCAAGCTCCACGCGGACAAGGGGTACGACCACGACCGCCCGGCGCCGGTGGCTCCGATCCCGCACAATCACCCCGCGCATCGCCCGCAGGGACATTGAGTCCGCTCCGCGGCTGGGCCGTCACCGCTGGACCGTGGAGCGGACGGTGGCGTGGCCGGCCGGCTGCCGCCGCCTGCACCGCCGCTACGAGCGCAAAGCCGAACACTTCCTGGCCTTCGCCGAAATCGCCGCTGCCTGGTTCGGTTTCCGCAGGCCGGCCCGGGTGACCGGTTCACACGGCGCCGAGAAGGCCCGGATCAATCCCGTCGAACTGTCGGCATGAGTCGCGGGCGACACCGAGCAACTCGGCCATGGGCACGGCGCGACGACTGGTCGCGGAGATGTCCTGGCGCGCCTCGGCGGACCACAATGGTGGAAACAGCGACATGCCCTGATCGCTGTTCAACGCCCGGACCTCGTCCTGCCAGTCCGACCAGCGCAGATCCGCGTAGAACTGATCGAGCGCGCCCGACACCAGCCAGGCCAGCCACTCAGAGTGTCCGGCCCCCAGAGCCTCCCAGCGAAGCGAATCAGGGGCGAAGTAGATCATCTCACCCGGTGTCCCCGGGCGGCCGACGCTGGTGGGAGCTACGCCATTGAGAGCGAAGACGCCACCCAACACGTCGTGCGCGACCACCAATCCGGCATCGGGTCGCCACGCGGAGTCGAACTCTCCCGGGAACTGATTGACCTGGGCCAGGCTCGGCGCCGTCCCGTCCAGCGGGCTGCCGAACACCCGCACCCATCCGTCGTCCACCAGCAGAGCGCCACAATGCAGCACCACCGCACCCAGGTACGACCTGGCCGTGACCTGCAGTTGAAGCAGCGATGCCCTGGCCAGGTCGCTATCGGACGGAAGCACCTCGACGGACACCGGCCCACCGCCGAGAGTCTCCCTGAGCTCCGGCCAGGCCGGCTCCTCGACGTCGATCAGCTCGCTCAACTCGCGCATGTCCGCATCGTCGCACCCCCGCACCGCGCCCCAACCGGCAGGGCACTTCGAGGGCCGCCTGTCTGTCTGGAGGACCTCGTCGGTGAGTGCCCGGGGTCCGCCGACACGGTTCAGCGGGGACGACGCCCCGGCGGCAGGCACGAATCTGAAGACCACGCTGACGCGCGACGCTTCTCAGCCCCGCGTGGCTCCGACTGGGATCGCACCCCCGAGCTACCAGGAGGCCCTGCTTCCACGCGCGGAAACCGCCGCAGTCGCCCGATCGGGACTCCCGGTCGACCCACAGCCTTCGAGATCGACAGGGGCAACAGCCACTTACGTGCCGGGGTGCTGCGGCAGGGCGAGCCAGTCCGACCAGGAGATCTCACGGCCGAGGAAGCGCGGCTGCTCGAACGGCCAGTCGTCGGCGATCCACTGCGGCACCAGCGCGTCGAGTGCCTGCTCGACCGTGCTGCCCACCAACTCGTCCACCACCCACCAGGCGATCTCGCCGTCCGCACCGGCCCTCGCCGGCGGGTCGATGTAGACACAGCCGAGCAGAACTGTCTCCGCCGCGTCGAACAGCGCGTAGTTGAAGGACTGGTGCGCGGCGATCTCCTTCTCGTGCCGCAAGAGGTCGGCCTGGTCGGCCTCGTAGGTCATGGTGTCCGCGGGCCAGCCCCAGGCCGGGCCGAAAATGGTCCACAGCCGCTCGCGCGAACCCATCACAGCCGGATAGTCGAGCGGGGTGTCCACCTCGCGGATCGGCCGAAGGTGATGACCACCGCCCGGCAGCGGTACCAGGACGGGGTGGACGAAGTCATCGGGAAGCCAGCTCATAGCGCCCGACCGTAGCAGCGCACCTCCGTCCGCTCCCCTGGAGTTTCCCCGCATACCGCCAAGCTCTGCTCTCATGCCGGGCAAGGCCTGCGATCACCTGATCGAGACTCCCGTTCGATCGACAGACCCCATGATCGGCATAGCAACGGCTTCTTCACCTCCGACATGGGGCAAATCCAGTCTGAGCTCGCAAGACAGGTGCCGCGTGTACGGTTCGGTGCCATGACCGCGGCGCAGTAACCACGACTGGCTGATGCCTTCCCGGAACACGTCGTCGAGACTGTTCAGCTGCTGCGCGCTGAGGCTGATCCCCTGGCCGAGGTCATCGATGGATTGCTGTACCACCGTCCATGCGGGTGCTCGCCCACCTGCACCAACCTGCTCACGGCACCCTTCGGCTCATCGGGGTCTCAGATGTCGCAGTTGCAGCGCGGCGGCGAAGATGTCATCTGGTTGAACCTGGACCCGTCTGCGACGGGTGTCACAGACATCGAAGTGCTCGACGAGCGCGATCTGGGCCCCGCCGGCCGCCGGGCTGAGTAGTACTTGCCGCTTGTTCCCGAGCCTGGTGAGTAAGCACCCTTCTTTGACGGCCGGACGGCAGGGAGGACCTGGCGTGATCATGTGCGTTGCTGAGGGCACCCCTGATCACCAGCAAGGCCGTGAGCCTGCGTGCGCTGGACGACGCTGTGCGCGTGGAGTCTCTGTCAGTGCTGTCCGGCTTCCGGTCAGATTTCTACGAGTGCTTGACCGCCCGTGCGGTTGCGCTGTTTCGAACTCGCCGACGCACTGCTCCGCGCAGTGGGCCGGTGAGGTCGCTTGTCGATCTGACACTCGCACCTGAGCACCGGCGCGGCCATGGCGCTCTGTACGGCGGACTGAACTGCGGCCGCATCGGTGCTGCCCGACTGCGTGCCGGCTGGGTCGGACTGCCCCTGCCGCGCATGTACGACGGCCGGATCGTGCTCGCGGTGGATGTCAGCCCGCGGTTGCGTTCCGATGCGTCAACCAGCTCGGACTGGCTCTTCTGTGACGTCTACGGGCGGACGAAAAGGTTCCCGCACTTTCGCCTTCTGGAGGAGCCGGACCCCGGCGGCACCCCTGTCCCTATCGGCTAGTCAGGGTACTTTTCTGGCCTTTTGTGGTGTCCCCACGCTCTCTCCTGAAGATCCATGCCATCTCTTAGGCGGTCAGATGCCAGTACGACAATCATCTCGGCTCGAAGGAGTCCAGCATGCGCACAACCTCTTCCGCCCGCTCACGCACCGCCCGCACGGGCGCCACTGTCGCGGTCGCGGTCGCGGCCGTCGGCGTCACCCTGGCCGGGGCACCCGCCGCATTCGCCGAGGGCGAGAGCGGCAACATCGACATCCGCTCGGTCAGCTGGTACTCCAGCGGTGATCGCGAGGGCGTCGAGGTCTGCAAGTTCGTGCTCGTGGCCAGCAACTTCGAGACTCTGGACGCCGTCCCCTGGAAGATCACCGAGAAGCCTGAGGCCACGCCTCTCAACACACTGTCGGCCACCCTCCCCCTCGCCGGCGGCCGGGCCCGGAGCCAGGAGTACCTCCTTCCCGAGGGCACGTACAAGCTCGAGTGGCCGATCGAGGGAGACCCCGTGAAGAACAAGAGTTTCGTCGTCGACTGCTCCCAGCGTGGTCAGGGCGGCCAGGGCGGCCAGAACGGCGGCCGCTCGGAAGGCGGGCGACCGGGTTCGTCGTCCGCGGCGGGCGGCGAGAAGAGCGCCGAGAAGGGCACAGCCGCGATCTACGACAAGCCGTCCGGGGCGGTCCCTGCGGGCGGCGGGGGCGTGCCGGACATGCAGGGCGTCAGCTCCGAGAGCGAGTCGAACATGGGGGCCCCGGCGGCGGCGGTGGCTGCCGCAGCCGGAATCGCCGGGCTGATCCTGGTACGCCGATCCGCACGCCGCCGTGCCCGCAACGAGGCATAACTCGCGCAGGCGACGGCGGGGGCCGAGTCGCGCATGTCGGCTCACGATGACCCTGTCTGTGACCCTCACTCTGGTGGCCGGCGTCGTGTGGGCGAGCTCCGGCTCGCCCGAGGACGCCTCGTCGGTCACCGCCGCCCGCGGCAGCGACGCCGCGGGCGGCGGGGCTCCGCCCTTCCGGAGGACACCGCACAAGCCGCAGAAGAAGGTGGCCCCGTCGCATGCACCGCTGTTGCGCTCCCGCCCGGTCAAGGTCACCATCCCCGCGATCTTCATCGAGGCGCCGGTCACCGGCCTCGCCCTCGACAAGAAGGGCCGGCTCGGCGCCCCACCGCTGAGCAAACCCGAGCTTGTGGGCTGGTACCGCAAGGGCCCCTCCCCCGGTGAAGCGGGAACGTCGCTGCTCGTGGGTCATCGGGACACGGCGACGGGGCCGGCCATCTTCCTCAATCTCAATGTCCTCCGTCGTGGCGACACCGTGAAGGTCACCCGGGCGGACAAGCGAACCGCGGTCTTCACGGTCGACAAGGTGAGGACGTACACGAAGGACAAGTTCCCGGACGACAAGGTGTACGGCGCAACCGGACGTCCGGAGCTGAGGGTGCTGACGTGCGGCGGACGCTTCGACAAGAAGGCCGGCTACTCGGCCAACGTCGTCGTCTTCGCCCATTTGACATCACTGAAGAAGAAGGCCGCCTGACCAGGCCGCGACCATCGGAACCGGCCGGTACCTCGGGGGCGGGGTACCGGCCGTTCGCCTTGCATCAGAGCCCGCCCCGGTCGGGAGTCGTCCAGCCGGTCACGGACGCTTGTACACATCGGCGACGACGAACAGGAGGTCGGCATCCCGTTGGACCGGGCGTCGTCGACGGTGCACAGTCCTGGCCTCGGCGGAGCTCGTACCGTGGCGGGCCGACACCGGACCGACCGGGAGATCCTCACGTCGCCACTGATTCCGCGGCCTGGTCACACCAACACGCGTACACCAGCTCGCCGATGCGTCCGCCTTCTGTGACCTGGCCGCATGAGGGAGCGCACCATGCAACCGATTCGCAACGCCCCGCATATTCGCAGGAGTTATCGTGACTGACCGGAAGCACATCCTGAGCGGTCGGACAGCCGTGGTGACCGGCGCCGCGCGCGGTCTCGGACAGGCCGTCGCCCGAGAGCTGGCCGAGAAGGGCGTCCGCGTGGCTCTGCTCGGCCTGGAGGAAGACGCACTCGCCCGGACGGCGGGCGAACTTCCGACGGAGTCTCAACACTGGCATGTCGATGTCACCGACGACGAGGCCATGGCCCGCGCGGCCGAGGAAGTGGCCCGCCGTCTGGGCCCCGTTTCGGTCGTCGTCGCCAACGCGGGAGTGGCGGAGGGAGGCCCGTTCGCCCGATCCGACCCGGCCAGCTGGAGACGCGTGATCGATGTCAACCTCGTGGGCAGCGCGATCACCGCACGGGCGTTCTTGCCTCAACTGCTCGGCACCCGGGGCTATTACCTCCAGATCGCCTCCCTCGCATCCATCGGCGCCGCGCCGATGATGAGCGCGTACTGCGCTTCCAAGGCGGGCGTGGAGTCCTTCTCGCACTCCCTGCGCGCTGAGCTCGCTCCCCGCGGGGTCGGCGTGGGAATCGCGTATCTGAACTGGATCGACACCGACATGATCCGCGACGCCGATCAGCACGCCGTGCTGCGGGAGCTCCGCGCCCACATGCCGCCGCCAGCCCGGAAGACCTACCCCGCAGATCATGTCGCCCGGCTCGTGGTCCACGCAGTCGAGCGTCGAACGCCTTCCGTGTACGTGCCCGGGTGGCTGCGAGGCGTCCAGGCGGTGCGCGCCGGTCTGCCCGGGCTGGTCTCCGTGCTGGCACGCCGGGAACTGACGCGATCACAGTTCCCGGCAACGGGCCTGTTGGGGGCCGGTGGACGCGCAGCAGAGGTATCCGGAGGTACGCGGGCCTGACAACCGCGCGGCCATTCGTCTGACAGTCCGGCGTCCGGGAGTAGGCTGCCGCCTGAGTATGAACTGCAGCGTTGCCTGCCGAAAGCAGCGTTGTCCGATCCCCGGCCGGGCACGGGGAAGCCGTGTTCCGAGCTCCTCTCGTGCTGCGCCCTGTGCGCTCGGCTCACGAGGTGCCCGGTGCACGCAAGCTGATACCGCGTCTGCCGCGCAGGGCGGCGCGCGCTGCGTTGGCACCTGGGGCCCCGTGGACTCCGCCGCCGGGGTGCGCGGAGGCCGAGGCGAGGTACAGGCCCTTCACCGGGGTTTCTGGCCGCCCGGTGCCCGGAACGGGCCGGAACACCAATTGCTGGTGGACGGCTGCGGTTCCACCGTTGATCGCCCCTCCCCGCAGATTGGCGTTCATGGACTCGATGGTCGGCGGTGCGAGAACGCGACGGGAGGCGATTCGGGAACGGAAACCTGGGGCCCAGCGTTCGACCTCGCTCTCCATGCGGTCGGCCATGGCTTCCTGCTCGCGCCGGTCCCATCGCCCCGTCAGGTTGTCCTCGCCAGCATCTCCCTTGATCCGGTGCGGGACATGGGTGTAGGCCCAGGCCGATTCGGTGCCGGCCGGTGAACGAGTGGCGTCGGCCGTGGTCATCTGCCCGAAGAGGAGGAAGGGGCGGTCGGGCACCTGGCCCGTCGCGATCTGCGCGGCGAAGCGGGTGAGGCCGTCGACCCCGTCGACCAGGTGGACGGTACCCGCCGAAGCAGCGTCACCAGCAGTCCAGGGCACCGGGCCGGTCAAGGCCCAGTCGATCTTGAACGTCGCGAAGTCCCACTGGAACCCGCGCATGTCCTCCAGCAGCCGGTGGGGAAGATGCTGCGCGCTGATCAGCTCGCCGTACAGAGCCGGTGCGGAAACGTCGGCAACGACGGCACGGGACGCCGACACCGAATCGCCCCCTGCGGTACGTACGCCGACAGCACGTCCGCCGCGAACGACGATCTCATTCACACGTTCCCCGCACCGGACCGTGCCACCGTGCCGCTCCAGCCGCCGTACCAGAGCCGCTGTGAGCGCACCGGCGCCCCCGACCGGCACCGGAAAGCCGTAGGTCTGCCCGAGCATGGACATCAGCCATCCGAAGCCCCCGCTTCCTGCCGCTTCGGGGCCGAGATCCGCGTGCAGCGCGTTGCCTGCGAGGAGGAGCCTGGCTGCCTCGCCGCGGAACTGCTCCTCCCCCAGACGACGCACGGGCAGCAGCAACGTCCGCGCCAGGCGGAGCCCGCCGGCTGCCCGAAGTCTGGCCGCGAGTCGAACTCCGGAACGCACCGGCGGGAAGGGCGTGAACAGAGCACGCAGAATGTCCGGCCCCAGGCGGTTCCACGTGCCGTACATGTCGAGCCACGCCGCGCCGTCGCCCGCGGCGAACGTGTCCAGCCCGTTTGCTGTGTCCTCGGCTCCCCGTTCGAGAACCGCGCAGCGACCGTCCGGCAGCGGGTGCGCCAGAACGCGCGGGGCGTGGCTCCAGCTGAGCCCGTCATCGTGCAGGTCCAGTCCTGCGAGGACCGGAGAGGCGGCAGCCAGCGGGTAGAAGGCACTGAAGAGGTCGCTCACATAGTCCGGGTGGACGCCTCTGTCGCTGCGGACCCCGCCGCCAGGCTCCGGCTGGGCCTCGAGCACCTCGACGCTCCATCCTGCAGCGGCAAGGAGATTTGCTGCTACCAGACCATTGGGACCCGCACCGATCACAACCGCGTCCGGCATCGATACCTCCCGCGCTCGCCGTTCCGAGTCTGCCCGCCGCCCTGCTGTCTCTTCAGGCAGCGGTCGAGCCCGCCGTCGGACCGGTACGAGCCCTGTGGGGCCTACAGGGTCGTTTTCATCGTGCGTGACCATCCGCACGAAACGCTGCCAGACACGCCCTGCCCTCAGGGCCGAGCCCTTGCTCATCCGTTCGGTCGCCGTCCACCTGTCACGAGGTCCTTGCCGTAGCTCTCGCACGTTTCAGGGTGGGCCCCACTGAAGTCCTCGGTATGGAGCCCGTCGGTACCGTCCGGCCAGCCGACCGCGAGAACGGAGGACGGGACGAGGTCTTGCACTCCAGGCATGTGTCAGCCGTTGGAAATCGCCCGCCTTTCGTGGCTGCTGGGCCCGTGCGAGGGCGGCGACAACGACCCTGCCGGTTCGTCTCCTGCGGCCCGACAGGGCTTCGCCGCGTGTACGAGTTCCTTGCTTGGGAGCAAGCGGGCAGGGCAGACGCAGTGCACGCGAACCCGTCGAAGCCTGGAACGGAGATCACCGTGCTGTCCCACAGACTTGTACGCGAAGTCCTTGTCATCACCGTTCAAGAGGACCCGGGGGTGAGCGGGCGGGCGGGACTGGCCACTGAGATCACGGACCTCGTCCATGCTCACCGGCCCTCGCCCGTGCTTGTCGTACTCGACGACGCCGCAGCCGCCCCTGCGACTGCCTCCGCCGTCCTCCGTGCACACCGTCAGTGTCGCGATCTGGACACACTGCTGTCGGTCGCCACCCACGATGCCGCCACGCGACGCCTCTTGGAAGACAATGCCGACTCAGGTGGGTCGAGGCTGGTCGTCCATGCTCGAGTTGATGTCGCGATCGAATCGGCCAGCATCGCAGCCTCGCCGCCTTCCGCCAGGGCGAGCACCGAGCGGATCGGGACATCTGCGGCCTGAGGCGGTACCGCTTGCCGCGTCGAACACGTGACGGGTCTGCAGGTCGAGACGAGTGAGGCCCGCCCCTCCCCCCGGTAACCCTGCCGACGTAGACGGTCCTGGCACCGAAGAGACACTGAGCATCGGTGAACTCAGGTTCGCGAACCAGAGGTCTCAAGAGAAACAAGCCGTGGAGAAGTCGGGCAACAGCACCGCACAAACGGCATGATGCAGTGATGACTGAGACCCGACGGGTAGCGCTGGCCGACGTGCTCAGCGTTACCACACCGCACCTCCTGTCCACCCGAGAGAGGGATGGCCTCACCGACCTCCTCAACTGGATGACGGACGACAGTTTGGAGTTCTGGCAGCTCCAGCGAGCAGCCGATGTGTGCGCGCCTGCCCTGATCACTCAGCACCCGGCGCTCGAGGGATTGGCTCCTCCACCCGGATGCAGCAAACCCGCGCTCCGCCTGTGGCTGTCGCAGGTCGAGAAGCTGCATGGCAAGCAGCTGGAGGTGGCGCGCCTCCCGGAGTGGAGCCATGAGGATCCGGAGCAGGAGCTGGTGGACCGCCTCGACCTCGTCCACCTGCCCACCGCCGACCAGTGACCTGAGTCGCAGGTCGTCGTCGGTTGTCTATGAGTCGTCCGGTCCGAAAATGCCGCCGTTGTCGGTGACCGATGCCCAGCGGGCTGTGCTGGAGTGCGCGGAGGGACACCCGATTCTGGATGTGTCCCGGCGGCTGAATGTTGCTGCGGACACGGTCCGCACCTGGCGGCGGGGTTTGTAGAACGTGGCCTGGACGGTCTGTCCGACGAACCGCGGTCGGGTGCCCCGCGGAAGACCAGTGACGCCGGCGTCGAGCGGGTCATCGCCAAGACACCCGAGGAGAGTCCGAAGAACGCCACCCACTGGTCGACCCGGTCGATGGCGGCTGCCACGGGCATGTCGCAGTCGGCGATCTCCCGGATCTGTCGACTCTGGTTGGTCGAATGACTAGGGGTGGGGGTTCCTCTCGACTGAAGCCGGAATCCCTGATGCGCCTGCGAACGCCGCGTCCGGGCCACAAACGGCCCAGGTCCGCGTGGGTCAGAAGTGCAACGATGGAGCCATCTCTGCGCACCTGCACCGTAGCGAGCGCACTTCGGGACAACAGCTGCTCATCAGCGAGGACCAACGCGTCTCGCAGTTGGGCCGCCTGGCCGAGGCAGATCAAAGCATGCTGTTGGTCAAGCGTCCGGACCTGGTAGGTGTCCTGCCGGCACGGTTCATCGAGCGTACGCACGTCGAATCGTGAGACCGCAAGGACTGGTCGTTGCCGGTTGAGTACCTCAACGTTGTCGGCGATGCCCTTGCGGATCCAGAAGCTCGCAACGCCCAAGGCTTGGGCCAGACCGTTCACCCCTGTCACGTCCAGCAGGTTCGGGGGGCCTTCCACTTCCGGTCGCGTGACATCGCGCCGGAACTGATAGATCGGCTCATCGGATTCTATGCATCCTCCACGTGTTGCCTCCAGTATGTCTGCCGGCCGGACCGCACGCCCGCCCGCCCGCCCACGGATGGGATTTCACGAGCAGCCCCAACCCTCTCCCTCAAGGGGACTGAACCCCTTGACCATTCACCGGGCACGCCTGATTTCAGAGCCCGAATCGAACTGGCCCTGTAGTGCCCGCTCCGCCGCGAGGCGGTTGTCTCGGCCCTGCCGGTGCATGCCCCTGACAGGCGCTGTGCGGGCGGGCCTCCTCATCCGCCCCTCGGCGCCGGGCTGCTCAGATTCCGCTTCAAGCGTTGTCAGCTGTGGGTGCGTTGATCCCCCAAGCGCGCGTGAGCTCGCCGTTCTCTTGACGTGGGGGGCGCGAATGGACACGTGGCAAGATTTGTCAGCGTCGGTGGAGGAGCGGCTGGCGGCCATGTCGTCCGGCGAGCGTGGAGTGTTCGCCGCCGGCACCGCCGAACGGCTCATGGGCCGGCATGAAGCACTGCCCAAGGAGGAGCAGGCTTCGTTCACGATAAGCCTGCGGCCCCTGCTGAACTCCGTGTGGGAGGCCTCGCTCGGGGACTCGACCGCGTTCACGGCCGTGAAGCGGGGGGTGGCCGAGTACATGCTCAGCGACTACTGCCACAACGACGGCCAAGACGGTCCCGACGATGCGGACGAGAACGCTGCGGCCGCGACGCTCCATGCCGCGCACGCCTACCTGTTCGAGTGCAGGGACTTCGCGGTCTGGGTCAGCCGACGGGCCGTGGATGCTGTGGACGAGCACCTTCAGTACCTCACCGAGCAGGACGAGGACGCGGACATACCCGACCTCGACGAGGCAACCGTCGCCGAGCTCCAGCGACAGCTGCGGGATCTCGACCTCATCGCGAACTACTCGAAGGACCTGCGCTACTCCATCCTGGGACTGCCCATCGACACATCGATCCGGCTCCGTGTGGAACTGCGTGCTCCTCTCTCCACGTGCGGCTGACGGGGCGGGGAGCCTGTCAGGGGTTCCGGCGTCCAGCCTCAGTGGCCTGGCAGCGGTAGAACTCCGGCCGCTGGGGAACGATCGACCATGCGACCGCGACGCTCCGGATGACTACGGAGCCGAAGCAGAAGATGGACGGCCTGCGCGAGAAGCTGGGCGACGACATGCCTGTCTACGCGGACGTGTGGGTCGACGGGAAGGGGCACGCGGTCCAGGCCCGGCTGTCCTGTTTCGGCGGCATGAAGGCCATGGCGACGATGACACTGTGGGACTTCGGGACGCCGGTGAAAGTCGACGCGCCGTCGCTCGAGCAGGTTGTCCCTGTGACGGCGGGCAAGGACGTGCTGCTGGCCTGAGTGGATCGAGCCCGGCACGGGAGCCGCCCCGGGCGACAGTCAGGACCAGGGGTCGGCAAGGGAACCTCATCACCGGCCGGCGCGGTCGGGCGGACCGTTCTCCCCGCGCGTATCCGGGTTGTCACAGCGCCACTTCCGAACGTCCTTGGAGGGTTCTCATGACCCGCACCCCACCACCCCGCCACGTCCCCTCGATGCAGAAGCGGCCTTCCCTGCCCTTGCAGCCCACCGGCGCACAGCCACCCGGCTGCACCCTCGTCACGGCACTCCTACGGTCCAGGAAAGTTCTGTGGCGGGCCCTTTGCTGTGGCCGGCCGACGAACCGTGGCCGGTGTGCACGTCCGTACACGCGAAGGGCAGGGGTCACCTCCTCGCCGACGTGCGGCTGCAGCGTCGGATCCAGGAGGACGCTCGGGGACGGGAGTACACCGAGGGCGAACAGCGCCTGGTCGACGGCATGGCCCGGGGCAACCACGTCCCGGGCCTTCGTGAGGACGACCCGTTGCCGATGCTGGCCGTTGCCCAGTTGTACGCACGAGAAGTTCCGGATCTTGTGGGACCCGTCGGCCAGGACCTCCTGCAGGTCTTCTGGTGCCCCTTCGAGGTGCACGGCGACGGCCGCACCATCGACGTCGTGCTGAAGTGGCGGCGCTCCGCCGACGTCGGCGCCGTACTCAGGCCGCAGCCTGAACAGCCAGTGGTCGGCCGCGCGGAATGCGTCCCGACCATGTGCGTCGTGCACCCTGAGCAAATCGTGGAGCACGAGTACGTCGGACTGCTGGACGAGGGACTCCAGGAGGAGATCGACGAGTGGGAGGAAGGGCTCCTCGACGAGGAGGGGGAGGATGAGCAGGGTCCTTCCTCATCGGCGAGCTACGGAACGTACGAGGAGTACGCGGCGGCGATGGCCGCGGCCCAGGCCGAGGAACCGGAGGAGGTCGGCTATATGAGCGATCTGTCGATCGCGCCCGGTTGGAAAGTCGGAGGTTTCGCCTCCTGGCATCTGAGCGATCCTGCTCCGGTCGGCTGCCAGGTATGCGGGGCAGCGATGCCACCCCTGCTCACCGTGGACAAGTGGGAGTGCGACGGCGCCTCACGCAGCTGGCTGCCGATCGAGGACCGGGTTGCCGACAACGACCCGCACGTACGCGACCCGGTCGGTGTCTACCTCGGCCGCGGCCTGATGCGCGTGCACACCTGCCCCACCGATCCGGCCCACCCACACCGCCTGAGCTTCCAGTAGGCCGTCCGGGCCGTGAAGCGTGGTTACGTCGTCGATGGTTACCAGGTTGCAGTGCCATCTGCTGGGGACGGCTTCGCAGGTCCCACGACGACTGAGCAGTGTCAGGCAACCTGAGGCAGCCCTCGGACTGCTCCAGAGCGTTGGTACCCTCCGCATCTACGGCGCGGCAGATGGGGAGATGATCGTGGGAGCAGAGCCGTCGAATCCTCCCGGCCGCTGGATCAGAGGGACTGGCTTCGGGGTCCTCTTCGGTGGGCTGACCGCGGTGGTGACCGTCGCTGCGATCGGGAGGGCGTGGGCTGCTTGTGACATCGGCAGCGCGGCTGCCAACAGCATGGCTCTGCTGTTTCTTGCGCCTCTGATATGGATCGCCGCTGTGGTTCCATGGGTGATCCTGCACAGCACACTCGGAAGACGTCATCGCTGGTCAGCACAGGCTGCAGGGCTCATCTTCACTCTGTGGTCCATCTGGTTCCTTGTCACATGGATCGGCTTGCCGGACTCCTACCCCTCCCCGCTGTGCCCGGCCAACGTCCCGCCCTGGTGGCCGAGCTTCATCCCGGCATGACTCCGGCGACGCCCGTGACGACCTTGGCGCCACTAGTGGAAATGTTCAACAGTCATCCCCGAACCAGCCGCTCTGTCCGCCGGAATGGCGGAGGAAAACGACGACGCGCTGGCCCTGTGCGGTCGGCTGCCGACGGCTCCTGCCCGTACCGAATGCAGTTCCGGACGGACCGGCTCGGTGCCGTCCCCGCTGTCCATGCTGGAGCCGAAGTGACGGACCTCGGAATTGGGCCGAGCGCCCTCCGCTGGCGATGGATGCTCATCCTACTGATTCGCGGACTGACCCCGGCTCAACAATTTTTGCGGCACATTCCCTCCGGGCGACCCGAGTCAGTCCTGCCCGGTTTCCGAGAAGAGGTCCGGTGGTGCCTGGAGGTCGTGAGCGCGGAACAGAACGGCGTGCTCGACGCCCATGGCCTTGCCGCTCATCGCGGTCAACTTCGGGATGAGGTCCCCGGGCGCGGGATGATCAGGGAGCGCGGCCAGGTACGCGGCGTGCGCCTCGAGGGAGGCGATGCCGCGGCGCAGCGGGTCACCCGTGACCTCGACGCCGTGGGTCGCGCCGGAGCCGGGGAATCCGGGAACGATGAACCAGCGAGCCGAGTGCGGTTCGAGGCCCTCCTCGTCGACCTGCTCCGGGAAGACCCACCGGTTGCCCGCGTCCCGCACCGCGTCGAGGGTCGCGAGCCCGGCCGCGCGGTGGTCGGCCTGGTCGAAGCCCCAGGGGGCCTCGATGTCGTAACCGGTGCCGAGTACGACGTCGGGCTTGAACCGGCGGATCTCCCGGCAGATGTCGCGGCGCAGGTCGAGGCCGTAGAGGAGCACGCCGTCCGGATGTTCGAGGATGGTCAGGTGCTTGACGCCGACGACGGCGCAGGCGGACCGCTGTTCGGCGACGCGCAGGCGTGCCGTCTCCTCGGGAGGGTTCGGCATGCCGGCCTCCCCGCGGGTGAGCAGGAGATAGCCGACCTCGATGCCGCGCGCGGTCCAGCGGGCTACGGCCGCCGACGTGCCGTACTCCATGTCGTCAGGGTGCGCGACGACGCAGAGTACGCGCTGGAAGGACTCCTCTGGCAGGGCAGGCACTGTCATGTCGGCCATCCTTCCGCATCGAGGCCCATGGTCCGCCGTGACGTGCCGGAGAGGAGGCCGCTGGACAGCAGGACGCGGCCGGCCGCGCCGTCACACGCGCTTGACCCGGCGACGCAGACAGTCATCCCCGGGATACTCGTCGCCCATGGAAGAGGTCAAAGTTGTCGTTGCCCATGCCGAGCGCGCGACCTTGCGGGTAGGCGACGTGTTCCTGAAGGTGGACTCCGATCAGGCGCGCATCGACGTCGAGGTCGAGGCGATGGCCCTGGTGCCGGTACCGACCCCAGAAGTCCTGTGGCGTAAGCCGCCCGTGCTCGCGATCGCCGCGGTTTCGGGGTCAGCACTCGGACGCCTCGGCGAGCCGTCGACCGCGTCCCCGGCGGCGTGGGCCGCGGCGGGTGCCGCCATCCGGAAGTTGCACGACGCGCCGCTGCCGCCCTGGCCCGGCCGGGGAAGGGGCCTCGACGGCTTGGCGGCGGAACTCGACGCCGAGTGCGAGCGGCTCGTGACGAAGGGCGTCCTGCCCGCCGACCTGGTCACCCGCAACCGCCAGGTCGCCGAGGCCGCGCTCCGGCCGTGGGCTCCGGTGTTCATACACGGCGACCTGCAGATCGCGCACGTCTTCGTCGACGACGACGAGGTCACAGGCATCATCGACTGGTCCGAGGCGGGCCAGGGAGATGCCCTGTACGACCTCGCCACCTTGACGCTGGGACACGAGGAGCACCTCGGCGACGTCATCGCCGGCTACGGCAGCGACATCGACATCGCCGTGATCCGCGCGTGGTGGTCGTTGCGAAGCCTGCTGGCGGTTCGCTGGCTGGTCGAGCACGGCTTCGACCCCTCCGCGCCGGGCTGTGAGATCGACGTGCTGAGATCCCGGATGTGAGGCTGCGCGGTCCCGCTGCTGCGAGAAGTTCGGACGCATCGAGCCAGCCATCTCCTGGGGTGCATCCCCTGCACTTGCTCCCGACGAAGTGCCGTGCGGAGCCGTCGCCGGAAAATGACGGCTCAGTCAGGGGTGACGTACGGGTGGATGTCGTAGCGGATCTCCCAGCGGAGGCGATTGCCGCCGGTGGTGATCGCGGAGACCGGGATTCTGTGCGCCTCGACGATCAGGTGGTGCTCGGCGGCGGTCTTGCCCCCGGTGACCGGCCGGACCAGAAGCCTCAATCTGTGAGCAGGCGTAGGGCGAACAGGCCGGTGGGACGAGGGGAGCGCCGGGCGGTCGCATGCCGGTCTGCGTGGTGTGGCGCGACGGCGCCCGTAGTGGGCTTGGGCACCGAGCGAGGTGGTGGTCGCGTAGAGCGCCCGAAGTATCCGGCGTCGTGGCGGCAGTTGTCTGTGTGCTCAGTCTGTGAGGAAGGCACCTTCGCAGCAGGCGCGGCAGACGAAGACGTAACCCAGCTGGCCCCCCAGGTTCATCGCTCTCTGCGCGGATTCCCCTTCCTCCAAATGTGCCGCGAATTCCGTCGTGCCGTTGCAGGAGGGACATGTGGGTAGTCGGTCGTCCTCGAGATAAGAAGGGCTGCCGCCGAGCGATCCCAGCACTTCGCGCTGCTTCCCGAATCGTTCTTCAGGCTCCCGCTTCCATCCCGAGCGGGCAAGGTCGTATGCATCAGGTGCGAGTTGTTCGTGGTCGTCGCTCTCTTCGGGGTCGAGCGTCACGACGTGGGTGCGGATGGCAGAGGTGGCGGGCAGCAGCGTCAGTCCCATCTCGGGCACGGCTACCGGCTGCAGTCCATACCGGGGGAACAGGTAGACCCGGTTCGCGCCCGAAGTCGCGTCCCAGGATTCACATGCGCCCGGGTCGTTCTGGCACACGAATACGGACAGGACGCCGTACTCGACGGGGAGGTGGGCAAAGAACTGCAGCGGCCCACCGCAGGTGTCCCCGCACAGGGGCCAGGTGAAATCTGCAGGAGCCAGCGGCACGCCCCCGGTGCGCGGGACGTCGGAGTCGGCCGGTGTGGTGCCGTCGTAGATCATCAGAGTTGTCTGCATGGCGACAGACTACGGACGGCCTAGGACACGAAAGCCTGCATGCCGTCACTCCAACGGTGCGGAACCCGCCCGCATGCTTCCACAACATTGCGCGAAACACGGCGGGCGACCGCCCTTCACACCGGAGCGCAACAGGAACCCGATCCAGGTAGGCAGCCCGCACCGACGTGAAATGATCGGCTTCCTCGGCGAACAGTCCCGGCGTCAGCGCGCGCTGCAGGTTCAGGACCTCGTCGGAACTTCCAGGGAAGTTCTGTGGGTGAGGCCCGAGTACGTCGTGACCCGACGAACTCGGGCAGCGCTGCAATAGCCGTGGCGCGTCCGTGATCGAACGCTGTGGCTGTTGGCCGGATGGCCGACAGCCACTTCATCGGCAGCATTGCCCACCGGATGGTGTCCAGTCCACGGGAAGCGGGGGTATGCGTAGGGGCGCACCTGCGGAGTGGACTGACGGGCCCGAGGGGCCGTCAGACGCGGACGAGTGCCTCGTACCGCATCCAGCCCACACCGTCGGCCGCCGCGTCGGTGCTGACGCGCGCATAGGTCACGTTGTACGAGTTGTCGACCCAACTGGCGTAGGAGCAGCCAGGGCCGGGGGCGCCGACAATGTCACCGGCCTGCTTGGTCTTCACGATCACGCTGTAGGGGTTCGGTTCCTCGTACACGCCGGCCGTCGGCCACAGAACCCTGTAGTCGCAGCTGGACTGCGACACCGCCACGGCGCCCTGCCCAGTTACGAGCACGCCGACGGCCGAAAGTGCGGTGGCGAGAGCCGCAACGGTGAGGAGTCTTGTGCGCATGGATGCTTGTTCTCCCAAGTTGATGGCAAGTCAGGGGCCACAGAATGACAGGCCGCTCCCCCATTCAGCTCACCGGGCCTCGCCTTCACCGTTGTGGAGAATGGCCACGTCGCACTCGAAGAACTGAGCACATCACGAGTAGAGGGTCCCGAGCCGTGCGCGACCTGGCCTGTCAGAAGCTTCCGCGAAGTACACCGGCTCCTGAAACGGCCCACCGCGCACCCCGTCCTGGTGGTCAATCCGAGCAGCGGCGTCAACCACCATGCGGTCCACTACTAGGGTGAGGGCGCAGGCAGAGACTTCCGCAGCCTCGCAAAAGGGCTTCGGCTGCGTGGGCGGGGGCGATACTGATCGTGGCAGTCGCTCCACCGCAGGACCGGCCTCGGACACGTGCCGGGGCGTTGGGTGCGCACCTTTGTCGATGTCTCCGAGGGGAGCCGTACATGACCACGGCGAAAGACCTTTTCATCATCTCCATGGACCCTGGCTCGACGCATTCCGTGGGGCAGGGTGACCTGTCGCTCGCGCTCGCGGGAGCCGAGCTGATCGATCTCATCGGTGCGGAGGCAGTCGCCGTGGAGGGCGACCGCATCGTGCCCGGTGGACTGCCGACGGTGGAGGACCGGCTCCTGGGCGAGGCGGCGGCAGACCTCACGCGGCAGGCGCCCTACGAGCGCATCGAGGACTGGCTGTGGCGCCGGGGCCAAGATCTCTCGGCCTCGTACCAGGCCGCCCTGGAGGAGGACGGTGAACTGGCTCGGAAGCGGACCGGTCGGTCGCCCTTCGGCTCGGAACGCGTGGAACCGGTCGATACGCCCGCGCACCGTCGGGCAGCGGACCGCTGGGAGGAGAAGGAACCCGTCCTTGCCGCCCTCGCCTCGGTCGTGGGCATCGCGGGCGCCGAGCCCGACGACGAGTCCGGACTCGATGACGAGGCGGTGACGACGGTGGTGGCCGTTGTCCACGACGCGGTGATGGAGCTGGAGGCCGTTCGCCAGAGGCGGTCCATCGAGAACGCGGCCTTCGCCAATCTCTGGCGCGGACCGTGAGCCGAGTACGGGTCCGGGGGCACGTTGAGCCGTAAGCAGATCGCGCGGCCGAGCCGCAGCGCCTGTTCCCCTCCGATGTGGCGAACAGGGTCTTGAGCGAACTCACTGCCGGAACCAACGGCTCCAGCAGCATCACTGTATCGGCGCGAGTGTCGGCGCTGTTGTCCAGCACCGGCCGAACGCCACGGAAGCAGAGCGCCCTTCACCGAGCGGCGCCCACCGCGTACTCCACGGGCGCTGTCCGCTTGTGACACCCCGGAAGGGAACCTCGTCTGCCAGGGCAAACACTCTGAGATGCAGCTGCTGTCCGACCGGAGGGGTAGCGCCGACCCGCACCTTCAGCCGATGCGGCACCGATCCCCAGCTCTGAGCACTGCAGGCGGCGAACGAAGCCAGTGCACGCGCTTCGTCACAGGTTCAATCGAGTATCACAGTCGGTCACTGCGCTCTCGAGGAACCGCGCCTTCGGGGAACACTCGTGTGCCGCCTCTGAGGCGCTGTGGAGGACTGCGCTGCTGCGCTCCATCCATCCGGATGAATCTCTGCGCAGCCGGGAATAGCGGACACGCACGCCTGTTGATCACACTATGACTTCTGAGACGCGCGAGGGATTCGGACGAGTCGGCATCTGGAGCGGTGCCCTGCACGGGGCGCGGGGAGACGACGCGGGAAAGGGGGCGATCGCGGAGGCGGTCGCCGAACTCGAAGGGCTGGGGTACGGCACACTCTGGATCGGAGGCAGTCCCTCCCCCGACGACGCTGCGGCTGTCATCGCCGCTACCCGCACGGTCACGGTGGCCACCGGCATCCTGAGCATCTGGGACCACTCCGCCGAGGAGGTGGCGGCGCGGATCGCGGCGCTCGACGCGAGCGGGCGGGGCCGATTCGTTCTCGGTCTGGGCGTCAGCCACGGCCCGATGGTTCCGCAGTACGCAAAGCCTTACAGCGCGATGGTGGCCTACCTCGACGGACTGGACGCCGCCGCCCCGCCCGTGGATTCCGGACGTCGGGTCCTGGCCGCGCTCGGACCGAAGATGCTGAAGCTCGCGACCGGCCGGGCACTGGGCGCGCACCCCTATCTCGTCACCACCGAGCACACCGCGGAGGCACGCGAGGCGCTCGGCCCCGACGCGCTGCTCGCCCCGGAGCTGACGGTCGTGCTCGACACCGACCTCGACCGGGCCCGCGCCACTGCGCGGAACATGCTGGGGATGTACCTCCAGCTGCCCAACTACACCGACAACCTGCTACGCCTGGGTTTCGCGCAGAGCGACTTCGAGGGCGGCGGCAGCGTCCGCCTCCTCGACGCCCTCTTCGCCCTCGGCGACGCCGAGCGTGTGAGGGCCCGGACGCGCGAGTACCTCGACGCCGGCGCCGACCACGTCGCGCTCCAGGTGCTCACCGCCGACGAGGGCGGCGCCGGCCTGCCCCGGGCCGAATGGCGTGAGCTGGCGGGGGTCTTCGCCGACGAGCTGTAGCGGACGGTTCGCACGGCAGGCCGGTCAGTCAAGAGTGATGACTGACCACCTGCCCGTGGCGTCGAGCACGGCGTCGGCGTGATCTCCATCAGGATGCCGCCGTGCGCCGCCGAGCAGTTCTGTGGGAGCCTGAGCGGTGGAGCGTTGGTGACTCGTAGGATCAGGAGCGGGATGGGGCTCGTAGCGCAGCGGTTGTCACGCCTTCACCGCATGTGGGAGGACGCCGGTTCGAATCCGGTCGGCCCCGTCCCATCCTGCTCGGTTGCGGTCGTGTGACTGCCTTCGAACTCATCGAACCGGGGCTGACCCGGTAACGCGCGGTTCATCGCCAACGCCCCGCTGCACCGGACCGGCAACGACCTTCAGCGTCACAGAAGTTGAGCCGGAGCCCTCTCTCGTGAGTGGAGCCGCGGCGATGACGACCGGCGGGATCACCCGCTCTGGAGCCAACTGCCGTCCGCGTCTGACCGATGGGCTACTGGTCGGCCTCACCCCCGCCGGCGCTGACCAGCCCTGTCTCGTAGGCGACGATGACGGCCTGGACCCGATCGCGGAGTCCGAGCTTGGCGAGGATGCGGGCGACGTGCGTCTTGACGGTTGTCTCGGCCAGGTGGAGGTGGGCGGCCAGTTCGGCGTTGCTCAGCCCTCGGGCCAGCAGGCCGAGTACTTCCAGTTCGCGCGGGGTCAGCGAGGCAAGGTCACGGTGGAGGGCCGCGGTGTCGCTGCCGCGCTGGGTGAACCGCTCCACGAGGCGGCGGGTGATGGCGGGCGCGAGGAGGGCGTCACCGGTACGGACCGTGCGGACGGCCGCGGTCAGGTGCTCGGGGGTGACGTCCTTGAGGAGGAATCCGCTGGCCCCGGCGGACAAAGCCGCATAGACGTACCGGTCGAGGTCGAAGGTGGTCAGGATGATGACGCGGGGTGTGTCGAGGGCGCCGGTGAGAATGCGGCGGGTGGCCTCCAGGCCGTCCATCTCGGGCATCCTGACGTCCATGAGGACCACGTCGGGTCTCGTGCGGCGGACCGCTTCGACCGCTTCGGCTCCGTTGGTCGCCTCGGCGACGACGTCGATGCCGTCGGCGCCGAGGATCAACCGGAATCCGGTGCGGACCAGAGTCTGGTCGTCGGCGAGGAGCACACGCGGCGGCTCGGTCACGTCGTCTCCAAGGGGATCAGGGCCTCCACACGGTACCCGCCGGTCAGACGCCGGCCGGTGTCCAGCGTTCCGTCGTAGACGGCGAGGCGCTCGCACAGACCGATCAGGCCCCGGCCGTTCCCCGCGACCGCGCCCGCGCCGGGGCGTCCACCGGTGTCGGTGACCTCCACCCGGAGCCGGTCCGGGCCGTATGCGACGGTCACGGCGGCCGTGGCGCCGGACGCGTGCTTCACCGTGTTGGTCAGGGCTTCCTGGACCACGCGGTAGGCGGCGAGTTCGACACCCGGCGGCAGGGGGCGGGGCGGGCCGGTCACCGTCAGGTCGACGTGCAGTCCGGTGTCCCGGACCCGTCCGACCAGCGTCTCCAGCTGGTCCAGGCCGGGTTGCGGGGCGAGCTCCACCACCGTACCCGCGATGTCCGCACCCCCGCATGCTCCCTCGTCCTCACTGCTCATGGTGAGCAGTCCCATGACGTGACGCAGCTCGGTCATGGCCGCCCGCCCACCAGCCTCGACGGCGAGCAATGCTTCACCGGCCTGCTCCGGAGAGGTCTTCATGATCTTGCGGGCGGCCCCCGCCTGGATGATCATCACGCTGACGTTGTGCGTGACGACGTCGTGCAGTTCGCGGGCGATCCTGGCCCGCTCGTGCTCGACGGCCCGGCGGAGTGCCTCGGCCTGTGCGCGTTCCAGGGCGGAGAGCCGGGTGCGGCCCTCGTCGGTTCGGCGTTTCCAGGTACGGAGGCCGACGGAGGCCCCCGCCATCGGGACCAGGATCAGCAGGGCGATGTACTCGTTGGGAACGATCGGTGTCACGGAGTTCCCCGAGGTTCCGACCAGGACGACCGACACCGGCAGCGCAGCCAGGGTCGCCACCCGGTACGGGCTGTACACGGCGGCGCTGTAGACGGCGATGACGAAAGCGTAGAAGGTCAGCCTCAGGACACTCTGCGGTGTCGCCAGTGTCGCGGCCGTCACGATGCAGAGGACGGCGAGCGGGTAGCGGCGGCGCAGCACCAGGGCGGCCGAGGCGATGAACGCGAGGGTCACCATGAAGGCCATGCCGCCGGGGCCGTTCGGGCGAGGCACGATGCGCTCCACGCCGGGTGCGATCTCCCGCACCACGACGTTGTCGGCGTTGTCGATGCCGTAGTAGACGGTGGCGATGCCGAGCGTCAGAGCCACCAGCACGTCGAACTGCCAGGCGCGCCGGGTGAGTCGTGGCGGCGGGCTGCCGGGAAGCCCGGCCTCGCGGACGGTCTGACGCGCGGCTTCCCGCAGCCTCTCCAGCGTCGTACGTGCGTTCATCACCTGCTCATTGTTGCCGTCGCCCGAACCTTCGGAGTCCGCCTCAGTGGTCGTTCCCGGAGCCTCGCATACATCGGACGCCTACATCGCAGGGATGACGCTCCGGCAGATCATCCCGATGCGGTACGGCAAAGGGTCCGGGCGGGCGACGCGCAGTTGCCGGGCGCGCTCTTAGCGTCCGAGGAGACCGATGCCCGTATCGAAGGAGCCCTTCCATGACCACGCCGGTGATCGAACTACGCGAGGTGAGCCGCCGCTACGACGACGGTCCACCGGCTCTGCATGAGGTGTCGCTGACCGTGCAGCCGGGCGAGGCTGTCGCGATCCTCGGGCCTTCCGGCAGCGGTAAGTCCACGCTCCTCAATCTGATCGCGGGGCTCGACCGGCCCGATACGGGGACCGTCACCGTGGACTCCGTGCGGGTGGACCGGCTCGGCGAGGCCGGGTCGGCGCTCTACCGGCGGTCGAAGGTGGGCATGGTCTTCCAGTTCTTCAATCTGCTCGACGATCTGACCGTCACGGACAATGTCGTACTGCCCGCGCGGCTCGCGGGCACGAGACGGAGGGAGTCGGATCGCCGGGCGGCGGAACTCCTGGAAACCCTCGGCATCGACCGGCACGCCCGCGCCTACCCAGGGCGGCTGTCCGGCGGCGAGCGCCAGCGCGTCGCGGTGGCCAGGGCGCTGATGAACCGGCCGCCGCTGCTCCTGGCCGACGAGCCGACCGGGGCTCTGGACACGGCCGCCGGACAGGACGTCAGCAGGCTGCTCACGGAGCTCAATGCCGAGGGCCAGACGATCCTCGTGGTCACCCACGACCCCGCCCTGGCCCGATCCTGCACCAACCGTACGGTCCGCATCGCCGACGGCCGGATCACCGAGGACGTCCGATCTCACGCCGTCGTCGCGGAGGCCGTCCGATGAGCGCGCTCGGTAAGGTGGTGCGCTCGGGGGTGGGACGACGCCGGGTACAGACGCTGGTGATCGGGCTCGCCACGATGATGGGGGTGGCCGCGTCCATCCTCGGTGGGTCGCTGCTGGTGGTGTCCGGCGCGCCCTTCGACCATGCTTTCGCCGAACAGCACGGCGCGCACCTGTCCGTGCAGTTCGACGCGGGCAAGGTGCGTGCCGGGCAGCTGTCGAAGTCCAGGGACGCCGAAGGGGTGAGCGGCGCAGCAGGGCCGCTCCGTACCGCGACGGTCACCCCACGGGCGAGTCGGTCCGGCCCCGCGTGGCCGATGACCGTGGTCGGCCGGGGCGATCCCGGCCGAGATCTGGACGAGTTGACGCTGATCGACGGGCGGTGGCCCGCCCGCCCCGGCGAGATCGTCCTGTCCGCCGGATCCGCGCTCATCCCGACCATGGGCATGGAGCTTGTCTTTGACGCTTTGCCGGGCGATCCGACGCTGAAGGTGGTCGGCACGGCCCGCTCGGTCACACAGACCGCCGACGCCTGGGTGGTCCCGGGCCAGATGGCGGCGCTCACCGCGCCCGGCAGCGGCGGCTACCAGATGCTCTACCGCTTCACCGAAGCCGACACTGCCGCGCAGATCGGTGCAGGCGGCAGGGCCGTAACGGAAACCCTCCCTCCAGGAGCGGCCGTCGGCGAACAGTCCTGGCTCACCGTCAAGAAGACCGCGGAGCGCGACACCGCCGTCTACGTACCGTTCCTCATCGCCTTCGGCTCCCTGGGCCTGGTCATGTCGGTGCTCACCGTAGGCAACGTCGTCGCATCGGCCGTGGGCACCGGAAGGCGCCGCATCGGCATCCTCAAGGCCGTCGGCTTCACCCCGGCCCAGATCGTGCGTGCCTACGTGGCCCAGGCGCTGATCCCGGCGGCGGTCGGCACGGCCCTCGGCGTCTTCGCCGGCCATCTGCTCGCCGTGCCGGTACTGGCCGAGACCGGGGAGGTCTACGGCGTCTCCTCGCCGGCCATCGCCCCTTGGGTCGACCTGACCGTGATCGCCGGAGTTCTCGGCCTCGTGGCGGCGACCGCGTGGGCGAGTGCCTGGAGGGCCGGCCGGCTGCGCACGGTCGACGCGCTCGCCGTCGGGCATGCCGCGTCGACGGAGCGCGGCCGGTGGGCGGCACGCCTGACGGGCGGGCTGCCGCTGCCGCAGTCGGTCGCCCTGGGCCTGGCACGGCCGTTCGCGAGGCCCGCTCGCGCGCTGGCCATGGGCACGGCGGTCCTGTTCGGCACCATCGCCGTGACGTTCACCGTGGGGTTGGTCGCGTCGCTCGGCGAGGTGATGAAGGCGAAGGCCCACGACGTCGCCGACGTCTCCGTGGCCCCACCCCTGCCGGCGTTCGGCCCGCAGGCCACCGGTCTCGAAAAGCAGCCCAGGGCCGATCCCGCCGCAGTCGCCGCGGCCATCGAGGCCGCCACCGGAACCCGGAAGTACTACAGCGCGGCGACGGTACGGGCGACCGTGTCCGGGGCGACCGGCATCGTCGACGTGATCGCCTTCACCGGCGATGCCTCCTGGGGCGGCTACACGATGGTCTCGGGCCGCTGGATCGACGAGCCCGGCGAGGCCGTGGTGCCCACCCAGTTCCTGGCCGCCTCCGGCATCCGGATCGGCGAGGCCGTCACCCTGAACGGAATCGGCGGCCTGGCAGGGCCGGTCACGGTCCGGATCGTCGGTGAGGTCCTTGACCCCCGTAACGACGGCATGCAGGTCTTCACCGACGCCTCGACCCTCGCGGCGGGGCATCCCGACCTGACGGAGACGAGCCATCACATCGCGGTCACGTCAGGCGCCGACGTCACCGGTTACGTCGACGCGCTGAACGAGGACCTGGCACCGCTCGGGGCCAGTGCTCGGACCGGCGGACTGGACGCCGGTGGCGACATGGTCGTCACGCTGAACGCGCTGTCGGGGATCCTCACGTTGATGCTCGTCGCCGTCGCGGCGCTCGGTGTGCTGAACGGCGTGCTGCTCGACACCCGCGAACGTGTCCGGGAGATCGGAATCCACAAGGCGCTCGGCATGACCCCCCGGCAGACCATCGCGATGGTCCTCACCTCGGTCGCCCTGACCGGACTGGTCGCCGGCGCTCTGGGCGTGCCGCTGGGTGTAACCCTGCACGGCTGGGTCCTCCCCGCGATGGGCGACAGTGTGGGGCTCCGCCTCCCCGACTCCGTCATCGCCGTCTACCACGGGGCTGAACTGCTCCCGCTCGCACTCGGCGGCCTGCTCATTGCCGCCCTGGGCGCCCTCCTGCCCGCCGGCTGGGCTGCGAGGGCCCGGACCGCCACGGCTCTGCGCAGCGAATAGTCCGCAAGGAGATGTCGGCCGTGAGCTGTTGCGGCGTCCGACCCGACCCTCACCGCAACTACCGGCGGCGGGGGCGGGCCGCCGCTCTGCGGAGGTGGGGGGCTGGCCGCCGCGCTGCGGAGCGGCCGGTGGCCCGTCGATGACTCGGCCGCGACGGCGATCGACGGCTGCCCGACGGGCACCGGCCTCACTGCGGCGGCGGGATCGTCGGAGCATGCCGAAGAAGCGCTGCCCCCGGCTCGGCCGCCCCGTCGACGTGAACCCTCTGATCGCCTGCATGGGTACCGACAACGGTCAGGGCTCGGCACTCAACGCGGGGTCGTGGAGCGCGTTTGGCCACCTTCACTGGTACCGCCGCCTGCGATCCGCTGGTAGGTCCGCGACGATATCCACGAAGCCCTCCTCACCTTGGGGTGCGCACTCATCTGCTGGCGACGGTTGGCCTCGACTGTCGATCGCTAGTTCTTCTGCAGGGTGCGGGTGACACCGGCGAGGACGGCGGTCGTGAGCATCCAACCGAAGGCGATCAGCAGGTAGGCCAACCACTGGAGGCCGTCGTCCGACCAGTACCACCCCCCGCGCTGTCCCAGACCACCGATGGGAATCAAGAGGTCGAGTGTGTAGACCAGAGGCTGGAACGGAGCGCCTTCACCCGGCTTCACCGGGATCGGAGGGTGGGTACTGAAGGCTAGGGTGCCCAGCATGGTCAGTGTCAGGAGCCAGACGCCTGCCAACCAAGGCCGGTAGCCATAGCCGACGGTCACATCGAGCAGGCGCCCCCACGCCCGTGCCGACAGGGACAGGGTGAGGCGCCGGTGGCGCTGTTTCGCCAGAAGCACGCGGCGGGCGTCGTCGTCATGGCCGATCTGGCGGTACCAGCCCGCCAGTTGCTCGTACGGCTGCGGGGCGTAACCGGGATTCCGACGGACCCACGCCAGGCGGCGGGCCACCTCGTCCCTGACGGGTGTTTCGCCTTGGCCCGCTGTGTACGGCGTATCCAGGAATCGGATGGAGCCGTAGGTGAAGCCTTCCAGAAGCACCCTCTCCGGCCAGCTCCGCTCGCTGTCCTGGCACCAGGTGGCCTGTGCGGACCGGAGGTCCACCAGCCCCGCGAGCGGCACTGCGGTTCGGCAGTCGAATTCCCCTACCTGCATCGCCACGCAGTCCAGGACTGCGGCGTCCCCGTTCAGGCGGGCTCCCCCGAAGGTCAGCAGACCTTCTATGCGAGCCCTGCGCAGCCGCACACTTCCCTGTGCGATGAATCCCTGCGAGCAGTCCACGGTCGAGGCGGTCACACCACCTGCGGCAAGCGCGACGCCCCCGGTGTTCTCCAGTCGCGCGCCTTGCAGGAACAGGCCGCTGGTCAGCCGCGCGCCAGGCACCCGGAAGCCGCCTCTTGTGGTGAGCCGCCGGGCGAAGACGCCGCCGTCCAGGGCGAGGCCTCCCGCGAGCACGGCCCATTCTTCCGGGCTTGAGATCTTGGCATCCTCAAGCAGGAGGTTCCCGGTCATACGGGCATTGACGAGTATGAGGGAGCCGCCTTCGATGGCCGACCGCCTCAGATCCAGGCCGCCCTCGATCCGGGCGAGTTCGGCATCGATCCCCGCAACCCAGCTGTCCGTGATCTCGATCGCCCGCGTCGTGGCCCCGTGCAGCCGCACCGCCTCGTCCAGTCGGCAGCCCTTCAGCGAGAACGCGTGACAGATTTCCGCCCCGGACAACTCGAGGCGGCCGGTGATACGCGTCCCGGCGAGACGCAGGGCGGCTACACCACCAGACCGATGGTCGTTCGCGCCGAGCAACAGCGCCGCTACGACGGCCGCGCGGACCGTGCGTTCAGGACCCCAACGAGCACCCGCGGAGGGAGCGTCCGCGTCGGGCGCGCCCGTGCGCAGATCGACTGGCCGCCCCTCGGGGAAGGCGTCCCACAGCTCACGCTCCGGAGGGGTCAACTCGGTATATGACAGCACCTATGCAGGGTAATGATCTTCTCACCCGGTCGTACACCAACCAGGAATCACTTCATTCTGTTGGGAGTTCTTGTACACAGACAATCCGAACGCCGCGTGCGGTCGCGTCCCCGGGCACGACAACGCGTCCGACTCGCTGGAGTCCTGAGTGTCCTGCTCCGCGACCGTGCAGCGAGCCGCGACGTCACCAGGGTGCCCAAGTGGGCTGCGGTCTCGATACGGTTGCGCGTCAGCCACACCCGCGAAGGAGATCGAGGTCTCATCGCGCCCGCCCCGCCCTGCGTGTCCGTGTCCGGTCACCAACCGAGCAGGGGTCCCCCGAGCACTCGCGCGCCGACCTGCCCTGCCAGCCACTCCGCCCCCGTGGTGGGGAAAGCGCTCCCCTTCGACAGGTGCACGAAAACCGTGTGGTCGTGAGCGGGGCGCTCCCAGTCGAGATCGTCACTGTTGAACACGGCCTGAATCCCCTCGAACATGGGGTCCGCCACGAGGCCGAGTTCCGGGACGTCCGGCCAGGCACCTGCCCAGTCGATCGTGGCTGGCCCCGCGCCGAGGGCCTGGACGAAGGACTCCTCCAGCTCATCCACCGGCATTTCGACATCCAGGATGAGCGGCAGCAAGGCCTGGAACTCGTCCGTGTCCGCCGGGAACGTATCCGCCCGGAATTCGTGAGTCGACCACTCCGGGTCGAACGGCGCCCCCTCTGCTTCGTAAAGAGCGTTCGGCAGTATGTGCACCATGCGCAACACGTCGTCGATCGTCTGCAGTTCGGCGCCCAGACGGACGGTCGGCTTCTGCCAGGACATCAATGTACGCAGCCGCTGAGCCAGCGCGAACGTATCTGCTGGACTGCTGCTTCTGAGGACGGGATATGCCTTGGAGTGGCCCATGATCCCCACGATGTCACGATCGCCGACCGAGTCCTCGGCGAGAATGACAGGCAGAACGTCACCCTTCACGACGCAGAACGATGTCCATGACCAACCCACAGGGGCGCCCCGCCGCACCGGCCTGCCCTCCCCCACCACACGTCCCCCGCACTCCTCAGGCCCCTTCCTTCGGATCACTCCCACGGCTGTGCGATACGTTGCCCGTCATGATCGGACTCGGACCCGTGGCCTGGCCACCTGCCCCGATACGGACCGAACGGCTCGTGCTCCGCGAGTCCGAGGCCCGAGACCGTGCGGCGTTCATCGAACTGTTCGCTTCGCAAGAGGTGCACACCTACCTCGGTGGCCCTCGACCGCGCGATGAGCTCGAACGCGCGGTGCCAGAGGTGCCGGGACGGCGCCACGGCCTCTTCGTGATCGATCTCGACGGAGCGATGATCGGCATGGTCACGCTCGATCGGCGCGATGCAGAACGTCCGGGGCACGTCCGGCCGGATGCCGGTGAGGCCGAGATCGGTTACACATTCCTGCCGGAAGCGTGGGGATGCGGGTACGCCGCCGAAGCGTGTGCGGCGGCACTCGCCTGGTTCGCCGACGCGCTGCCCGGCGAGTCGGTGGTGCTCTGCACCCAGAGCGCCAACGGCCGCTCGATGCGCCTCGCGGCCAAGCTGGGGTTCACCGAGGTGGAGAGGTTCGAGGAGTTCGGCGCCGAGCAGTGGTTCGGCGTGTGGCCTTCACCCAAACAGGCCGGTCGAACGTGGTGCACGAGGTGCCCGAGGGAGTAGGGAACGCCGGCCTGCATGGAAGTCGGCCGGTGTCCGTGATGCGGTGACACGCGGTGGAGACGCGAATGAGTGAGGGTCGGCGTCCCGGCCCTGTCCACGGTGTTCCCTGGTCGCACACGCGCACCGTAGACACGCACGACCAGGAGGCCCCTGTGCTCGACCCGGCCCAGCTGACCGACCCCGCCGTCCGCGCCTTCGTCTCCGCCGTCAACGCCGGGGACCGGGATGCGTTCGAAGCGCTCCTCGCCCCCGGCGCGACCATGTCCGACGACGGCTCGAACCGCAATCTCGCCGAATGGGCGGACAGAGAGATCTTCTCTTCCAGCGGCCACATGGCAATCGCGTCCGAGTCCGACGGCGGTCGCGGCCTGATCGTCGACTATCGGAACGACACCTGGGGAGAAATGCGCACCGCGTGGCGGTTCGATGTGACGACCGACGGCCACATCAGCCGGTTCGAAACGGGCCAAGCCTGAGTGGTTCCTGACAAAGGCGCTCGACGCGGCAGGGGTGACGAGGAAGTGGCAGGGCGGACGGCAGGGAGTTCGTCCTGCGCGGCACGTCAGGCAATGGGATGAAGCATGCCCTGGCAGCCATCCGTCCATGGTGCGGTACGAAGGACTCCATCCGATCAGGCTGACATGACCGAATCGGTCCGACGCGAAGCCTCCCGGCGCCTGGGCTACCGGGCTGTACTCATCGGTTCCCCTTGAGTTCCTGCGAGCTGGAACCGGCCGAGGTGCGGGCGAACCAGGTCCGCGTCTCATCCGTGGTCAGGACTCGGGTCAGCACAGCCGTGCCGGGGAGGTGCGGGAAGAATCGGTCGGCGTTCCAACTGCGTTCGTACATCGGCTCGTCGAGCACGAGCAGGCGGCGTCCCTCCACCACGGGGATGTCGTCGGGCAGCCCTTCGTTCCAGATTCGCGCGCCGTCCGGGGCGAGGAGTTCGAAGGTGCCCGTCGCGACGGTCTCGGTGCTTCCCCGTGCGGGCTGGGGGTCCGTGGCCAGACGAACGCTCTCCGCCGAAGGCCTGGTGCCGGGCACATGGCCGCCGCCCACAAGGACATGGGCGAGCAGCGTGTGCAACTGGAAGTTGTCCCCGATGCCGCCGATGCACACCTCGAATCCCGTCCCGGTCGGCCCGTGCAGCACGAGCAGGGGCTCGTCGTCCAGAACCGCGAGCGCGTAGGACAGGCACTTGAGGTCGTGCCGCTCCAGGGCCTCCAATTCGCGGCAGGCGGGGAGGATCGCGGGCGCGTACCGACGGCGCACTTCAGCGCTACGGCACAGGACGGCCAGCGCGGGAGGCTGCCACTCCTCGGCCGAGCACCAGGCCAGCGCCAGCCGCGTGGCCTCGTACGCGTCGCCGCCCAGGCGTGCCAGGAGCGCGTCGTCGATGATCTTCTCGTCCGGCTCCGGCAGTTCGTCCTCGGCACCGTCGGCGGTCCAGCGGCGGGCGAACTCCAGGGCGTCGAGCAGGTCCTTGTGAACGCTACCGAGGATCGGCTCCGCACAGGCTGCCGGGTCGGCCGTGCGCTCTACGCAGAAGCCGACCGCCATCGCCAGCGTGGACCGCGGTCCCGTGGGTGGGAACGCGGGGAGCAGCGCCGCCAATCGGGGCCCTGCCGGCATCAGTTCAGCATCCGAAGCCGACTGCGCGCCGCGCATCATGGCAGTGAAGGCACGACCGGTACGGTCGCCGTCGCGAGCGGCAACCGCATCCTCCAGCTCGGACACGGCGGCGGCGAGACGCGTGCCCTTCTGCTTCCTCTTGAAGATCACCGGCACACCCTAGGCCCGGGGCCGGCCCCGCGTCATCAGGCCAGGACCTTGGAATTCCTTGGACCGCCTTCTGCTGCCGGCATCAGATGTGTCTCGGTCGCATCGGGTAAACGCTGCCCCTCGTCAACGCCGGGGCGTCACCATGAAGGGTGACCGCAACGAACGGCGTGCAGCAAGCGCCAGCCATCAGCCTGCACAAGATGCAAGAACGCGCACCCGATGACCCGAGCAGCAACGAGTTCGCGTTCCTGCGGAGGCTGGACACCCTTGCCGTACCGGCTTGCCGCGTCGTCGACAACGCCGGATTCTTCCACGCCGGCCCCGCCCCGAAGACGACGGCCGACCACCAGCTCTTCGACCGGCTGCTCCACGAATTCCCCGACTGGCTGACCGCCGCCCGCGCCGCCCACATCGTGCGGTGATGTCCCAGGGTTCCTGCCCGAGAACGTCAGGAACGGTGGGTGATGACAGCTGGGGCTTATATTCTCGCCTCGCACGGTTTGGGCCGGAGCAGGCAGAGAATCCGGCGCCAGGAGCTGCCCGACGCCGACGAGAGGCTGGGTGGGTCAGCCGGAGGCGGCGAGGGCTTCGAGTGCGCTTGCAGGCAGAGGGCCCGGCACCAGGGGTGGGGCTAACCACAGCAAGAGCCGGTTGCGAGCACCAGTGCGTTCGCGGCCACGCCCGAGGAAGGTGACCGAGCAAGAGAATCTCTGTTCCTGGGAAGGGACCCGCGTGCGCAGCGAGCAACAACCGATCACGGTCCGGACAGCCAGGTGGTTCGCCACGCATCCCTGGCGGGCGATCGTGGGGTGGCTGCTCTTCGTGGCCGTGTGCCTCGGTGCGGGCATGGCCGTGGGTACCAACAAGGGAACGTTCGAGGACTTCTGGGTCGGTGAGGCAGGGCGGGCCGAGGCGATGGCCGCACGCGGTGGTCTCACGCCCGCTCCGGAGGAGCAGGTGCTCATCACGGCTCGGGACGGGGGCGGCCGTTTCGACGAATCCGCCGCCCGCGCCGCAGCGGGTGACATTCGACGGCGGATGGCCTCCCTGCCGTCCGTCGTCCGGGTCGCCGATCCTGTGCGGGCCGACGATGGCACCGCGCTGCGCGTGGCCGTCACCCTCCGCGGGGACAAGGAGACCGCGAAGGACGACGTCGAGGGTCTCCTCGAACAGACGGAGGCGGTACAGGAGGCGCACGAGGGGCTGCGGATCGAGCAGACCGGCAGCGCGTCGATTTCGACTGCGGTCAACGACAAGATGGGCCAGGACCTCCAGCGGACCGAGGCCATCAGTCTGCCCGTCACGTTCCTCATCCTGTTCGTCGTTTTCGGTGCGGTGCTGGCGGCCGGGGTCCCGGTCCTGCTCGCGCTGACCGCTTTCGCGGGAGCCGTCGGCCTGTACGGTCTGGCGTCGTGGGTGTTCCCGGACGCGGGTGGCGCGGCGATCAGCGTGATCTTCATGCTGGGCATGGCCGTCGGCGTCGACTACTCACTCTTCTACCTCAAGCGGGCCCGCGAGGAGCGTGAGCGTTCGGGCGGAAGGCTCAGCCATGTGGCTGCTGTCGAGGTTGCCGCGGCCACTTCGGGGCGGGCAGTCGTCGACTCCGGGCTGGCCGTCGTGCTCGCGCTCGGTGGTCTCTACCTGGTGGACGACGTGATCTTCTCGTCCATCGCCACCGGCGCGATCCTGGTGACCCTGGTCGCGGTGGCCGGCTCTCTGACCGTGCTTCCGGCGCTGCTCGCCATGCTGGGGCACCGGATGGACGGGCGGCGGAGCCGTCGCGGACCGCACGAGGACCGGGACGGGAGCAGCGGCTCGGGCGGAAGAGGGAACAAGGCGTGGACCACCCTCCTCGGACCCGTGGTGCGCCGCCCACTGGCCGCCTTGCTCCTCGGTGCCGCCGCGACAGCCGCGCTGGCCCTGCCCGCGCTGAACATGAAGCTCGGCACGGAGGGCAAGGAGACCTTCCCCAAGAGTTTGGTGGCGGTGTCCACGTGCGACCGGCTGACGGCCGCGTACCCGTCTCAAGGGCCTGCGCACCTCGTCCTGGTACGGGCCGACGACCCTGCAGCCCTGCTGCGGGAACTCGCCGAGCGGACCAGGGGCGACGGACTCTTCGCCCAGGACCGGACGCCGGAACTGACCGTGGCCGTGGACGGGCGTACGGCCATGCTGAGGGTTCCCGTTCCGTATGCCCAGAACTCGGCAGAAGCGACGCGCTCCTTGGAGCGGCTGCGTACGGAGTTGATACCGGACACCGTGGGCGGGGCGGCAACGGGTGTGGAGGTCGCGGTCTCCGGTGAGATCGCCGGCGGGGTGGACTACGCGGCGCACCAGGAGGACCGACTGCCCTGGGTGATCGTCTTCGTGTCGCTGACCACCCTCGCCATCATGTTCGCCGCGTTCCGCTCCGTTGCGCTGGCGTTCCTGGGTGTGGCGCTCAATCTGGCTACGGTGATGGTCTCCTGGGGTGTGCTGACCCTGGTCTTCCAGGGGACATGGGCAGAGGGCGCGTTCGGGTTCGAATCGCTCGGCTTCGTCGGATCGCGAACGCCGCTCATGGTCTTCGCGATCCTGGTGGGCCTCTCCACCGACTACCAGATCTTCGTGGTGAGCAGGATCCGGGAGGCCGTACGCGAGGGGGTGCCCACCCGGCAGGCAGTGGTCGACGGCATTGCGGGATCGGCGAGTGTGGTCACCAGCGCAGCCGTCATCATGGTCTCGGTCTTCCTCAGCTTCCTCTTCATCGACCGGATCGAGATGAAGCAGATCGCGGTCGGCCTCACGGTCGCGGTCCTGTTCGACGCGGTGGTGCTGCGTGCGCTGGTCCTGCCGTCCGCGCTGGCGTTGCTCGGCAACCGCTCCTGGTGGCCGGACCGGCCGGCGGCCGATCAGAAACCCCTGGCAGACGGGCCGGCGCCTCAACCGCTCCCTGGTGCTACGACCTGAAAGACGATCACCCGGGGTTCTGCCCCGCCATGGCGCAGACGGGACGCATCCGACAGCACCACCAGTTCGACGCCGGCGGCTACGAGGGGGAGGCCGTCCGCCCTTGGATCGACAAGGGTGGCGGCGTGTCTCGACACGACGGAAGGCGTCATCGGCGCAATCGCCGCCTCAGCCCAGGCCCAGCGGCCACGGCCACGGCACGACGCGTATCGAAGGATGCCTGGCCGACAGGGCGTGCTCCCCCGCACGGGTGCGGTGGCCTCCGGGCCACGCCCTGCCGGCTCTTGTCGTTTCAGATGAGGGCGGCGTGGATGCTCACGAGAGCTTCCTCGAGCGTGTCGGCGGTGTTCTCGTGGCCGGAGAATCCGTCGTCCTCGACAGGGTCGATGCTCCAGCCCCAGCCGCTTTCGGTATGACCGTCGATCGTCGCCGCGTGTTCGCCCTTGGTGATGGTGATCGACAGGTTCCCGGCGGGGAAGGTCTCGATGGTGATGCCGGCGGCGTCGCCGAGGGCGTGCCGGATGGCGTCGCGGGCTTCTTGCTCGGTGATCACAGGCTGCTCCTGAATGGTGAGGTCGGCTGTGGGCCGTCGGTGTCGGGGCCGGTGGGAATGCGCCGGCCCCCTGCGGGGTGGGTGGTGCCTGCCATGCGTCGGGGTGAGACCGCATCGGAGAGATCCGGTGGCGGAGGGTCGAGGGCTTGTCGGGGTGGAGCTCAGTGACGGTGTCGGCGAGGGACCGACGCGAGCGGCCTCCTGAGATCATGCGGGTGATCAGGGATCACATCGCGGAGAGACGCGAAAAGTCGTCCATCCGGGAGATCGGCGAACATGTCGGCTCGCCGCTCCACCAGCGGGCGGGTCACCGACCGGCTCGGGCGGTTCGGAGTGGCCGGGCTGATCAATCACAGTCCTTGGCGTTCACGCCCGTGACCCGAGTCGAGGTTCCCTGTCCGTTCTGGTGAGAACGGACGCCATGGACCATCTCCTGCACCTCGACCGCACACTCGATGAACTGGACCGGCCGCGCTGGACGCCCCCTGCCGCTGACGCGACCGACTTGATGCGCAAAGTGCATGCGTTGCGGCTTGTGCCCTTGGGGAAATTCGGTCCGGCGGACATGCGCATCCTCATTTCACAGCAGGTGGCACTGTCCTACGTCCTTCCACTCGCAGTGCCCTTGCTGCTCGAGGAGCCGCTGCTTGACGCCTCCTTCTACGAGGGCGATCTGCTGCTCGCTGCCGTCAGGACCCCTGCTTCGGCCTGGGCCATGCTGCCGGACCTGAACGCGGGGCTGCGTGCCGTCATCACTGCGTTGCCGACGACAGCCGTCGCTGACCTGCCCCGCGGCGGAGCCGAGGAGCTAGCCCGCTTCGTCGCGCGGCCCGACTCCGTCGCTGAACCGATGAAGGCGCGGGGGAAGGGATCCGCCAGGCATCGACGATCCGAAGGGGAGACTCGGTGGCAGTAGGCGGCGACTTCGCCGGTTTCATGAACGCGAGGCCGATGAGTTCCTGGCAATCGTCGGCGTTGGCACCGCCCTCGTCCGTCGCCCCGGACTCACCGCCCAGGTCCGTTCCCAGTTCGTTCCGGAGCCGGGGTTGCCCTACCGGTGGTGCCAGACCTCAGCCGGAGTGATGTCCCAAGAGGTCCCCGCGATGCCACTTGTGTGGAAGAACGAAGCCCAACTCACGACCGCATCACCGGCGCGCTGTGCGCCTCGGTCGAACTCGAAGTCGGGCCAGCTGAGGTCGCCCCCCAGGCAGTACCAGATGCCCAGGCCTCGCTCCAGCGCACAAGCCTCCATCTCCGCGTCCAGTTGCGACGGCACACGGCCTATCAGACGGACCCCGTGAAAGATGACTTGGGGCCCGCACAACCCGTCGACGAGCGCACCCGTCAAGCCCACACCTTCGACGAAGTAGCACTTCACGGCGGGTCGCCGCTCGTCCGACTCGATCCTGCGGAACTCGATGCGCCACTGGGCCCGTTGTGAGTTCCAGCGCTCCATCTCGCTCTCGGATCCGGTGAACCCGTGCTCCGCCATGACTGCGACGGCCTGCTGTCGATCGGTGCCGAAGCTCAGCGGTCCGAGTGTCTGGCGGGGCACGTACCCCCACTGCTCCCGCTCCGGGTTCGCCAGCACCGCCCAGTGTTCCGTGTTCACCGCCTGATGATCGTTCACACGGATTTGTCGACACAACCCGATCCAGCGACCCGTCAAGGGGCGCCTTGGCCCCGGTTCCGACTCCGCTCCTTGCCGACTCCACCTGAGACGCCCATCTGCTCGCGGCACGTCGGGGGGCACGGACGCCTCGGCCTCACAGGTCCAGGCCCAGCGCTGCGTGGAAGCCGCATCAGTCAGTGACGTGACCTCGACAATGGCCGGGATGTGTGACCGATCTCGTCACGACCGACCGCTCTTCCGAAGTGCGGCACCCCCGCGGGCAACAACCCTTTGCCATCGTGATGAAGTCCCGGTCCCTGGCCGCCGATGGCGTCATCGGACCGAACACGTGGTCCCAGTTGATCGCTACGGTGCAGCACGGCACGTCCGGCCAGGCGGTGAAGGCGGCCCAGACGCAGCTGAACGTCTATGGCTACGGGCTCACGGTCGACGGCGAGTTCGGCTCCAGGACAAAGTCGGCAGCGGTCGCCTTCCAGACGACCCACCACGTGCAGGTCGACGGCGTCATCGGCCCGGAGACCTGGCGCACCCTGCTCGGCACCCGCTGACGCGAGCCGTCCCGCGGTCCTGTCGGCTCCTGCACGGCCAGGAGCACCCCTTGGAAAGGCAGTCGGGTGAGCGGCTGTACGCCGGGACTCGGCGCAGACGCGTCCACCGGAACGACGCTCCGGTGGACGCGGTGGCCATTCCTGGAGAGGTCAGAGCTGAATGGGCATCGTCCAGCAGTTGGAGGTGGCCGCCCTGCCGGACAAGCGGTCGGTCAGCCAGGAGATGGCGTCACCTTGGTCCGTGAGGAGCGGTACAAGGTGGTTGGTGAGGATCTTGTCGCCCAGGTTCGGCAGGATGATGGCGTCGTACGTGACGTTGGCGCCCTTGCTGCACCAGTCGAGGGCGAGCTGCCGGACCTGAGCGTGGGGAACGATGTCGTCCTGGATACCGGTGGCCAGACGTACCGGCCCGGACGGCCTCAGCGTCCCGATGCGCTGCTCGTCCAGGGCCGCCTTCGCGCGGGGTTCGGCGGCGATGATGTCCCCCATCGACTTGCCGCTGGTGGTCCACTTGCTGCTCTTCGCGAAGCCGTAACCGAACAGCGCGTCGCCGACACACATGGTCGACGCGTCCGCCAGGGCGGCCTTGCCGGTGGCGTTGATACTCGCTTCGACGACCGCGCGCAGGTCGGGGTCGGCCTGGGCGAAGCCGCTGATCGACCAGGCCAGCGCACCGGCGAGTGCACTGCCGTCGATGCCCCTCATGACCGAGGTCAGATCCGCCGGGGGTGCGCCGGCGTAGGTTCCCGCGAGCGGGACGTCGGGCGCGTAGGAGGGCTGGAGTTCCGCGGCGGCGGCACTGGCGCCGCCTCCCTGGCTGTAGCCGTACAGGCCGGTCCTGGAAGCGTGGGTGATCGATGCGCCGGGCACGGCGCGGGCTGCGCGGGCCGCGTCGAGCAGGGCGTGGGCCTGGTCGAGGCGGTTCACGTAGGTGTGCAGGCGGTCGGTGGCTCCGAGGCCGACGTAGTCGGTGACGACGACCGCCGCCCCGGTGGAGAGGAGACGGTAGATCGCCAGTGCCTCGTAGCCCACGGACACGGTGTCGCCGTTGAGGGTGAGCGGGTTCTGCAGGGCGAAGGACGGCGCGCACTGGTCGCCCTGGCCCATGGTGCCCGAGGCCACCGCGACCAGGGGGCGTGGGCCGGTTCCCTTCCAGGCGGCCGAGGGTTCGATGTACGCACCCGTCACGGCGACGGGCAGCCCGGCCGAGTCGGTGGACTTGTACATCAGGCGGGTTGCGGTGCCCGGCATCGGCCGGCCGTCCAGGCCGGGGATGCTCAGCCCGAGCGGCATGCCCTCGGTACGTATCAACTCGCCGTTGGTGGAGGGTAGTTCGGTTGGCGGGGTGTAGAAGGCGGGGATGGTGACCCCGCGGGAGACGACGGGTTCCGGTACGGCGGCGGAGGCCGGTACCGCCGACAGGCAGGCGCAGACGGTGCCTGCGGCCACAACGCCGGCCAGGAGGCGTCGTCCAGCCTTGTTGCTGCGAGAGTTCGCGGGGACGGGGGTGGGGGCGGGGACGAAGGCGGGGGTGAGGGTGGAACGGGAACGGGTTCTCTTGCGGCTCATGATGTGCTCCTCGTTCTTCGGTCAGATGATCGTGTCGATGTCGTGCGCGGTGATCGCGTCCATGGCTCGTTCGGCCACGGCGGCGATGGTCATGGACGGGTTGCAGGCGCCGGTCGTACCTGGGATCAGGGCGCCGTCGAGGACGTAGAGACCGCGCTGGCCGAGCACGCGGCCTTCCAGGTCGCAGACTGTGCCCATCGGGGCGCCGCCCAGCGGGTGCCAGGTGCTGTTGACCAGGGCGTTCGTGTCCGTGAGGACGCCGAGCCCTTTGGACACCTTGGTAACGCGCCGATGGATGGTGCGGTGGCTGGCGGCGTCGCCGCCCAAGGGCCAGTGCAGTGACACGGAGTCGGTGGAGGCGTTGTAGCGGAACCGGCCGCGGTCGGCACTCACCCCGAAGCCGACGAGCATGGTCGTCCGTGCGTCGATACCGAGCGGCGGAAGCGACGCCTGGATGATCGTGTTCGCGGTCCGTGGGTCGTCCCACTCCTTGCTGCCGTAGACGACCGGACCTCCCTGCTCGGCCCCGAAGTCCTCCTGGAGGTTCGTCCAGGCGTAGATGCGGTCGCCGTTGGTTCCCCACCCTTCTCCGAGACCGTCGGGCAGATCGGGGATGGCGCCGGTGGCCCCGGCGCGGACGAGGAGTCTGCTGGTGTTGAGGCTGCCGGCCGCCATGACAAGCGCTCGTGTGGAGAGGACCTTCTGCTTCAGCACGGTTCCCGCGTCGTCGGTGCGGTCGACATGCACGTCCCACCGGCCGTCAGCTGCCCGCGCCACGGAGGTGACGTTGTGATGGGTTTCCACGGTCACCTTCCCGGTCGCCTCGGCCTGTCGGAGGTAGGTCACGTCGACGGAGTGCTTGCCGCCGTTGTTGACGCCGAGGGCGCAGTCCCCGTTCGTGTAGGACGGCCGCATCTCGCCGCGCAGCTCGGCCAGGGCGTAGTCCCAGTCGATCGGCATGGGGATCTTCTCCACGCCGTACCCGGCCCGACGGACCCGCTCGGCGAAGACCCGCGCCGCGTAGTAGCGGGGTGAACCGACCAGTGCGTCAGGCGCGGTCGCCGCCCGGAGCATGCCCGCGACCCGCGGGTAGTGGATCTCGTTCATGCGCCGGTAGTCGAGTTCCTGAGGCAGCCAGGTGGTGAACACCGCCTCGGAAGGCTGCAGCGTCATTCCCTGGTAGACGAGGGAGCCCCCTCCTACCCCGGCCGCGCAGACACCCAGGATGTTCTGCCCGAGCACCGGCTCCAGGAGACCCACGTACGGCGCGAAGTCCAGTGGTGTGCCGAGCAGTTGCGCGAGCGGCCGAGCAGCCGCCGGGAGAGTTCCGTACCAGAGCGCCCGCTTGTCGAGACCGGACACTCGAGGGAAGGTCTCCGCGTTCGGCCCCGTGGGCCAGCGGCGGCCGCGCTCCAGTACGGTCACCGGCACACCGGCCTGAGCCAGCCGCAGCGCGGCAACGCCGCCGCCGAAGCCCGAGCCGATGACGACGGCCCGGTGCTGCTCCCTGGCGAGTCCCACCCGGGTCGGCGCGGCCGCCGCGGAGGTCGGCGGCAGGACGCTCGCGGCCGCGAGCCCGGCGGCACCGGTGAGCAGGGCGCGCCTGCTGGGAGTGGGCATGAGCGGCTCCTTTTGTGTGGGGGAAGGCAGCTTGGTGCCGTCGGAACGTTGTGGCCGACCGAGTTGCCGGGACGGGCCGCGCCTTGTTGGTCGACTGCGCCCGTTCGATGCCCGCGCATGACAAACAGCCTGTGCATGACAAATAACGGGCAGGAACAGTGCTGTTACTCGCTGGTCACTTACGGCAGCGTAGGTCTGAGTGTCACTCAGTGACAAGACGTCTGCGTGCGCCATTTTTGAATGTCTCGCTATGCTGCGGTGTCGGGACGAGAGCCGGGGGTGCGAGGGTGCACGAAGCGCCATCAGCGGTACGCGAGCAGATGATTCGGGCAGATGCCAGGCCGTCGCTCGCCGAGCGACGCAAGGCCGCTCTCCGCTTCGAGATCGCCGCCGAGGCCGTCCGCCTGTTCTCCTCACAAGGCGTCACCGGCACGACGGGCGAGCAGATCGCCCGGGGCGTCGGTATCTCCTCCCGCACCCTGTGGCGCCACTTCCCCACCAAGGAGAGCTGCGTGCTGCCGCTGCTCTCCGCAGGGCTCGAGTTCGCCATCCACCAACTGCGCCAGTGGCCGACGGACACAAGCCTGGTGGACTTCGTCACGCGCTCCCTGCGCGACGGAGAACTACCGGACGTGACCCCCGTCATCCTCGATCTGATCCGTATGACGTCCACCGACCCGGCCCTGCGCTCCGTCTGGCTCCAGGCCCACGACGACGCCCTGCCCGTCCTCGGCGAACTCCTCGCCGACCGGTCGGGCGTCAGCGCCGACGACCTCCGGATCCGGGTGCACGCGGCAACGTTCAACGGCGCGCTCCGCGCGGCCTCGGAGGACTTCGCCCGCCAGTACGCGGAGGAACCCGGCGCGTCGGGCAGCGAAATCGCCACGTGTCTGCTCGCCGCCCTGCACGCGGCCTCGGAGGGCCTCCCCTACTGACGTCTGCCGCTGGTACCGCAAGGCCGGCGTCCCGACGCGGAAGACGCGGAGGAGCTCTCCGGCCTCAGCCGCTTGCGTCGCCGACACCGCCGACAGGGCCCCAGGCAGCTGGCTGCCGCCAAGGAACGATCTCGGCCGCGTCGTGTCCTGAGTTGCGACCCCGTGCTCGTTCAGCTTCCGACTGCCTCAGGTTCGGAGGGCGCCCTGGGCATGGAGGTCCGCAACCGGGATGATGAGCGAGCTGGACACGGCGATCGCCCATGGGGAGTGACAGCTGATGAGAGCGTGTGTGGTCGGGGCCGGCCCCGGGGGGATCGTCACCGCCAAGGTGCTGCTGGAGAACGGCTTCGACGTCACGGTCTTCGACAAGTACCGGCAGGTCGGCGGGATCTGGTCGTCGGAGGGCTGCTACGACGGGCTGGCCAACCAGTCCGCGCTCCGCCTCTTCGAGTTCGCGGACCTGCCCAACCGCCTGCACTTCGCAGGCGCGGCGGACACACAACGCTACCTGGAGAACTACGCCCGGACCTTCAGTGTGCTGGACTGCGTCCGGCCCGGTACCGAGGTGATCTCCGTCCGGCCGGTGGACGGACCCGGGCGGGTGGGCGCCTCCGGATGGTCGGTCGGCTCCCGGCCCGCCGGGGACAAGGCGGCGGACCTTCATCGCGAGACATTCGACTACGTGGCTGTCGCCAGCGGGGCTCATCATCATGCTCAACTGCCCGAGCTGCCTGGGCGCGAGTCGTTCCGGGGGACCGTGCTGCACTCCAGCGAGGTGCGGGCCGGGACATTCGCCGGGCGGCGCGTGGTCGTCGTGGGCGGTGGCAAGTCCGCATTGGACCTGGTCACCCGCGCCGCACCCGATGCGGCCTCGGCCACGATCGTGCAGCGCAAGGTGAACTGGATGATCCCCGAGCGGCTGCTGCTCGGTCTGGTCGGCTACAAGTGGATTCTGTTCACCCGGCTCGGTGAGGCGCTCCTGCCCCGCTACCACGATCCCGCCTGCGTCCCCCCGATCGACCGCATCGATGAGCGGGTCAAGCGTGCTCTGTGGTGGCTCATCACGCGCGACATGCTGTTCTCCGCCGGGCTGTACCGGTTACCGAGGCAGCTGCGGCCCGCGCACGCGCTCCCCTTCCATCTGGCCCACGCGGGAGTGATGCCACGCGGCTACGCGCGGGCCGTTCGGCGCGGCCTGATCGCCGCCAAGGTCAGTGCCGTCGAGGCGTACACCGACGAGGGGCTACGGCTGGCGACCGGCGAGGAAGTGGCGGCGGATGTCATCGTGTTCGCCACGGGGCACCACAGAGTCTTCCCGTTCCTGGACCCGAGCGTGCGCGTGCACGATGCCGACGGACGGCTGCGGCTCTACCGAGGCATCGTGCCACCCGGCACCGACCGGCTGGGGTTCGTCGGCTTCCGGCAGGTATTCAACAACATCATGGGCGTGGAACTCACCGCGCACTGGCTGACCAGCCATTTCCGGGCGACCCTGCGCACCGCCCCGGGTGAGCAGGAGATGCAGGAGGACACCGACGCCCGCCTGGCCTGGCAGGAGCAGGTACTGCCAGGCTCCGGCGGTTACGACTTCGGCCCCTACGACATCCACTGCGCGGATGAACTCCTGCACGACATGGGGCTGCCATCACGCCGCGCCGGCAACCTGCTGGTCGAATACCTGCTTCCCGGCGGAGTGGCACACCGCTACGCGGGCCTGAATCGACCGAGTTCAACGAAATAGACGCAGCCCGATGAGCGACACGGCGCTCGGCGCATCGCCGGCCTGCCGAGGAATGCCGTGCAAGCGGGCGGGCTGCGGATTTTGCGGAACCTTTGCCTGGCGGCAGCCGTTGGTCGGGTGAACGCGCGAGCGGATGCGCGACCGATGACTCACGGAACAGCGAGGTGACGTCCATGCCTATGTGGGACCGGCTCAAGGACCAGGCCAAGACTCTGCAGCAGGCCCAGGGCGGCCGTGGGGCAACCCACGGACCGAGGCGCAGCGGAGGGGCCGGCGGTGGTCCACGCGCCCAGTTGGTGAGTGCGCTGAAGACGCAGCTCGGCTCCCTCAAGACCGAGCTGAAGAGTGGTGCGTACCGGGACGCGAGCATGGCCATGTGCGCGCTGGTCGCTGCCGCGGACGGACGTGTGGACCCGGCCGAGCGGCAGCACGTCGAGTCGATGATCCTGAGCAATGACGTGCTGCAGAATTTCCCTCCGGAGCAGCTGCGCCAGCGCTTCAACAAGCATGCGGACCAGCTGACCCACAACTTCCAGCAGGGTAAGGCCGAGGCGATGCAGGACATCGCCAAGGCCGCGAAGAAGCCGACCGAGGCGAGGGCGGTGATCCAGACCGGCATCGTCATCGCCAGGGCTGACGGAGATTTCTCCCAGGCCGAGCACATGATCATCCGGGAGGCCTGCACAGCGCTGGGATTGTCCCCCGCCGAGTTCCAGCTCTGATCAGCCCGCGGACCGGGACCGAGGCCACCGGCGGAGGGCCACGTCAGGGGAGCCGGAAGGGGCCCCTTTGATCGCCGCTCAGGAGCTGTGCGGCGATCAGGAGCTGTCCGGCCGATCATGGCTGATGGAGACCTGACCGGCTGTGGCATCCGCGCCGCAATCGGAAGTCGATGTCTCAGCTCCCGGTCGAGTGGTCTGCCGCCACCGACGGTGGTCTCCCCAGCCCTGATGCATTCCTCGCGGCCGCCGGCTGGGCGCCGGCACCGGCGCCGTCACCAGGTGCCTCGGTGAGTCGAGCGTCCTACGACTCGGTCACGCGCGGAGCCTGACGGTGACGGTGGCTCCGGTGAACCTGCCGAGGAAGACGTAGCCGAGTCGGTCGTGGCGGGCGGCGATCGCGCGATGGTTCTTGCCGACCGGAAATGCCCGCGCTGCCGAGATCGTGTGAGGATGATCGGTCCCCCGCCTCGGTAGCGGTGAGCATGGGCGAGCCCGCGACCAGGAGGGCCTCAGACTGTGTGGGACGACCGATCTGAGGCAGCAGGCCTCATGGCGTTCGGCGCCTGCCTCCCTCAGCTCGATGCAGGCAGGTGGCCTGGCCACTCACGTGTCGTACATACCGTCCCAGGGAGCAGCAAACCCGAGCCTGTCGGGGTAGAGCTCGGCCCAGTCGTCATCCCCTTCGCCCTCTTCGTGGCGTTCGGTGATCAAGCCGAAGACGACGCCGTCCACAGCCAGCTGGAAGGGGCGGATCGCAATGTCCCCGTACTCGAGTTGGGGAAGACGGTCGAGCAACTCTGCCAGCCGTGTCTCCGCTCGGGCTACAACGGAATCGTTGCCGTGTGGGCGCCGTTGCTGCTCGGCCCAGGTTCCGGCGCACCAGATGTCTGAGTGGACATGCTGCCCCTCAGAGGTGAAGCGGTGCAGTACGGCATAGAGGCGCTTCTGATCTTCCCACCCCTCGCCGAGGCTGAACCCTTGGGGGGACGCGTAGATGACCGAAGCGAGGAACTGTCCTCCCCCGTATTGACCGATCGTCCTGGTGCGATAGTCGGGCTCGCGCGCGATCGGAACAACCTCGGGGACCGTCATGGCGACACGATAGGTGGAGTCGCTGACAGCTCCAGGACCTGGGCCTGCTCGTCGGCACCGGACAGGCCCTCAGGGGAGGGCCTGCTCGTCGGCACCGGACAGGCCCTCAGGGGCCGGCGGCCTCCGCCGGCCCGCCCCCTCGCGCACGCCCTTCGCTCCCCACCCGACCCCACAGACGTGGGCATGCGCGCAGACCACCCGCCGCCAGACTGTGGACGCGGGCACCACGAAGCCGGCGGGTGGCCGATCGGGGCATCAGAGGATGAAGACGCTTCCCGCAGTCTCGGAGTGGTGTGTCTTGCCCGGATAGAGGAGTTCCTCGACGAGCCCGGTGCACTTGGGGCCGGAGTGCACCTCAGCGATGGCATCGGTGTGGTTGGTCACCGACGACGGGTACCAGGTGATCGAGTAGCAGCCGGACGGGTCCTTGTACTCGCCACCGTTGATGATCAGCACACCTTCGGCCGCATACGCAGAACTTGGAACCGTGAGGGCCAGCACTGCGGCGGCAGCGAGTGCCCCCAGGGTTGTAGCCGTGCGTCGCTTCATACTGTCGGTCCTTTCGATGCCGCGAGCCGCCTCTGCAACGACCCACTGTCATCACGCAAAGTATCGACAATCCAACAACTCGTGAATATCTGAAACGCCCTCATGAAGGCTGCAAGCGAGCCGCCCGGCGGGTTTTCGACGAGCACCTGGAGGGTGCTACAGGAGCCTGTTCGCACCCACTTTCGAAAACGCCCCCAGGTTCGTCAGCCGGCCGCGGGGCCACCCGAGAGCATGGTCGTCCGGTTCTCCCGCTGGAGCCCCATCGGATCGGACGACCACCTGTTCTCCACGGGACACTGTCCGAATGCGTCAGGTGTCAGGCGACGTGTCAGGTGTCAGGCACCGATCCAGGCGTCGACCATCTCCAGGCGCTCAACCGACGGCTCGGGCGGACGAAAGCCCAGCGCCGCGGTGACCACTCGGTCCACGACCGGGTGGAGACGCTCCTCGGCAAACCGCTTCCAGTCGGCCTCCGACTCCCAGACATCGGTGTACCTCAGCCCACCAGCTGTGCGCTGGACGAGGTGAGCCACCAACCCCGGCGGCTTCTCCGGCCCCAGACCCTCCTTGATGCGTGCGTAGGTTGCGGCGTCGATCGGCACCTCGAAGGTGAACGCGTACGTCACAGGGACCACATCCTTCATATTCAACCGAAGCCGTTTCGGATGAATACGACTAGCATCGACCGCGTGGACGAACAGGTCAAGAGGCAGTACGACACGAGCCGCCGGCGGGCGGCAGCGCAGGCGACCCGGCAGGCGATCCTGGACGCGGCGACGCAGCTGTTCGCCGAACGCGGCTACGCAGCAACCACGATGGCGCAGCTCGCCGAGTGCGCGGGCGTCTCGGTGGACACCGTCTACACGGTGGCGGGTCGCAAACCGGCGCTGTTCCTGCAGCTGGTGGAGTCCGCCATCTCGGGCACCGGCGACGCCGTTCCGGCAGCCGAGCGGGACTACGTACGTGAGATGCGTGCCGAGCCGGACGCTGCACTCAAGCTGCGCCGTTACGCACGGGCCGTCAGAGAGATGCACGCCCGGCTGGCACCACTTCTGCGCGTCGCCCGCGCGGGGCCTCCGGAGGCCGCGGAGGTCTGGCGGGGCATCGCACGGCGCCGTGCGGAGAACATGCGGTTGCTGGCCCGGGACCTGGCCGCGACGGGACAGCTACGCCACGGGCTGGACCTGGAGGAAGTGGCCGACGTCATCTGGGCCACCAATTCGCCCGAGTTCTATTGCCTGCTGGTCGAGGACCGTGCCTGGCCGCCCGAGCGGTTCGAGCGTTGGCTCGCTGACGGTTGGTGTCGACTGCTGCTCACCTGACCTCGGCCACTGGGTCCACCGCAGGACCGCCCCGGCAACAGGGTGACAGGGGCGGCCGGCCGGGCCCTACGGGCTGCACGGTGCCGGCTTCCCCTGTGCGTGCTCGTCCGTCACCGTCACGAGTCGCGCCTACGGGCCGTGACCACCAGGTACTCCCACTCCATGGCGCCTGCGCCCGCCCTCTCGGCGAGAGTGTCGAGACCGGCGTCCAGCGCGGCGACACGGTCGGGGTCGTCAGCGATGTTCCGATAGGTGGCAATGGTCGGGCCGTAGTTGGCCTTGAAGTACTCACGGAAGTCCGCCGGCTTCCCGAAACGGCCGATCCGTACAGTCCGCCGATGCGCCTCGACATCGGTCACCCGGTCGCCGAGAAGACCGCGGACGTGTTCCGCCCGGCCCCACAGCGGCGGGGGCTGCGCACCGGGCGGAGGCGGGGGTGCGAACGGCCTCATCGTGGCGAACATCTGGCCGATGAATCCTTCCGGAGTCCAGTTGAGCAGGCCGATCGTGCCGCCCGGGCGGCAGACACGGATCAGCTCATCTGCGCTGGCCTGGTGATGCGGGGCGAACATGATTCCCACGCACGACATGACGGTGTCGAACTCTCCATCGGAGAACGGGAGGGCCTCCGCGTCGGCCTCACGCCACTCCACCTCCACGCCCCGCTCGGCGGCGAGCCTGCGCCCTGCTTCGAAGAGCTCGGGCGTGAGGTCGCCGGCCACGACACTCGCCCCTGCCAGAGCCGCGGGAATCGCGGCGTTGCCCGACCCGGCCGCGATGTCCAGGACGCGCTGACCGGCGCGGATGCCGCATTCCTGGACAAGAACGGGTCCGAGGTCCGGGATGAGCTGGGTGGCCAAGGCCGGGTAGTCGCCCAGTGCCCACATCTTGCGGTGCTTCGTCTTGAGTGCTCGGTCGGCCTCTACTGCGTCGATTGCTTCGGTCATGACAGCTCGCCTCCGGATTCCGTGGCCCTGCCGGGTTCGTCACCACCCCGTAGGACCAAGGCTAGGAAGGTACGCGTGCCTGTTCCAGTACGGGATCTGTACCGGTACCCGATCCGTCGGCGTCCGTAGCTTCGTCCCCGGGCGGTGGCCGAGCCCTCACCAGGGTCCTAGCCTGTACCTATGGGGTCCTCGTACTACCAGTTCTGTCCGGTCGCAAAAGCGATGGAACTGCTCGACGAACGCTGGACGCTGCTCATCGTGCGCGAACTGGTGACGGGGACCGAACACTTCAACGAGCTGCGGCGCGGTGTGCCTCGGATGTCGCCCACGCTGCTGTCCAAGCGACTGCAGCAGCTCGTGCGCGCAGGAATCGTGGAAAGGCGGTCCGAAGGCCATCAGGTGCGCTACGTCCTGACCCCGGCGGGCCATGAGCTCCGGCCGGTGGTCGAGGCACTGAGTGTCTGGGGCATCCGGTGGATCGGTGAGCTCGGCAACGCGGACCTTGATCCCAAGCTGCTGATGTGGGACATGCACCGGCGTATCGACCACGGTGTCGTTCCGGCGGGGCGAACTGTGGTCCGGTTCGTGTTCTCGGACGTGGCCGCACACGCCCGCCACTGGTGGCTGGTGATCACGGCGGCCCAAGCCGACGTATGCGATGTGGATCCGGGCTTCGATGTGACGGTCACCGTCTCCGCGAGTCTGCGTCACATGATCGAGGTCTGGCGCGGCGACCTGGGATGGCCCGCTGCTCTGCGCTCCGGGGCCGTGGCAGTGCAGGGACCGGAGACGCTGCGACGAGCGGTTCCCAACTGGTTCGCCCTGCCTCCCTTCGCCTCTGTGCCGCGGCCTGCTTAGCCGGTCGGGCCGGGGGCCCGCGTGGTACGCATCCGGCGCCGCGCCGGCACGTGGAAACCTGCCCAGGAGTTCCACGACCGGAGGCGCCCGCGGCAGGTCCTCCAACAGCTTGGACGCCTCCGATCGTGCCGTTCCCACGTGGATCCTGAAGATCAGAACGGTCGGAGTCCATGAGGCAGCGTCCAGCAGCCGTGGGGTGTCGTGCCGGGAGGAGAAGCAGTTATCCGTCCTGGGCTATGTGACCAGCCGGAAGGCCGGGTGTCCGGCCCAGGCCCGCACGAAATCGGCCGTTCCGAGAGCCATACAGTCCTCCGCTGTCCCCGATACTCCCGGAAGGTCCGCGACCACCGTCTCCTGTCCGTCCATGAGCTCGACGTTGGCCACGCCACCGATGACGTCCATGACAGCGGCGGTCAGCAGGGCCGTGGCCACGTGGTCGATCTCGCGATTGCAGCACGCGCTGACATTGACGGCATGGGTCGGCCTGAAGCCGAGGACGGTCTCCACCTCGGGCTGGTCCGCGTGCTCGGCCTCGAAGATGCTCTCGTCGCCGATACCCGGCCCCATCAGGTAGACCAGGAAGGGCCGACGCCAGTCTTCGCGCTGCGGGTTGTATCCCACGAGGCCCGTGAGCTTCTCGTCCGTACAGGCCTTGCCGAGGAGCGGAAGCGGAAACGGCTTTCGCCAGTCCTTCGCTCTCCCGTCCTCCACGCCCAGTCGCTCCGCGGGCACGTTGACGTCGAAGAACCCGGGCCGCTTCTCGTCGAAGTGGGAGGAGAGCCCCACCATCAACGCGCGGAACTCCCTCAGCGCAGCCGTGGAGAGCGGCTCGGCCAACTCGATCACCAAGGTCGGACCAGACATGCTGAGAGCCTAGATTGATCGGCCCGGTGACTGCTCAGAATTGTTCCTGGGTTCGCTCTCGGGAGGCCCTTCGCATCGGTTTCGATCCGTGGGGCATGTACGCGTGAGCGCAGGGTCCGGCCGCCCCGTGGTGGCGACGGCCGGGCCCTGCCGGTCCTACGGCACGCTGCTGCGCTGTGATCAGCTGTAGACGCCGAACTCGTGCAGCGAGTAACCCCAGTCCGTGCCTCGGGCCTTCAGCTGGAGACGTACGTGCCGGGCGGTGGTGGGGGCGTCGATCGTGTCGATGTCTCCGTTGCCCGCCGCGGTCGTGTGGATCGTGCGCCAGTTGGTGCCGTCGTCGGAGACCTGCACGTCGTAGGACTTGGCGTAGGCCGGGTCCCAGACCAGCTGGATCTTACGGAACGCTGTCGGCGCCCCGAGGTCGACCTGGATCCACTGGGGGTCGCTCCAGTCGCTGGCCCAGCGCGTCTCCGTCTTCCCGTCCGTCGCAAGGGCGGCCGGGCACGGGCAGTCACCGTATGACGCCTGGGAGGAGGAGGCGGTGGTGGTCTTGTTCAGCGCGACGTTGGTGCCGTCGACGGGGGGTGCGACGACCTTGACCGACTTCGTGTCGATCCCGGCGTTGCCGCGGCCGTCCTCGGCTTGGATGTACACCTTCCACACACCGAGCTTCTCGGGCGCGGTGACGGCGAAAGTCCCGTTACCGGTGGACCGCCACTGGGCCTCGACGAGCCGCTTGTCGCCGCTGGCGTAGTTGCCGCTGAGGAAGATCTTGTACGTCACCGGGTCGCCGTCGGGGTCCCGTACGTCCGCGCGGACCGTGAACTCCTTGCCTGCCGGAGCAGCGGATGCCGGGGTGACACCCATGTCGGTGATGACGGGCGGTGTGTTGTCGCCGCTCGTCGATCCGGTGTAGGCCCTCTTGACCGCGTAGTAGGACAAGCGCTTCAGACCGTCGGGCACCAGGTTGAACCAGACGCCGCCGAAGTCGTGCTCCAGCCCGTAGTGGAACAGCGTGGCACCGAGGGCCACTCCCTGGTGCCCGGTGACGCAGCCCCACGCCTTGGTGTATCCGTCGGCCTTCTGTACGTCGGTGGGCTCGTCGGGTACGCCGTTGGCGTCGTCCGGGACCTCCCACTCGCCGGCCGGTCCGCCCTCGGTGATGATGTAGGGCTTGGTGTAGCCGCCCTGCTCCCAGGCACCGCGGACGCCGCAGATGTCGCCGTACGAGTTCATCGAGTAGAGGTCGAGGTCGGGGGCGTTGCGCTTGTAGTAGGGCCAGGCGCCCGTCCATGCGTCGGTGGAGGTGACCGGGTGGTCCGCGTCGATGGAGTGGATCTTCTTGGCGACGTCGTTGACGAAGGACGTGTAGGCGTTGCGCTGGTTCTCCAGCTCGGTACCGCTGTAGCAGTTCTGGAGGCCGAGAACCGACTCGTTGCCGACGTTCCACATCAGGACACCGGGGTGGCTCTTGTAGGCCTCGACCCACTTGGCGAATTCGGTGAGCGAGTTGCTCTTGTACGCGGTGTCGGTGACGTAGTTGACGCAGCCGCCGCTTCCGGGGCCGCCGCCGGGTTGGAGCCAGAAGCCGCTGACGACCCGGATGCCGTTGGCGGCTGCCTCGTCGAGCAGGGGCTTGCTGGAGCCGTCGGTGCCCCAGGTCCGGATGGTGTTCACGCCCATCGACTTCAGGTCGGGCATGTAGCGGGCCGCGTCAGCGACGGACGGCCCCCAGGTGAGCCCCTTGACCTGGTAGGGCTTGCCGCCGACGGTGAGCTGCCATCTGCCTTGTGATCCGGTCACCGCGACCGCGCCCCCGGTGGTGGGCGGCGGACCGTCGCCGTTGCCGTAGACCTGGAATTCCCACAGCGAGTAGCCGTAGCCACCGGTGCGAGAGGTGCCGAGCATCCGTACGTAGCGGCCGGCGCCGGAGACGGCGGTGTCGTCGGTGCCGCCGTCACTTCCGGTGACCGTCTTCAGGGCGCGCCAGTCGGTGCCGTTGTCGGAGACCTGGAGTTCGTAGTTCTTGGCGTGCGCCGCTTCCCAGGTGAGGACGACTCGGCTCAGGTCCTGCTTGCTGCCGAGGTCGACCTGGATCCACTGGGGGTCGCTCCATTGGCTGGCCCAGCGGGTCCCGGTGAGGTTGCCGTCCACCGCTGCGGATGCTCCGAACGCCTCGCCCTCCTGGGACGAGGCCGTGGCGGGTCTGCCCTGGGACAGCAAGGTCTCGGCGGCCTGGGCCGGAGGGGAGGCGGCGAGGGTGAGGGACGACGCGATCAGCGCGCCGAGGGCTATGAGGGGCACGCCGACGCGGCGGCGTGCCGGCGTCGGGTGTGAGAAGAGTTGTGACACATCGACTCCTGACAGGTCGGGGGTTCCGGGTGGCGGGAGGTGCGTACGAAGATCCCTGAGCCACCCGGAGAGTGGGGAGGCCTGCCCGTCCGTCCGGCGGGGCGGGACATCTGGCGGGGCGGCACGTGTCCGTGCGCCCCTCCGGGCCGGGTCGCGGGGACGGACCCCGGCCCGGAGGGCGTTACGTCCGGTCCGCTCCGGTGGACGGGGCGGACCAGTGGCTCATCAGGGGTAGGACACCACGGTCGACGGGATCGTCGAGGTGCCCGAGGTGGGCGATCCGGTGTCGTTGATGACGTGGTTGTAGTGGCCGTTGCCGCCGAGGGAGACCACCAGCAGGCTGTGGAATCTGACGCCGGGCTTCACAGGGGCCTTGAAGCCATGGTCCTGACGGATCGTCGGGTCGACGTTGTAGTTGGAATAGCTCCCCATGCCCCAGCCCTCGTGGGTGTTCACGGAGTCGTCGACCCGGTAGGCGGCGTAGCCCTTGGTGTCGCCGTTCTGGATGGCGGCCTGGTTGGGGGCGTCGTACGCCTTCTCGTTCTGGTAGAAGATCGTCTTGCCCCGCTCCCCGTACCACTCGACGTCGTACTTGTTGAAGTGCTCGACGAACAGGCCGGTCGCCAGGACGTCGTCGCCGTTGACCCGTACGCCGTAGTCGGCGCGGTTGGTGTCCCAGCCCACGCCCTCACCGTGGTCGGCACGCCATACCCAGGTGTGGTCGATGATCACGTCGTCGCTGTTGACGAGGATGCTGGTCGTCGCCTTGCCGGGGCCGGCGCCACCGACGCGGACGTAGACGTCCTGGACGGTGGTCGGGTTGGCGGCGTGGTCGGCCGATGCGCCCTGCCCGCCGATCTCCAGCAGGGTCGGCGAGTTGACCGGTCCGGCGTCGATGAGGAAGCCGGCGAGCTTCACACCGTCGACGTCGGCGACCTTCATGGCGGTCACACCGTTGTCCGGGATGATGGTGGCGAGCCCGAGACCCAGGACCACGGTGTCGGCCCGGTTCACGTTGATGGTCCGGTCGACGTGGTAGATGCCGGGGGTGAAGAGCAGGTTGAGCCCTTGCTCCAGGGCGGCGTTGATCGTCTCGGCGGTGGCCCCGGGCTTGACGACGTAGAACTTGCTGAGCGGGATGGAGGTCCCCTGCGGGGTGCCGTCGGCCCAGGTGGTGCCGCGCGCGTTGGTCCGCTTGGCCGGCGTGAAGACCTTGAACTCGTTGCCGTCCATGTAGAGGAAGGGTTTCTCGCGCGAGCTCGGGGTCGTCTCGAGCGTGGTGTACCGGGGCTCGGGGAAGCTGTTCGCGGGAGCGCCCTCGACGCCCGAGAAGGTCATGTTCCACACGCCGTTGGTCCAGCCGCCGATGCTGCTGTCGCGGGTGTACCACTGCTGCTGGGAGTACGGGCCGACCTGGCCGTCGATCTTGCTGTCGGCGATGTAGCCGCCACTGGCCCAGCCGTATCCGTTCGGGGCGAGGTTCAGGTCGCCCTTCACGTGCATCCGGCGGAACGAGGCCGCCTGGGAGACGGCCCAGCGGTTGGTGCCGCTGACCGGGTTCAGGGCGAGGTTCTCGGCCGAACGCCAGAAGTTCTGGGTGGCGTTGCCGTTGAACCAGCCGGCGTCCACGGTGACGTCACCGTTGAACGTGGTGTCGTCCGGCTTCAGGCCGAGACCCGCGATCTGGGTGTAGAAGCCGATCTGCGCGTTGATGTCGTCGTACGTGCCCGGCTTGAAGAAGAAGGCATGTCGGCCACTGCCGAACTGGGCCGACTCCTGCTCGCTGAAGACCTGGTCCAGTTTGGCCTGGATGCCGGGTGTGGACGGGTCGAAGACGTGTACGTTCGGGCCGAGGTCTCCCCCGCCGGGAATGACCGGTCCCGTACCGCCGTCGGTGCTGCCGAAGACCTTGAACTCCCAGAGGGAGTAGCCGTATCCGGTGGCGCGTGCGGTTCCGAGCATGCGGACGAAGCGCGCGGTCCCCGAGACGTCGACCGTCTCGGTGCCGCCCGCTCCGGTGGTCGTGGAGTAGACGGTCGACCAGTCGGTGCCGTTCGAGGACACCTCGATGCGGTACGTCTTCGCATAGGCGGCCTCCCAGCTCAGCTCGACCCGGTCGAGGGCGGCGGGGGCGCCGAGGTCGACGCTCAGCCACTGGGGGTCGGAGGCGGCGCTCGACCAGCGGGTGCCGGGATCACCGTCGACGGCGCTGCCGGCCGGCGTGCCGTAGTGCTCCTGGCTGGATGCGGTCGCCTGCCTGCCCTGCGAGAGCAGCACGGGCGCCGCGTCGGCCTCCGTAGCGGGTGTCAGAGCGAGTAGGGCTGCGGCCAGTGCAGTGACCACTGCGCCGACGAGCCCCTTTCGGGCAGTTCTGGGCGGCGGTGCCGCTATGGGGGGTATGCCAACTGCGGGCATCAGGGTGCTCCTTGAAGAAACGAACCGGCGGGAGAGCGCTCTCCGGAACCTTCCCGCGCCCCACCTGTGAGGTCAAGAACCCTGACGCGACTTTTCTTTTACCTTTTATTAAGACGGCCTACTTACTCGTCCGCGCGACGGGTCGCCGCCTCCGGCTCACCATCAAGACCGTCAGTCGGCCCGAGGGCTCCACCGGATTTGTCGTCCTGCCTCGCCGCTGGGTGGTCGAGCGCACGCCGGCCTTGCTTATGCACGCCCGCCGCCATGCCCGCGACGATGAGCGGCTGGTCCAGCACTCCGAAGCCCTCATCACCTGGGCGCCATCACCCTCATGACGCGCCGCAACGGCCGTAGTCCCGGAATCCGGATCGAGCGCGGACGAGCAAAGACCACGGTCCAGGCTGCCTGAACCGGAGAACCGTACATCTACAGGCCGGCGCGGGCGAGCAGGCTTTCTGCCTGCTCGCGCGTGAGCCTGGGTGGAGCAGGTGCGGGTGGCGGGCATGTGTGGGGGGTTCGGGCGGAGGACTGGATCCATTCGACCCAGGGGTCGTCGGTCTCCAGGGCGGCCGAGAGGCTCTCACGCAGAGTCGAGGGCGTGTCCTGGCGGTCTGCGATCGCGTTGCGAACGAAGACATCCCCGTCTGCGGCCAGCACGTCTCGGAGCTCAGCGGGCAGATTCGGGTGGGCAGCCACAGCCTCGCGAACGCCGGAATCCGGGTCAGCGGCCAGCTCGGGTGACGGGTCGGTATAGCGGACGGCGATGGCACGGGTTTCCGGATCGGCAAGGAGGACGGGCACCAGATCAGTGGGCGGTGAGTACGCCGAAGCGGCAGACCTGCGGATGTTCGGATCGGAATCTGTCAGCAGAGCCCGACGCACCGGCTCCGGCGCATGCCTCCAGTTTCCGATGACGGACGACCGCACACTCGGCTCGGCATCCTCGGCCAGCAGGGCTAGGAGCTCAGCGGGCAGATGCTCGTTCATCGCGAGGAACGTACGCACGGATGGATCCGGATCACCCGCCAGGCGTGCCAGAAGCCCCGGCGGATCGTCTGCGACGCTCGCCGCTACCGCGGCCCGCACCGACAGTTCCGGATGCTCCGCCAAGCGGGCCCTGACCTCCGCAGGCACGGAGGAGTTGGCGGCGAGACTACGTGCGGAGCCGAGCCGGATGACCTCCTCCATCGACTCTGCCGTCAAGTCGCTGCGTAGAAGTGCCGCCGAGCGACGTGCTTGCGGATGCCGGAGCAATCGCCACACGAGGTCGGCGGGGAGATCCTCTTGGACAGCAAGAGCACTCAGTTCGGCATCCAGGTTCATGAACTGGAGGCTAAGCCGCTGAACACAGAATCGTCAGCCACCCGCCGCCGGGCCGGTCATGTCATGAAGGGCTCAGACAACTCACCTTGTTCTCTGACCTCGTTCGGGTCAGCTGAGCGTCTCCAGGTCGGCGAGTAGGTGGGCGACGCCGAGGCCGGCGTTGAGGTACTCCTCGAAGAGCCTGTTGTTCAAGGCCGAGGGGGATCGTCTCTGTCTGACGGTGTGGATGGCCGTCGGCGCTTCGTGGCCGAGCTCGATGAGCGTCTGCGCGATGACGAGGCCGGAGCGGTTGTAGCCGGCGTTGCAGCGGACCAATACGGTCCGCCCCTCCTTGACGGACCGGGCGGCCGTGTGCGCGAGCTGCTGGACGCTGTGGATCTGTGCGGCGACCAGCGGGCCGTCGGGAATCTCGGCGACCAGGTGGTCGACGCTCGGATCGGGTCCGTGACCGGGGCGGGTGTACAGACTGATGACCAGGCCGAACTCCGTCCCGACGATCACTGGACGCCTTTCCCCCGAGGCATCGGTCCAGTGGTGACCACCCATCCAGAGTCCTGGCACGACCTCGTTCCAGGGGGCGTGTGGCTCGGGCACGCCGCGGTCCCTCTGACGTGTCCTCACTTGCGATCTCCCTCCGCCGAGACAATGTGGTGAGCGTCGGCCCGCCACACGACTCGAACGCCCGTCGAACTTGGTCCCCCACCTGGAAATCCTGAAGACTCCGAGCGGCCTTCGCACGATTCTGTGCTCCGACCAAGGATGACGCTTCGACCCTGAGCACGCGTTCCGCCTGCTCAAGCAGACCCTCGGCTGGACCCGGCCCAAGCTCCGCGACTCCGCCGCAGCCAATCGCCGGACCTGGCTCGTCCTGGCGGCACACGCCCGACTCCGGCTCGCCCGCCCGCTCACACGGGACCTCCGCCGACCGGCGGAACCGAACGGACTTACCGAGTCCGCCGGAAGTTCAGGAACCTGCGCGCGAGGACCGGCACGCCGGCCTGTGCACCGAAACCACCCGTCCCGGCCCGGGCCGCGCGCCCGGCTCGAAGAACCGGCGGCCGGCCACCCGCTACGACGTCGGACGAGTGCTCGCGAGCGGCGAGTCCTACACCCGACCAGCACACCACAAGGTCGGCACCACACCCCGACGAACCGGATAGAGCTCAGGCATTCCACCACTCGTCGGTGCCGCATCCGACCTCGTAGTGCCACCATCCCTCGGCCTGTCCCTGGGCCAGGAGCGCCTTGACTCCGGCGAAATCCGTGCCTGGCGGCACGGTGAAGGCCACCATCGGAAAGTCTTCACTGAAGACCTCGCCCCCGAGCCCGAATACGGAAAGTCGTTGATGGACTGCCCGGGGGCTTCTGCCGAGGGGCACGGGCACGACGCGGATCGTGCAGTTGCCGGAGGAGCTGATCTGCCCAACAGCCCAGCGGAGCCCGTCGGAGTCGGTCCGGTACCGTACCACGTCGCCCTCAGCCACCCCGTCCTGCAGGAAAGGAGCGTTCGCGATCCGGGCCCTGCTGTCTCCCAGATCCGTCGCCCACAGCCCCTCGGTGTCCTGCGGGAACCACCCCTCACGGGGCACGAACCGGAACCAGACCTTGATCTCCTCAACCACGCTCGCCATGCCGACCATCATCCGCTGACCGGTACAGCCAACTCGCACCGGGCGTGAGGCAGAGGCTGAACGGCAAGCTCACCGCTTGCGCAACAACGCGCAGACGAAGTTCTCCTCCACGGTCCGCAGCCGCTCCAGCAGTTCCGGCTTGTTCAGCTTGTTGATCTGGGTGGTGAGGGAGACGGTCAGCGACCGCTTCCCGTCCGGGGTGGCTGCGACCAGCTGTGTGTATCCGGGGAAGTTGCCCGTGTGGCCGTACACCACGCCGCAGCGGGTGCTGTACCGGAAAATGGCCAGACCGGCCTTGTTCTGACCGGGGCCCGCGGGTTCGGATGCACCGTTCACCCAGTTCAGCTGCTGTCGGCGTGTCCGGTCGGAGATCAGCCTTCCGCCGGCGTAACCGCGGATGAAGGCCGTCATGTCCTTCGGCGTCGAGATGATGCCGCCCGATGCCCACACGCCCGACGCACTCAGTGCCTCGCTGACGTCCTCGGGCGGGTCGGGCGGGGTGACGTCGTAGCCGTGCATGTACGGCTCGGGCATCCGGTAGCCCTGCGGCAGGCTGGTGTTGCGCAGATCCAGCGGGCGGTACACGAGCCGGGCGAGCAGATCTTCGTAACGGCGGCCTGTCACCGCCTCCGACATCAGCGCCACGGCGATGTTGTCGGAGTTGGAGTAGGTGTACCGGGACCCCGGACGGAACACCAACGGCTTGTCGGCCACGAAGTCGAGCAGCCGGCGGGAGTCGAAGTGGCGACGCGGGTTCTCGGCCAGCAGGGTCAGGAAATCCGGGTCCGCGGTGTAGTCCGGGAGTCCGCTGGTGTGGTTCAGCAACTGCCGCAGCGTGACCCGGTGCCATGCGCGCGGCAGCCGGGGAAGCACCCTGCCGATGGTGTCGTTCAGACGCAGCCTCCCGCGGTCGACGAGTTGGAGGGAGACCGCGCCGCTGTACGCCTTGGCCGTACTGGCGATGCGCATGTGGTCAGTGGCCTCGATGGGGCGGTCGGTGCCGACCTCGGCAACGCCGGCCCGGTAGACCTCGGTGCCGGACTCGCGTTTGAGGACGGCAATCGCTCCGGGCGGTCCGCCGGGCGCCGTGGTGAGTTCCTGCAACTGCCGTCGCAGAGCGCGGTTGTCGTCGGCGGGGATGTCCGCGGCGGCTTGGGCCGGGGCGTGCACCAGCCCCGCCAAGCAGGCAGCGGCCAGAAGGGCGACAAGGGGGAGGCGGACCTGCGGGGAGCCGGGAACTGGCACGGAAGGACTCCTGGAACGTGAGCGCAGTGGGACGTCCAGCTTCACCCGCCGGTCAGCAACCTGCGCGCGGCCTTGCTCCAACCAGCCGACAGCGGGGCGCGGCGACATCGAGGCCCGGTACGGCGTCTCCTCCCTGATGGCCTACCGATCACGTGGTCCGCACTCGTGTCCGCCAATGTCGGTGGACCGCCCGCTCGATGTGCAGTGGGACCGCGGGCGGAAGTGTCCCCGGCTCCGGGACGTGTTGCGAGAGGGAGTGCTCAGCGGGTGTGCGCCTCCAAGGCGTCGATGATCTCGGGCCAGAGTTCGCGGGGACGGTCGTGCCCCATGTCGGGAAGCAGCAGGAGTTCCGCTCCGGGTACCAGGTCGGCCGTGCGCCTTCCGCCGCCGGGGTCGATCAACGTGTCGTCCAGACCATGGATCACCAAGGTCGGCACCCGGAGGTTGCGGAGTGCGTCGGCGCGTGAGCCGGCGAGAATCATTGCTCCGAGTTGCCGCCCGGCTCCGGCCGGGTAGTGAGCGCGGTCGTAGCTCTCGGCAGCCAGCTCGCGAAGACGTGCGGGGTCGCCGTACCGCTTGGAGGCCCACGTCAGTTCTCTCTCCGCCGCTGCGATGTACCCCTCTCGGTCCGGTGGCTTCGGGCTGGAGAGCACTGCTTGGGCCTCAGCACTGGACCGGCCGTAGTCCAGCTCGCCGGTCGAGGACATCATCGACGTCAGGGTCAGCAGGCGCGCCGGATGGTTGACGGCCATCGTCTGGGCGAGCATGCCGCCCATCGAGGATCCGACCACGTGAGCTCGTTCGATTCCGAGCGCGGTGAGCAGGCCGAGACCGTCGTCGGCCATGTCCGTCAGCGTGTAGGGGACCATCGCCAGGGCGGACGAGATGTCTCCTGAGCTCACAGCGTCGATGAGCCGACCCGTATCGACGGGGTGCTCGTCGAACGTGGTGGACAGCCCGCAGTCGCGGTTGTCGTACCGGATCACGTAGCGTCCACGCTCTGCGAGTGCACGGCAGAAGTCCTCGTGCCAGGCGATCATCTGGGCACTGAAGCCCATCACGAGCAGGACAGCCGGATCAGCTGGATCACCGAAGGTCTCGTACTGGATCGACACTCCGGGCGCGGCTTCGATCATCGGCATGGTGGGAGTGTCCCAGCATCGCCTGTCTGCGCGCACCCGGGTATTGGCTACGCGTGACCAGCGCGTTCGGCAGCCGAGGGTGCAGCGACCGGTCGCCGGACGGCGTGCGCGGGGGGCCACCCGTCAGGCAGCTCCGCACACGGCGCGTCGGGTTCAGTCGGTGATGTACCAGGTGCTCTCGAGGTACTCCAGTGTGTAGCTGCCGAGGTCGTTCTCGGAGAAGGAGGCGGAGGACCTGACCGCTTCGACCGGCATCTCGATCTTGGCGGGCGTGCGCACGGCGATGCGCTGCGGGTCGACCGTCGCGGTCTTCAGGGCCTCCTTCTGCGCCGGGGAGATCATCTGGAACACGGCGGCGTACGTCGACGTGCACGGTCCGAGCCCCTGGTCCTGTGCCTTCTTCGCAGCGGGTCCGGCCACGTCGCAGACCGTGTCGATGTCCTCACGCCCCAGGGCGTGGAGGTACTGCTCGTACCGCTGGATCGCGCCCTCCTTCGTCCTGGGCGCGGACCGGTCGCCGGTCGGCTCGGCCGACGGCTTCCCGGTCCGGGCGGAGGCGGAGGGCGTGGCCGGCGGCTCGTCGGCCGACGTGGACGCGGTCGGCTGCGGAGGCTTCGCGCCCGCATCCTCCTTCGCCTCATCCGGACCGCACGCGCACGCCACCAGCGCCACACAGGTCGATACCAGCACGCTCACCGTCGTCCGCGCTCTCATTCGGTCCCCTCAACCCCGGCCTGCACCACGTCAGGAGGTCACGCAGAATCCGGGTGAACGGTTCCCGAGCCGGTCCGGAGCGGGGGCATCGACCGGTTCGCCAAGGAGCCCGAGTCCGCGTTCCGACGTCTGCTGCCGGAAGCCGTGGACGACTCCGAGCCGACGGATGGCCGGACCTCCCGGTCCGTGGGTGTGCGGGCCGGTAGACGTTCGCACCGCGATTGAAGTTAGGGTGCCGCGACAGCACATCGTGAACCGGAACAAGGAGCAGACGTGAGCGAGCCGGCGTCCATCGCCCTGCAGCAGAAGATCGCCCAGGAACTACAGGTCGCAGAGACCTTCGAGGCCGAACGGGAGATCGAGCGCCGGGTGGCCTTCCTCGCCGAGCGGCTGACCTCGACCGGTCTGCGTTCCCTGGTCCTCGGCATCAGCGGCGGCGTCGACTCCACCACCACCGGTCGTCTGTGCCAGCTCGCCGTCGATCGGGCCCGCGCCGCGGGGCACGAGGCGCGGTTCTACGCGATGCGGCTGCCCTACGGGACCCAGGCCGACGAGCACGACGCGCAGCTCGCGCTCTCCTTCATCCGCCCCGACCAGGTGCTGACCGTGGACATCAAGCCCGCGAGCGACGCCGCGATCGAAGCCTCGTTGGCCGCCGGCGTGACCTTCCGCGACGCCCACCACCAGGACTTCGTGCACGGCAACATCAAGGCCCGGCAGCGCATGATCGCCCAGTACGCGGTGGCCGGAGCGCATGACGGCCTGGTCGTGGGCACGGACCACGCCGCCGAGGCGGTCTCCGGCTTCTTCACCAAGTTCGGTGACGGCGCCGCCGACCTGGTCCCGCTGACCGGCCTGACCAAGCGCCGGGTGCGCGCCGTCGCGGACACGCTGGGCGCGCCCGCCGAGCTGGTGTGGAAGCTGCCGACGGCCGATCTGGAGACCCTCGACCCGGGCAAGGCGGACGAGGATGCGCTCGGCGTCACCTACGACGACATCGACGACTTCCTCGAGGGCAAGCCGGTGGACGAGCGGGTCTTCGAAACGATCACCAGCCGCTACCGCCTCACCGATCACAAGCGCCAGTTGCCCGTAGCCCCCTGACAAGCGTGCGCTCATCGTGGACGGTCCCACCCGTCCCGGACCTGGCCGCCCGTCGGTCGGGCTCGGAGACGGGTGGGGCGTCCGGTCGGGCGCTCGCATCGGCCAGTGACCTGACCGACGAGCAACGGGCGCTGCTGGAGGGCGTGTTCAACGCTCCGGGTAAGGGGCAAATCCCCACACGCACCGGCCCTCGGCCCTGCGCACGCACATCAGTTGAGTAGGCGTACCCCTCCTCACCAGGTATCCGCACCCATCCGTCCCACTCCCCCACTGACCTACCGTTCCCGTATGCCCGAGGAGACCGCACCGGCCGAACTCAGGTCCCCCTCCGGCGTCGGCTCGCCCACCGGATTTCTCGCGCGGGCCGTCGGCGGCGGATTCGCCGTGCCGCTCAGCCTGGGGCGGGCAAGGAACTCGGGCCACGCGGCACGGTTGTTCTCCGGGCTTCTGCTCCTGAGGTACGCGAACGCTCGGAGAGGAATGACAGAGTGATACGAATCGCGCACATGCGGTTGCCGGCCGCCATGGCGACCGTGCTGGTGCTCCCCGTCTCGGCGTGTACGTCCAGTGCCGCCGAGTGCGAGGAGGCCTTCACTGAGGTGACGATGTCGGTTCCCGGCACAGCCTCCGCGAAATGGGACTGCAGCAACAACTTCGGCGGCGGCTGGCAACGTGCTGACGTGGTGATCGAGGCGTCCACCGAGGAGGAGGCCATCTCGGTGGTGGATGCGGCCCTCCGCGCCTATGCCGCATCGCCCGAACTCGAGGACCGTTGGGGGACCCCGCAGAAATACGTGACCGAGGACGGGTCGATCATCGTCAGTGCGGGCGACGTCGGGTTCCCCGCCGTGCCGAACGTGGGCGAGGTCCGTGAGCACTACGGCATCACGCCCGACTGACACCGGCCATCCCTTCGCCCCGAGGGCTCCTGGTTGCCTCGGCGGAGGAGAAGTGTGAGCCGGTCGGCCGGTAGCCAACCGTCCCGCCGGGCCGGTTGGACAAGGCAGCGCAGGCGGCGGGCCCACCGGCTTCCACCAGGAGCACTCCGGCGTTTTGACGAGGTCGAGCGAACCACCGACCGGATCAAGACCTCCCGTGCGGTCGTCCCCGCGACGCCAAGCGGGCCTACGTCTTCCACCACACGGTCCCCCTTGCGGCTCCTCCCATGACCTGCGGGACAGCCTCAGTTGTGCCGGACGGAACGAGGCTTCGCTCGCATGACCCACATGTAACCGGCCAGGCCGATCGATCCGCGCACCGTGGCGTCAGCCCATGCCGGCAGGATGCTGCCCCAGGTGTCCCACCCCAGACCCCAGAACACGAGCAGACTCAGTGCGCTTGCCACCATGACCGCGCTTCCGTACGCGACCGGTGTCGTGCGGCTTCTGCCCAGCCAGGCTCCCAGAAGCCCAGCCGGGATCTGCACCGCCACATGGAAGCTCGCGCATGCCAGCGGCACAGCGAGGAGGAGGGCAAAGGGGGCATCTGCGGTGGGATCGCCCGGCGGGGTCGTATAGCCGACGTCCAGCATCCACAACGGCGGCACCAAGAACGTGAGCAGGAGCAGGGCTCCGCTCAGATGCATGGCGCCAAGGTGTCGCAGTGCGGAGTGTGTCGCCCTGATCCTTCGCTGCCCTGCCGTCGGACCCTTGGTTCTCCCGCTCATATCCCTCTCCCGCCGCCGCATGCAGGCGTGGGTCGTCGTAGTCAGGCGGTTGCGCCGTCCTCGCCCCGCGTGGCACGTCCCTCGTACCGGTAGCGGCCTGCCGACCGACAGATGGTCCTCACCGGTGCCGCGCGTCCGGAGCGGCCGACGAACCGTTCGTTCTCACCGGCGGTGTACGCCCGCCGGCACACCTACTCGGCGTGCCCGCGCGCCCCGGACCCGTCAGTGACGACACCTCAACTCCCCCGCTCCCGGTCGGTTCAGCGCGGGGCCTTCACGGACGCGGTCGGTACGAGCGCGGACCGGGGATCGCAGCGCGCGGGAGTACGTGCGCCGTCGGTGCCCCGCAGGGTCACTATCACCGTGCCGTCGGTGCTCTCCGCGAACGCCACCGTGCAGACGAGTTGCCGCTCGGCGGGCGGAGTGAGCCCGTCGAGCGGGGCCTCTATGGTGACGTCCACCCCGTCCTCGATCACTTTCGGCCTCGCCGGGGTGCCGGGGGCGGGTAGCGATGCCTCGTTGACCATGCCCGCCCGCTTCTCCGCCTCGTTCGGGCCGACCAGCAGTGCGGCGATGGTCTTCTCCGTGGGAGGCCGGGCGTCCTCCCCGTTGCTGTCCTGGCCGCTCTCGTCTCCGGTGAAGTCGCTCTCGCCGACTGTCCGGGGAACGGGTATCAGCACGGAGTCGTGGGAGAAGAACAGGAGCATCCGGACTTGACGGGCGGGGAGTACGTCGATGGTCGCGGCGCCCCCGGCGGCGATGACGTCCGTCTCCTGGATACCGCAGGCTGCGAGCGGGAGACAGGCCGCGAGCAATGCAGCTGTTCGCAGGCGCTCCCTCATCCCGCTGTCCTCTCCGTGTCGTTGCGTGACGGCTCCGCCGCCCGCGCCCGTTGCCCTGCCTCTTCGTTGCGGGGTCGGTTCATGCCAATGCCTCGTCGCTGCGGGACTCGTTCATGCCATGGCCTCGCTCGTGCCCGGTGGACTCACCGAGGGGGATCTCGACCGTGAAGACGGCACCGCCGTCCGGTCCGTTCCCGGCGTGGACTGTGCCACCGTGCAGCCGGACGTTCTCCTGGGTGATCGCCAGGCCGAGACCACTGCCCGCCGATCGGGTACGGGCCGCGTCGGCCTTGTAGAACCGGTCGAAGATGTGGGGCAGCACCTCCGGCCGTATGCCGGGCCCGCTGTCGGCGACCTCGAGGATCAGCGTGGTCTCCCCGTCGGCGGCCGTCCGCGTGCTCAGCCGGACCGTTACCGGCTCCGAGCCGTGCCGCAGCGCGTTGCCGACGAGATTGGCGACGACGACGTCGAACCGGCGCGGATCGAGACGGGCCCGGATCCCGTCCGGCAGATCGGTGCGTACGCGGTCGTCCCAGCGCCGGCGCTGGAGTGTCCTGCCGATGGTCTCCGCAGCGTCGACCTCGTCGGTGTTCAGCTCGGCCGCGCGTGCGTCGAAGCGGGAGATCTCCATCAGGTCCTCCACGAGGACCGCCAGCTTGCCGGTTTCCGCGCTGATCAGCCGGACGGCCTGGGCCGTATCCGGGTCGAGGCCGTCCGCGTCCTCGTCGAGCACCTCGGTGACGGCGAGCATCCCGGCGAGCGGGGTGCGCAGTTCGTGCGAGACGTCGGACGCGAACCGACGGGCACGGGCCTCCGCCTGTTGCAGTTCCTCGACCGACTTCTCGAGCTGCCCCGCCGACTCGTTGAACGTACGGGCCAGATCCGCCAGTTCGTCCCTCCCCGAGACCTTGATCCGCGCGTCGAGCCGGCCACTGCCCATGGAGCGGGCCGCCCTGCGCAGCTCGCGAACCGGGCGCAGCACACTGCGCGCGGCGATCAGCGCGGGCACCAGGGCGATGGCGAGGCCGGGCAGAGCACCGTCGCGTGCGGCGGTGACCAGGGCCTCCACATTGGCCTGCTCCTCGCTCATCCGCATCACGGCGAACAGGACCAGCCCGGTCGGCACGGTGCCGTCCCCGCCGGTCCTCGTCAGGACGGGCACTCCGATCGTGAGGTACGGGACACCGTCCTTCACGACCCGCTCGAAGCTGCCGTGCGACGACGTCAGGGTGGTGCGGCGCAGCTCGGGGGTGATGACGGAGGAGGTGGGTCTGGTGCTCGATGAGACACGCAGCGAGCCGTACTCGGCGAAGATGATCCACGGGTGCGGCTTCGCCTTGCTCGCGAGGACGAAGAGCAGTTCGCGCAGTATCTCGGGATCGACGGGAAGTGAGGGTGCGAGTGTCTCCACCTGTTCGCGGAAGGACACGACCGCGGTGTCCTGGGCGCTGACGAGGACGGCGCTGCGCGCTTCTCGGTAGGTGAGTGCCGCGGTCGTCCCCGCGCTGACGGCGGCCACGAGCAGGAACGCGAGGACGAGGCGTGTGCGCAACCCGAAGGTGGCGATCCGGCGCACGCGACTCGTGCGGCCGGCGTTCACAGGGGTCCGAAGCGGTAGCCGAAGCCCCGCAGGGTCTGTATGTAGCGCGGGTTGCCCGGGGTGTCCTCGATCTTGTTGCGCAGCCTGCGGACGCAGGCGTCGACGAGGCGGGCGTCACCGTGGTAGCTGTGCTCCCACACGTGTTCGAGAAGTTGCTGCCGGCTGAACACCTGCTCCGGCGCGGCCGTCAGATGGAGGAGCAGTTTCATCTCGGAGGGCGCCAGGGCAACGCGTTCGCCGGACTTGGCGATGGTCAGGCCCGCGCGGTCGACGGCGAGGTCTCCGTGGAACTCGACGGCGGGCCGACCGCTGCCCGGGGTCTCCATCCGGCGCAGCACGGCGCGGATGCGGGCCTCGATCACCTCGGTGCGGGCCGGTTTGACGATGTAGTCGTCGGCGCCGGCCTCGAGGCCGATGACGACGTCGAAGTCGTCGCCTCGGGCGGTGAGCATGATGATGGGCAGCTGGCTGTCCTCCCGTACGAGGCGGCAGACCTGCACACCGTTCATGCCGGGCAGCATCAGGTCCAGCAGGAGCAGGTCGGGCCGGAACTCCCGGAGTGCGGCCAGTCCGGCCTCCCCGGTGGCGGCCGTGCGGACCTCGTGGCCGCGGCGGCGCAGTCCCAGCTCGACACCCTCGCGTACGGAGGGGTCGTCTTCGATCAGGAGCACGCGGGGCATGTGCGGGGCTTCCCTGGGGGTCGTGGTGAATGGGTCAGGAGGGTTCACGCTCTCGGTGCGCTTCACGGTTCCGCTGGTCTCAGTGCCGGCGGCGGATCCGGGCGACCGCGCCCGAGACGAGGGAGTCGACCTCTGCGAGGCGTAGAGGTCGGGCGAGCAGGACGAAGACCGCTGCGACGGTGAGCGCACCGGCTCCGGCTGCGACGGCAGGCCCGGCGGGGGCCGACAGCCGGGCGGCGCCGAGACCGAGGAGGGTGGCGGGCACGGCGGCGGCGAGCATGCCGGCCTGGGCGGCGACGGTGGCGGAGCGCCACAGCCGCGGCCGGAGCGATGCGGTGCCGGGGGCCTTGCCTGGCGTCAGGCGGCGGTGCAGCACCAGGGCGGTCAGGGCCCAGCCGGCAAACAGTGCCAGCGAGTAGCCGCCTGCCATACCGGTGACCGCCCAGCGTGACGGCAGGAGTTGGTACGCCGCCCACGACAGCCCCGCGTTGAGGCCCGCGATCACGAGGTTCAGCAGGAACGGGGTGCGTGTGTCGGACAGGGCGTAGAAGGAGCGGGACAGCACGTACTGGCCGGAGAAGGCGATGAGTCCGGGAGCGAAGGCCATCAGGATCCCGGCAAGCACGGCGATGTCCTCCGGTCCCGTCCTGCCGTGCTGGAAGACCAGCGCCGTCGCGGGGTGTGCCAGGGCGAGCAGCGCACACGCTGCGGGCACTATCAGCGCTCCGCTCGTGCGCAGCGCGTATCCGGCGTCCCGCCGGACCGCCGCCGTGTCGCCGTCGGCCGCCGACCGGCTCATGCGCGGCATCAGCGCCGTCACCAGGGAGACCGTGACGATGCCGTGCGGCACCATCCACAGCGTGTACGCGTTGTTGTACGCGCTGAACCCCGCGCCCTCGATCTGCTCGGCGGCGGCGCGGGCACCGGCGGACGTGGCGAGCCGGGTGGTGACCCAGTACGCGGCCTGGTTACTGAGCACCAGCAGCACGAGCCAGCCCGCGGAACGCAGGGGCCGGGTCAGGCCGCTGCCCCGCCAGTCGAACCGGGGCCGGAACCGGAAACCGGCGGCCCGCAGCGACGGCAGCAGGGCGAGCGCCTGGACGACGATGCCGGCGGTGGTGCCCCACCCGAGGAGGGATCGCTCCCCCGGTGTCAGCTCCCCGCCCGCACCGGTCGCCAGGTACAGGCCGAACACGGAGATGACCACGACGTTGTTGAGGACCGGTGTCCACATCATGGCGCCGAAGCGGCCGCGCGCGTTGAGCACCTGTCCGAGCAGGGTGAACAGACCGAGGAAGAAGATCTGCGGCAGGCAGTACCGGGCCAGCGCAACCGTCATCGTGTGCTGGTCCGGCGGGTAGTCCGAGTAGAACCCGACGATCGCAGGCGCCGCCCACACCGCCGCACCTGTGAGGAGGAGCAGGGCCAGCACGCACAGGGTGAGCAGCCGGTCGGTGTAGGCCGCGCCCCCGTCCGCGTGCTCCTTCGCCGCCCTGACCAGCTCCGGCAGGAAGACCGCGTTGAGGGCGCCCCCGAGGAGCAGGATGTAGACGATGGTGGGGACCGAATTGCCCACCGCGTACCCGTCGGCGACGATCCCGAGGCCGAGCGCGGCGGCGACGACCGCGGACCGCAGGAATCCGGTGGCGCGTGAGACGACCGACCCGGCCGCCATGATCGCGCCGCTGCGCAGCGCGGACGGCTGCTTCGCCGTCGGCTCGGCTGTGGCGGTGGTACTCATCGTCGCGCCAGATAGGTCTGGAACGCGCGGTACAGCGCGTGATTGGCCGTGCCGTCCACCGGTCTCTCCCACTCCCCCAGGGTTTCGACGACCTCGCCCCCGGTGCCGAGCTTCCAGCGCAGCAGCCCGTAGGGACGGTCGTCGGGGTCGAGGGTGGAGGGTACCCCGCGCATGTCGTAGACGTCGGCGCCGAGTGCCTGGGCGTCCAGCAGCATGCGCCACTGCAGGAGGTTGGAGGGCCGGACCTCACGGCGGTGGTCGGCGGAGGCGCCGGTCTGGTACCAGATCCGTCGGCCGACGCGGATCATGGTGTGGGCCGCGAGGATCTCGCCTTCGTGACGGGCGAGGTAGAGCTGCATGCGGCCCGGTTCCTCCGCGTTGAGGGCCGCGTACTGACGCTCGTAGTACTCCAGGGAACGGCCGAGGCGGAAGCCGTCGCGTTCTTCGGTGATGCGCAGCAGCCGGTAGAACTCCGGCAGGTCCGCCGCGCTGCCCACGACCACCTCGACGCCCGACTTCTGCGCCCTGCGGACGTTGCGCCTCCACTCCTGGTTGAGTCCCGCCCACAGGTCGTCCGCCGTGCGCCCGGTGAGCGGTATCCGGAAGACGTGGCGCGGCTGCGCGTCGTCGTCGTTCTCGCCGCCGCACCGGTTCCAGCCCCGGGCCCGGAGCCGTTCCGCGACGGCCGTGCCGAGAGGATCCACCTCGCTCGCGAGGACGTCGGAGAGCCTGCGGCCGGGCCCGGTCCCCGATTTGAGCCGTGCACCGTTCCAGCGCCGGTACGCCGGCGAGGGGCCGATCCGTACGGCGAACACTCCGGAGGCACGCAGGTGCCTCAAAAGCGGGTCGAGCCAACCGTCGATGCCCGGGTCGGCCCAGTCGGCGACCGGCCCTTCCGGAAGGTAGGCGAAGTACTTGCGGGTTCCTGGGAGTTGACGCAGGAGGACGAGCGCGACGCCGGTCAGCCGGCCGGCCGCCGGGTCCGGCCCCCAGCCCACCAGCTGGGAACGCCAGCCGTCCTTGACCTGGGCCCACGAGGGGCACTGCAGGAATCCTGCACCCAGGTCGGACCCCGCGCCGGAGCTCAGGAACGAGCGGTACGTCTGGGCGGTGATAAGCCCCAACGGGGTTTCCGGGCCGCGGGCAGCCGTCACGAGCAGTGCTGACACGGTGTGAGCCTCTCTGTGGGAGTGCACAGGATGCTCACAGCCGTCCGTGACCGCTCCGCGCGGCGAATGTGACCGGACGATGACCGTTGTTCTGCAGTCGTCGTCACATGGCCGCAGCGCCGCTCACCTGGGCTTTCCTGGTTCTACTGTCTCGGTATCCACAGACGAACCACCATGAACGGAGACTCCGTTGAGCCGTATATGTGTGCGCACCGCGGCGGTCGCGGTACTGCTGGCCCCGCTCGCGGCCTGCTCCTCCGGAGCAGGCTCCGGCGCCGCTGCGGAGGACGCCAAAGGCGGCGGTACGAGTGCCGCGGAGGACCGCCCCGCGAGGGTGACCGTGACGCCGAAGGGCAACGGCGTACAGGCCGGCGGCACGGTCAGGGTCACCGCGGCGGGTGGCACGCTCACCTCGGTCGGCGTCACGGACGACGAGGGGCGCACGCTCGTCGGCAAGGTGGCAGCCGACGGAGCGACGTGGGTCTCTGCACGCAAGGCGGCTCCCGGCACCTCGTACACGGTCACCGCCACGACGACCACGAAGGGCGGGACGAAGAGCACCGTCACGTCCGTGTTCGCCACGGCCGAGGCCGACAAGGTCAACAAGGTCGACTGGCGGCCGGGTACGAAGGCGGTCGTCGGCATCGGGCAGCCGATCTCGCTGGTCTTCGACAACCCGGTCACCGACAAGGTTGCCGTCGAACGGCAGTTGAAGCTGACCACCTCGAATCCCACCGAGGGCTCCTGGTCCTGGCTGGAGGACTGGTCCGGCCGCGACCGGATCGACTGGCGGCCCAAGGAGTACTGGCAGCCCGGCACGAAGGTCACGCTCAGCGCCGAGCTGAACGGCACGGATTCAGGTGGCGGCGGCTGGTTCGTCCGCGACTACTCGACCGGTTTCACCGTCGGCGGGAGCCAGATCGTCAAGGTCGACCTCGACCGCAAGCAGCTCACCCTGGAACGGAACGGGCAGACGGTCCGGAGTATCCCCGTCTCCGGCGGTACCCCGGGGGGCGACAAGCGCTCCTGGCGCGGGACCGCCGTCCTGATGGCCAAGGAGGGCACGATCAACATGAACTCCGAGACTGTCGGCCTCGGCGACGCCTACGACAAGATGGTCGACCGGTCCATGCGGCTGACCTGGTCCGGCATGTACGCGCATGCGGCGCCGTGGAACAACAAGTGGTTCGGCAACGCGAACATGAGCTCCGGTTGCATCGGCATGAGCGACACCGACGCCGCCTGGCTCTACGCCCAGGTACGGCCCGGCGACCCGTTCGAGATCACCGGCAAGGACACCAAGGGCGTCGTCGCCCCGGGCAACGGCTTCGGTGACTGGAACGTGCCGTGGGCCGAGTGGCAGGCCAAGAGCGCGCTGCGCTGACGCCGGGGACCCCCGTGGCGCTCACAGCTCCCACACGACGGGCAGGCCGGCTTCCGTGCCCTGGGCCGAGTAGTCGTGCACGACGTCGAGGAGTTCGGCCATCCGCGCCTGCCAGGCGATGTTGACCGGCAGCTGCTCCAGCGAGGCCAGCAGCGCGGCGTAGTCCTCGCACTCCAGGAGGTGGAAGAGGTCGGTGCCGCTGCGCCAGATCGTCCAGGAGGTGGCACCGCCGGAGCGGATCGCCGTCGTCAGTTCCTCGGGGACTTCGCGGTGCGCCGCGTCGTACTCCTCGATCCTGTCGGCGCGGACTTTGGTGTGCAGCGCGATCCTCATCACGGCTCCTCGGTCGTACGGGCGTCGGTGGCCGCTTCCGCCTCGTTCTCCCACACCGCCACCGGGACCGGGACGTGCTCCGGCAGCAGTCCGTCGGCCCGCAGTTCGGCCCACAGTTCGTCGGGGACGGTGCGCGCCAGCATGTCGGCGGCGTCGTGGACCTCCTGCGCTGAGCGGGTACCGACCAGGATGCCCGCCACCGCCGGATGCCCGAAGGGGAACCGCAGGGCGGCGGCACGCAGTGGGACGCCGTGCCGGTCCGCGACCGCCTTCATGCGCAGCGCACGGGCCAGCACCTCCGGGGATGCGGTCGCGTAGTCGAAGGTGGCACCCGGCCTCGGGTCCGCGAGCAGCCCCGAGTTGAAGACTCCGCCGACGACGACGCTCTTGCCGCGCGCGTCCGCCTCCGGGAGGAGCTCGTCGAGGCCGCTCTGGTCCAGGAGGGTGTAGCGGCCGGCGCACAGCACCGCGTCGACGTCGGTGTCGCGCACGAAACGGGTCAGCACCTCCGCCTGGTTCATGCCCGCACCGATCGCGCCGACCACTCCTTCGGAGCGCAGCCGCTCCAGCGCCGGATAGGCCTCCTTGAAGGCCTGCTCCTCGTGGTCGTCCGGGTCGTGGAGGTACACGACGTCGATCCGGCCGACGCCGAGCCGCTCCAGGCTCGCCTCGATGCTGCGTCGCACCCCGTCGGCACTGAAGTCCCAGACACGGCGGTGGGTGGCGGCCACGGCGAAGCCGTTGGCGAGGTCGTCGCCCCCCGCCTCCGTCCGCTCCAGGCGGCGGCCCACCTTGGTCGAGACGGCGTACTCGTCGCGGGGCCTGGTGCGCAGTGCTGCGCCGAGCCGGTGCTCGGACAGGCCGAGGCCGTAGTGCGGGGCGGTGTCGAAGTAGCGGATGCCGACGTCCCAGGCGGCGTCGACCGCGTTCGTCGCCTGGACGTCGTCCACCGCGGAGAAGAGGTTGCCGATCGCCGCTGCCCCGAAGGCCAAGTCGGTGACGGCGACATCGCTCGTGCCGAGCGCGGTGCGTCGCATGTGCCTGCCGCCCTTCAGTTCCGGACCGGGCGGAGGCGCAGGCCCTGCATGCCGCCGTCGACGGCGAGCGAGGTGCCGGTGACGGATCCGGCAGCCGGGCTTGCCAGATACACGATCGCAGCGGCCACTTCGTCGGCCGTCACCAGGCGGCCCATCGGCTGCCGGGCGTCGAGCGCCGCCCGTTCGGCCGCCGGGTCGTCCGCGGCGTCCAGGAGCCGACCGACCCAGGGGGTGTCGGCGGTGCCCGGATTCACGCAGTTGACCCGAATTCCTTCGCGTACGTGATCGGCGGCCATGGCGAGGGTCAGGGAGAGGACGGCACCCTTGCTCGCGCTGTACAGAGCGCGCTGCGGCAACCCGGCGGTGGCGGCGATCGAACAGGTGTTGACGACAGCGGCCTGCGACGAGGACCGCAGATGCGGCAGGGCCGCGCGGGTGGTGCGCACGATCCCGAGCACGTTGACGTCCAGTACGCGGTGCCACTGCGCGTCGTCGTTGTCCTCGACGGTCCCGGCGGCGCCGATACCGGCGTTGTTGACCAGGATGTCGATCCCGCCGAGGTCCTGGGCGGCGGCCGCGACGGCGGTGCGTACCGCGGTGTCGTCGCTGACGTCCGCACGGTAGCCGCGCAACGGCTTGGCGACGGCTTCGGGGGTGAGGTCGAGCACGGCCACCTGGGCCCCGCGCTCGGCGAGCAGTCCGGCGGTTGCCAGACCGATGCCCGACGCTCCTCCGGTGACGACAGCCTTGAGTCCGCTCAGCTCACTCATGCCAGGACCTCCTTCTGCACGGTGTCGGGTGCGGCTTCGTGTGCGGCCTGACCGGCACGGTGTGCCGCTCGGTCCGCGGTCCAGAACCGGCCGTCCGGGTAGCTGAACTCGGCGATCGAGCCGGCGTGCATCTCGGCCGAGAAGCCCGGGGTGTCCGGAGCCCGGTAGTGGCCCTCGCGCACCTGTACGGGGGCGAGGAAGTGCTCGTGCAGATGGTCGACGAACTCGATGACCCGGTTCTCGGTCGAGCCGGACAGTGCCACGTAGTCGAACATTGCCAGGTGCTGGACGAGTTCGCACAGGCCCACGCCGCCCGCGTGCGGGCAGACCGGCACGCCGAACTTCGCGGCGAGCAGCAGGATCGCAAGGTTCTCGTTGACACCGCCGACGCGTGCGGCGTCGATCTGAAGGACGTCGATGGCGTCGGCCTGGAGAAGCTGTTTGAAGATGATCCGGTTCTGGACGTGCTCGCCGGTGGCGACCTTGACGGGTGCCACGGCCTTGCGTACCGAAGCATGGCCGAGCACGTCGTCGGGACTGGTGGGCTCCTCGATCCAGTACGGGTCGAACTCGGTGAGCGCCCTGGTCCATTCGATCGCCTCGCCGACGTTCCACCGCTGGTTGGCGTCGATGGCGATGCGGATGTCGGGGCCGACGGCGGCGCGCGCCGCACGGCAGCGGCGGACATCGTCCGCCAGTTCCGCGCCGACCTTCAGTTTGATCTGGGTGAAGCCGTCGGCCACGGCCTGCCGCGCGAGCCGGGTGAGCTTCTCGTCGGAGTAGCCGAGCCAGCCGGGCGAGGTGGTGTAGCCGGGGTATCCGCGTACCAGCAGATCGCTTTCGCGGCCGGCGGCTCCCTCGCGGGCGCGGCGCAGCAGCGCCAGCGCGTCCTCGGGAGTGAGCGCGTCGACGATGTAGCGGAAGTCGACCTGGGAGACGAGCCATTCGGGCTCGGCGTCCGCCAGGAACTTCCACAGCGGCTTGCTCGCGCGTTTGGCCGCCAGGTCCCAGACCGCGTTGACGACGGCTCCGATGGCCATGTGCATCACGCCCTTCTCGGGGCCGAGCCAGCGCAGCTGACTGTCCCCGATCAGGTCGCGGTTCAGGGATCCCGGATCGGCGCACAGTGCGTCGGCCGACCGTCCGATGAGGTGCGGGCGCAGCGCGTCGATCGCGGCGACCTGGACGTCGTTGCCACGCCCGATGGTGAAGGTGAAGCCGTGGCCCTCCTGTCCGTCGCCCGCATCGGTGCGGAGCACCACGTAGGCGGCGGAGTAGTCGGGGTCCGGGTTCATGGCGTCCGAGCCGTCCAGTTCCCGGGACGTGGGGAAGCGGATGTCGTACGTGTCGACTGCGATGATTCTCGTATCGGTTGAGGTCACGTTCGGGCCTCTCAGGCTTGTGCGAAGGTCTGGCGCTGGCTGCCGAGCCCGGGCCCACAGCGAACGAGATGAATATTCATCGGATCTTTATTCCCAGTCAAGCCCCAAAACGGGCCAGGCGTCAGCACAGACCCCAGGAATGACCCGACCACAGGCAGGGGATCGCCTCCCGCAACCCCACCAACCCACGCACTCCGTCCGCCGGTTGAGCGGCAGCGCACGCCCTCGACAACCATCGGATGTCTCTCCGTCTCCCTGCACGGCCACTTCCTGGGAGCGGGCTTCGGTGCGTGAAAACGAACCACCGATGGTGACTACACCCCACGCGCGGGACCCGGCTCCCTGCCTAGCGTGAGCACATGCCGATGCAGCCCTGGTTCTCCGATGCCAAGTTGGGCATCTTCCTCCACTACGGGATCTACGCCGTCGACGGAGTTCCCGAGTCCTGGTCCTTCTACTCGGGAGAAGTCCCCCACGAGCAGTACATGAAGCAGCTCGACGGCTTCACCGCCTCGAACTACGACCCGAAGGCGTGGGCCGAGCTGTTCGCGAAGGCCGGCGCGAAGTACGCGGTGCTCACCGCCCGGCACCATGACGGGGTGGCTCTGTGGAACACCGGGCACGGTGATCTGAACGTCGTGCAGCACACCCCGGCCGGCCGTGACCTGATCGCCGGATATGCCGAGGCACTGCGGGAGCAGGGGCTCAAGGTGGGCCTGTACTACTCCCACTCGGACTGGAACCACCCCGACTACGCGAGCGTGGTGCACCCCGACCCGCCGAATGACGAAATGGGCACCAACCGCTATGTGACACCGAAGGACGGTCTCGAGGACCCCGAGGCCTGGGCGCGCTTCCTCTCGTACCGCAACGCCCAGGTCGGCGAGCTCGTCACGCGCTTCCGACCCGACCTGCTGTGGTTCGACGGCGAGTGGGAACGCAGCGAGGACCAGTGGAAGATGCGGGAGCTCTCCGAGGAGATCCTCGCGGGCAGCCCCGACACCGTCCTCAACGCGCGCATGATGAGCTACGGCGACTACGCCACACCCGAACAGGGTGTTCCGCTCCGGGCGCCCGACGGGCCGTGGGAGCTGTGCCTGACCGTCAACGATTCCTGGGGATACCAGCACCAGGACGACAACCAGAAGTCGGTCGGCCAGTTGGTGCGCTACTTCGCGGAGACCATCGGCATGGGCGGCAATCTGCTGCTCGACGTGGGCCCGCGGGAGGACGGCACCATCCCGGCCGCCCAGGTCGAGCGCCTCGAGGGCCTCGGCGGCTGGATCGACAAGCACCGCAGTGCCGTGTACGGAACCGTGGCCGGCCTGCCCGCCGGTCACCACTACGGACCGAGCACGCTGTCCGCCGACCGCCGCACCCTCTATCTGATCTGCTTCGACACCCCGCGCGAAACCATCGGGCTGCGTGGCCTGCGGACGCCGGTCAAACGCGTGAGGGTGATCGGAACAGGCACCGAACTGCCCCACCAGGTCATCGGCGGCCTCGGCGACGTGCCCGGTGTCACCTGGATCGAGGCCCCGGTGAGCGCCGACGTCGACGCGTACGCGACCGTTCTCGCCGTGGAACTCGACGGAGAACCGGACCTCTACCGGGGCGCGGGCCGCGACTGAGACCGGCCGCTGCCGGCGCGGATCGCGCGCGGGGCCGCGCCCAGTTCACGCCGGCACGCCTTGTTGAAGGCCTGCAGATCGCCGATACCGACCAGGACGGCCACGGCGGGGATCGACAGCGTCGACTCCCGGAGCAGGTGCCGCGCCCGTTCCATCCTGCGCCGGCGGATGTAGGCCACCACCGTGCCGCCGGTTTCGGCCCGGAACAGCCGGATGAGGTGGTTGTGCGAGATCCCGGCGGCCTCGGCCACCTCGGGCACGGTCAGCGGTCCCGCCAGGTGGGCCTCGATGTGCGCGACGGCTGCGGCCGCTGCGGCGTGCCCCCGCTCCTCCACCCCGCCCGCGGGCGCCGCCAGGCCGGCGACCCGCCACAACGCGGCCCACACCTCGGCCGCCGCCCGGGCGGGGTTGCGCGGGGCCACCGCGATGGCCTGTTGCAGCAGGTCGGTGAGGATCGGCGTCTCGGCGCCGGCGTCCTGCATCACGGGAACGGTCAACGGGTTGCCGGACTCCGGGAGTTCGAAGTGCGCGTAGAGGTGCTCGGACCGTCCGCCGTAGCGGAACTCCACGACCGCCCCGGGCGGCACGAGGCTCACCCGGCCGGGCCTGATGGCATGGGCCACACCGTCGACGGTCAGGTCGGCGGCGTACCGGTACAGGTGTAGCTGCCACAGGTCCGGAAGCCGGAAGACGTCGTGCAGGCCGGTGGTCCCGTGCACTCCCACGCCGAGGTTCGCGACACGGGGCGGCAGGTCCAGGCAGAGCTGGACGTGGAAACCGTTCGGCTCGGTCGTACTCACCATGAAAATCTACCAGTGGCCTGACAGAGCGGTGAACTGCCGACGGCTCGCTCCGTCCAGATGTACCTCGCAGGGCCGGTGCTCCCCGAATGGGCGCTGATGCCCAGCTTGATCAGGGGTACCCCGCCCACCGCCACCACGTCGGGCAGCGAACTCACCCTGGGCGCCACCACCTACGACCTGGACACCCTGCGGGGCTTCACCTCTTCGCGGTAGTGGCTGCGGACGCACTCGGCGGCGGGGACCTGCCCGGTCCCCGCCGCCTGTCCTCGGAGCGAGCGCCTGGCGAGCGCTTCGAGGCGAACCGCTGCACACCTCCACGCCGACGAGGCCGGACGAGCGGCACCCTGCCTCGGGTGGCCGGGTCAGCTGCTGCGCCGGGCGAGGCTGTAGATGAGGATCAGGACAGCCGCCGCCATCACCGACACGTGCAGCCATGCGGGAGCAGCTGCGGCGTCTGCAGCTGTGGTCGTCATGAACGGGGTCATCGCAAGCTCTCTCCTTCTCTGCGAGGGTCCGAGGTGTGCCTACAGCCGGTCAGGCGGCGTCACCGTCGGCGCGTTCGCCACCCGTTGCCGATGCCCGCGACGTGCAGGGCCAACAGGCCCAGGCCCAGGAGCATGACGTTCACCGAGGCGAAGACCTCGTTGGTCGCTATGTCGGCGGCGTTGATCAGAAAAGCGATGAAGAACAGTACTGCCGCAGCTATCGCCAGCATGATGTGACTCCTTCCGGTAGTTGGAACACGTGTGCCCCCAAAGTCAGGAAGCAGGCCTGCGGAGAGCTCCCGCGGAAGAAGGTGAGCCGCGCCGGTCGACATCCGGGCCGGGCATATCCCCTGTACGTGTTCACGGCGAGGGAGAGCCGGATCGTGTCGGGCCCCGTACAGACCCCGACAACGACGACGCGCGAGTACAGGGGCACGGCCCCCGGAATGCCGGCGAGCGCGCCCGGGGGCCCGACGCTCTTCCGCAGCTTTGTCTCTCCACAAGAGAAAGATGCGACTCGGCGCGTCAAAGGGGTATCTGGCCGGAGAAAAAGCCATTACCTTCCTGATCTGAACCGGACGACAAGGACCGAGTGCCCTCCCCTCCCCCTGGGGCGCCCGGCCTCCCGGCGCGACGGCGCGCGCCTGTGCTCCACCCCGACCCCGTCACCACACGGAGGATTCGCGTGCACAGGAGACTCACCCGAGCTCTCGCGGCAGTGGCCTGCACCTTGCTCGCCGCCGCGGGCACCCTCACCACCCAGCAGAGACCGGCCGAAGCCGCACCTGCGGCAGCCGACGAGTTCCAGCAGGTCACCCTCGCCAAAGGGGTGGCCGAGACCGGTGAGCCGATGACACTCGCCGTCCTGCCCGACAGGTCCGTCCTGCACACCTCGCGGGACGGCACCCTGCGGCTCACCGACGCCGCCGGCACCACCAAGGTCTCCGGCCGGCTCGACGTCTACTCGCACGACGAGGAGGGTCTCCAGGGCATCGGCGTCGACCCGGGCTTCACCGCCAACCGCTTCGTCTACCTCTACTACGCCCCGAAGCTCACGACGCCCACCGGGGATGCCCCCGCGAACGGTTCAGCAGCCGACTTCACGCCGTTCAACGGCGTCAACCGCCTCTCACGTTTCGTTCTCAGGACCGACGGCACACTGGACACGGCTTCCGAGACGAAGGTCCTCGACGTCCCGGCCAGCCGTGGTCTGTGCTGTCATGTCGGCGGCGACATCGACTTCGACGCGCAGGGCAACCTGTACCTCTCCACGGGCGACGACAGCAATCCCTTCGCCTCCGACGGGTACGCCCCCCTCGACGAGCGGTCGAACCGCAACCCCGCGTACGACGCCCAGCGTTCGGCGGGCAACACCAACGACCTTCGCGGCAAGGTGCTGCGCATCAAGGTGAACGCGGCGGGCGGCTACTCCATTCCGTCGGGCAACCTCTTCGCGCAGGGAACCGCGAAGACCAGGCCCGAGATCTACGCCATGGGTTTCCGCAACCCCTTCCGGATGTCCGTCGACAAGCCCACCGGCATCGTCTACCTCGGTGACTACGGCCCCGACGCCGGCACCGCGAACGCAGGTCGCGGACCTGCCGGGCAGGTGGAGTTCAACCGGATCACCCAAGCGGGCAACTACGGCTGGCCCTACTGCGTCGGCAAGAACAGTGCGTACGTCGACTACGACTTCGCCACCTCGACGTCCGGGGCCGCCTTCTCCTGCTCGGCCCCCAGGAACACCTCGCCGAACAACACCGGCCTCACCGATCTCCCTCCGGCCCAGCCCGCCTGGATCCCCTACGACGGCGGCTCGGTCCCCGAGTTCGGCAGTGGTTCCGAGTCACCCATGGGCGGGCCCGTCTACCGCTACGACGCGGCCTCGACCTCGGCCGTCAAGTTCCCCCAGCACTTCGACGGCGACTTCTTCGCCGGCGAGTTCGGCCGCAAGTGGATCAAGCGCATAGAGCAGGGCACGGACGGCACCGTGCAATCGATCAACGCCTTCCCCTGGCAGGGCACCCAGGTCATGGATTCGGCCTTCGGGCCGGACGGCGCCCTCTACGTGCTCGACTATGGCACGGGCTACTTCGAAGGGGACGCGAACGCCGCGGTCTACCGCATCGAATACGTCACCGGGGGACGGGCCCCGCTCGCCAAGGCGGCCGCAGACCGCACCTCCGGCAAAGCCCCCCTCACCGTGAAGTTCTCCTCCGCAGGAAGCTCCGACCCCGACGGTGATCCCCTCACCTACGCATGGAAGTTCGGTGACGGCGGCACTTCCACCGCGGCGGACCCCTCACACACCTACACCGCCAACGGCCGCTACACCGCAGAACTGACAGTCTCCGACGGCACCGGCAGAACCGCGAACGCCTCGGTGATCATCACCGTCGGCAACACCGCGCCCAGTGTCACCCTCGAACTGCCCACCGACGGCACCATCATCGACATGGGCGCCGCCGTCCCCTTCAAGGTCACCGTCACCGACCCCGAGGACAGCACGATCGACTGCTCCAGGGTCAAGGTCAACTTCATCATCGGACACGACAGCCACGGCCACCTGCAGACATCCGCCACGGGCTGTTCCGGCACACTCAAGACCATCGCCGACGGGGAGCACGACCCGAACGCGAACATCTTCGGTGTGTGGGACGCCGAGTACACCGACGGAGGGGCGAACGGACAGCCCGCCCTGACCACCCACGACCAGAACCTCAGTCAGGGCAGCCAGCGCCAGGCCGAGCACTTCGGGGACTCCGCCGGTGTCACGATCGTCGACAAGACGGCGGCACACGGCGGCAAGGCGGTCGGCTACATCGAGAACGGCGACTGGATCTCGTTCAAGCCGTACCTTCTCACCAACGCCACCAAGATGACCGCCCGTATCGCCTCCGGCGCCGCGGGAGGGACCCTGGAGGTGCGCGCGGGCTCGCCCACCGGCACCTTGCTCGGATCAGCGGTCGTCCCCGCAACCGGGAGCTGGGAATCCTTCCAGGACGTGTCCGCGAACCTCACCAACCGTCCCGCCGGCACCACCACCCTCCACCTCGTCTTCAAGGGGGGCAGCGGATCCCTCTTCGACATCGACGACTTCACCTTCACCACCGAGACGACGCAGGCTCGGACGGGCCGGATCACGGGGATCGACGGCAAGTGCGTCGATGTGGCCGCCGGAGCCGGTGCGGACGGCACGCAGATCCAGCTGTACGGCTGCAACGGGACGGTCGCCCAGCAGTGGACGGTCGGCGCGGACGGGACTCTGCGCGCGCTCGGCAAGTGCCTGGACATCAGCGGGGGCGAGGCAGCCGACGGAACGAAGATCCAGCTGTACGGGTGCAACAACACCGGAGCCCAGAAATGGGCGCCGCAGCCGAACGGCACTCTGCAGAACCCGGCAACGGGCAAATGTCTTGACGCGACCGGAGGGGCCTCCGCGGACCGCACCAAGATCCAGCTGTGGACCTGCAACACCGGCGCCAACCAGAAGTGGATCCTGCCATGAGTCGACGGTTCATCCGCTCCACCTGCTGGGCCGCCTGTGTGCTCCTGAGCACCGCCGTCCTGCCGGCAGCGGTATCCGCTGCCGCCGAATCCGACCCCGGAGCACCCGCTGACATGCACTCCTCGGTGGCGGCCGCGGCCGACCCGGCGTACGACGTGCTGGTGTTCTCGAAGACCGCCGGCTTCCGCCACTCCTCCATCGACGAGGGCGTCACGGCCTTACGTGAGCTGGGCGCCGCCAACAACTTCACCGTCACCGCGACCGAGGACGCGGCTGCCTTCACCCCCGCCAACCTGGCCGGCTACGAGTCCGTGGTCTTCCTCTCCACCACCGGCGACGTACTCAACGCCTCGCAGCAGACCGCGTTCGAGGGGTACATCGGCGCCGGCGGCGGCTACGTCGGCATCCACGCGGCGGCCGACACCGAGTACGACTGGGCCTGGTACGGCGGTCTTGCCGGTGCTCTGTTCCGGTCCCACCCGCAGATCCAGCCGGCCACGGTGACCGTGGAGGACCGTGCTCACGACGCCACCTCCCACCTCGGCCGGACCTGGCAGCGGACCGACGAGTGGTACGACTACCGCACCAACCCGCGAACGACCGCACACGTCCTGGCCTCGCTCGACGAGTCCACGTACAGCGGTGGTGCGATGGGCGGTGACCACCCGATCGCCTGGTGCAAGGACTATGAGGGCGGGCGTGCCTTCTACACGGGCGGCGGCCACACCGAGGACTCCTACACCGATCCCGCCTTCCGCCGCCATCTGCTCGGCGGAATCCGCTGGGCCGCGCGCCTGACAGAGGCCGACTGCCGACCGGAGACGGGCTACACGGCCCTGTACGGCGCCTCTGGTACCACTGGGTGGAAGCAGGCCGGACCAGGTTCCTTCGCCGAGTCCGACGCCACCCTCACCTCGCAGGGCGGCCTCGGTCTGTTCTGGTACGAGGCCAAGGAGTACACGTCGTACTCACTGAAGCTCGACTGGCGGCAGGCCGGCGACGACAACTCCGGCGTATTCGTCGGCTTCCCGGCCTCCGACGACCCGTGGTCGGCCGTCGACAACGGCTACGAGATCCAGATCGACGCGACGGACTCGGCGGACCGCACCACGGGATCCGTCTACGGCTTCAAATCGGCTGACCTGCCCGCCCGCGACGCAGCGCTCAACCCGCCGGGAGAGTGGAACACCTACGAGATCCGGGTAGAGGGCGAACGGCTCCAGGTCTTCCTCAACGGCCGCAAGATCAATGACTTCACCCAGACCGATCCCGCCCGCAGCCTCCAGCAGGGCCACATCGGCCTGCAGAACCACGGCACCGGCGACGACGTGTCCTTCCGCAACATCCGCATCAAGGAACTCGGAGCCCCGACCGGCCCACGGGCGGGTGCCGTCACCGGCATCGGCGCCAAGTGTCTCGATGTCGCGAACGGCGCGAGCGCGGACGGTACGCAGATCCAGTTGTGGACGTGCAACCGGTCGGCAGCCCAGCTGTGGACGGTCGGCGCGGACGACACACTGCGGGCGTTGGGCAAGTGCATGGACATCAGTGGCGGCGGATCGGCCGACGGCACGAAGGTCCAGCTCTACGGCTGCAACGGCACCGGCGCCCAGAAGTGGGTGCCTCAGGCCAACGGCACGCTGAGGAACCCTCAGTCGGGCAAATGCCTGGACGCCGCTGGCACCTCCTCCGCGGACGGCACCAAGGTCCACCTCTGGTCATGCCACACCGGTGCCAACCAGAAGTGGGTTCTTCCCTGATCACCCCCTCGACTCCGTCGTCACCGCGGGAGGCGGTGTCGACGGAACCGGCCGCAGTACCGGGCCGGTGACGGCGGCGGGAGCGTGACGCCGAAGCGCCCCGCCGCCGTTTCTCCGGAGAGGAAACCCGCGGTGCGAATCTTGACCACGCGGCCACCCACGTGTGCCTGTGACAGCGGGGCGCTGCGGACCGTTCGGCCACCGTCGACGTCACGGCGAAGATCTTCGACAGATCCGGCTCGATGTCGACCGACCACACCGACACACCCGGGTACTACAAGTGCGCCGACCGGTAGGGGGTTCGCACAGTGCGCCATGACGTAGGAGCCTGGGCGTACAGCTGCACAGGGCCGAGCGGAAACGCGCCTTCGCCGTCCCCGGCGCGAACCCCGGCCGGCATGCGATCGAACCACCGACCCTGAAATTGCCGGCGCTGAACTCGCGTACCGGGCCCGCAACTGGGCCGAACGTCTGCTCCGACGGCGCACAGGTCGCGGCCGACCTCAACGGCTCATCCGCACAGACATTCGACCATCGGCATCAAGCAGTTCCTGAGGCGGGACCTTACGGTGTGGCTTCCCCGGCACCGTCACGATTCGAGACGGAAGCGGACTCCGGGACAGGGCTGTAATAGACGGAGCGACCCTGCTTGAAGCGCTCCAGCAGTCCACTGGCGACCCCCTGCTCCAGCGTGTTGCGCACCACCGCGACCTGGGTCTTGCGCTGCGGGTACGACTCGGTCAGGGCAGCGGCTACCTCGGCGGCAGACCTCGGCTCCCTCTGCCCGGCAAGATATCCGGTGACCAACTCACGCCATGTCGGCTCTCCGGAGCCCTTGGATGCGGCGACCCCGTTGGCGGGAACCTCCTGGGCAGCCTGCGCCGGGGACTTCGACGCACGCCCCTTCTTCACCGATGCCTCCTTGCCCTTGGAGCGGCGAGCGGCGGGAACGGACGCCTCCTTGGTGTCCTTGCCCTTGCGCACCTCCGGCTTTCCGGAACCGCCCAGCACCTCCTGCATCTTGACCAGGACCTGCTCACCCTCCTCCAGCTGGATGAGTTCGTCCTGCAGCCGGGTCAACTCGGTACGCGCCCGGTCCTGTTCCCGCCGGTTCGCCGCGAGATCCTCTGTGATCCGCTGTGTGTAGTCCGCGCTGATGGTGGACGTAGGAGTATTTTCGGACATGCAGTCCTCGGCTTTCGCTGTGTCTCAAACGCCTGTTGAGGCCGATGCTACCGACCGCAACGACGACAACGGTCCAAGAGATACCAATTCACCACGGAAGATGGCTTCTCACGGCACTCCACCGAAGGGCCCCGAGTTCACCGAGGGTGCGGACCTCGAGGCGTTGCAACTCCTGGCGTTGGCGTGAAACCGTGCAACGCCTGCACCACGTCGTCGATGACGCGCAGGAGGATGTGCCTTCCGAATGCCGTTCGCCACGGCCTCACCGTCAACGAGCTCGGCCGACGACCGCGTTACGGCGGGCAGCGCGCGAACCATTGACGTGACCATGACGCTTGGCTAGCTTCAGAGAGCGCTCTCCTGTGGACGGCGCACCCCCACACCGTGACCAGTCGTTTCAGGAGCCTCCTCCATGAAGCAACCGAGAACCGCATCCACCGCCCTCCTCGCCGGGCTGACAACGTTGTCCGCCCTACTGGTCGGCGGGCTGCCCTCGGCCGCCGCCGCGGCGCCGGCGGCCGTGTGCAACAAGTACTGCGACGCGCGGGATCCGGGACTGAGCCCCCAGGACCGCGTCCCCGTGACCGTCGCGGTCTCCTCGCGATCCATCGCGCTGCACTTCGACGATGACGACGCCATGGGATGGGCATCCATCGACAACGGCGGACCCGGCGACCACGTCTGGCTGGACCGGTCCATGGACGGCGGCCGGACCTGGGCGTCGGGAAGCCGTCTCGGCGACACCGCGGTGCCCGCCGGAGGGCGAGGCTGGCGCACTCAGATGTACAACGTCGACGAGTGGAACACCCAGGGCGTCGGCGCCCTTCGGGCCTGCGGGCAGCCGGCAGGAGGCTCCATCGCGTGCACGCCCTGGGCACGCACCAACTGGAACGCGGGCAGCAGGAGCACCGCGGCCGCCACCGCCCTGATGATGTCGTTCGACCGGGGCACCAAACTCTTCGGCAGCAACGGCTGGTGGACAGGCGCCAATGCGCTGACCGCGATCATCGACAACATCCGGATCACCGGCATGGGCAGCTATACCTACGCCATCGCCGACACCTACGAGAAGAACCTGAACGCGCAGGGAGGGCAGTTCAGGAACGAGTACCTCGATGACACCGGGTGGTGGGGCCTCGCCTGGATCGCCGCCTACGACCTGACCGGCGACCGCCGGTACCTCGACACCGCTCGGACCGACGCGGACCACATGTACGCCAACTGGAACAACACCTGTGGCGGCGGGGTCCGGTGGAGCACGAACGGCAACTACAAGAACGCCATCACCAACGAGCTCTTCCTCCAGCTCACTTCAGCTCTGCACAACCGCATTCCAGGTGACACCGTCTACCTGGAGCGGGCGAGGAACGAATGGAGCTGGTTCCAGCAGAGTGGCATGATCAACGGCGACCGCATGATCAACGACGGTCTCAGCGACTCCTGCGCCAACAACGGCCAGCCCACCTGGACGTACAACCAGGGCGTCATTCTGGGCGCGTTGACGGAATTCCACCGAGCCACCGGTGACTCCGGCCTCCTGACGACTGCCCGCGGCCTTGCCGACGCCTCCTCCGTCCGGCTCCAGACGGACGGCGTCCTGCGCGAACCCGGCGAGGGCGACAGCTGCACGGGAGACGGCCCGAGTTTCAAGGGTGCTTACGTGCGCGGCCTCGGCACCCTCAACCGCCAACTGTCCGACCGCCCGTATGCCGCCGCGCTCACTCGCTGGGCGACCAGCGCCTATGACCGCAACCGCAACGCGCTCGACCAGTACGGCCCGCACTGGACCGGGGGCAACACCACCACCGACTACGGCTGCCAGCAGAGCGCCCTTGATCTCCTCAACGCCGCTACGGGCTGAGAGGCGCTTCGGCCACCCGTACGGAAGCCGAGCAGTCGTCGGCGTCCACCGGGCAGGCCGTCGCGGCAGCATCCGCCGTACGCGTCATGCCGCTGGGCGACTCGTTCACCGACACGACCGGACGGAGCACCGAAAACGGCGGCCGGGGCGAGTTGGGACCAGGGGGAACTCCCTGGACCTCGTGGGCACGTCCCGGGCTGGCTCCCTGGCCCGACCGGAGCGGGTCCATCACCGTTGTGTCGATGTCCCGCTACCGGCCCGGCGTGGTGATCCTGGGCCCCGGATCACACGACTTTTCGGCCGGGGAACTTGGCATGTTCGCATCGTCGGCACTGCACTAGAGTGAGACAGTGACCTCCCTGCCGGACGACCTGCCGTCACTGATCAGCGAGGACGACCGGGACACGGCCGTGCGGCGGCTGCAGGAAGCGTACGCAGAAGGGCACCTCTCGCACGAGGATCTGGACGCACGCCTCCACCACGTGCTCATCGCCCGGACCCGCAGCGAACTCGTGTCGCCTCTGGCCTCGCTTCCGGAGGAGAAGGCGGCCACCACGTCCACGATCGGCGCCGCAGGCGGACGGATCCGGCGGCGCGGCGCATGGCGGGTACCTCGGATCCTCAAGGTCGAGTCCGCATACGGAAGCGTGCATCTGGACCTGTCCCGGGCGGTCATCGAGTATTCGGTGGTCGACATCGAGCTGCAGCTCGGCACCGGCAAGGCCAGGATCACGGTGCCTCGCGACGCGATCGTCGAAGTGGACGATCTGCACACCGGGTGGAAGGACACGCGCTACAAGGCCCGCCGGCACTCCCGCCTCGGCGTGCCGAGGATCCGGATCTCCGGGACCATGGGTTTCGGGCGACTGAAGATCCGCCACGCGCGGCGCTGAGGTCCCGTCCGGTTCCAGGACCACGTGTCCGTCACCTCTCCGTCTCCGCTCGACGGTTGATGCTGTGACCTCGTCGGGTCGCGTGGCAGGCGCTCGGGTCACGTGATCGGGCCGGCATCCCCTGGGGCCGTTCCTGTTCGGCGGATATCGGCGATGCGATCGACGCCGAAGCCGCTGATCAGGAGGCGTTCCTTGCGGTTGCCGGTGAGGAGTTGGCTCCAGTCGACGAATCCGCCGTCGGCGACTTCCAGGTACTGGTCTTCGACACCGGCGTAGATCTTGAAGCAACTTCCCGTGTAGTAGCCGCGTCCGGTCGCCCGGTCGGGGTCCTCGAGCACGGTGAGGCCTGGCAGTTCGGCGAAGTCACCGCGTATCCGTTCGATGACCGGACGGCTCGCGTCCTCCAGGCCGGTAAGCCGGATCTGGGTGTGCTGCACCCCGACGGCAGTCAGGGCCGCGACTGCGAACCGCAGGTGTTCAGCCAATTGCTGGTGCTCGAAACGCCGGTTGCCGGTGTCTCGGCCGGCGGTCACCAGACCGAAGATCTGAAAGTGGGCAAGCATCCCGGGAGCGCTGAAGTGTTGTGCACGGGTCACTCGCTGACTGGCTGCCAGCCGGACGAGCGCGGGTGAACGAGGAGCAGCCGCGAGGGCCAGGGATCGTCGCAGGGATGCCTCAAGAGCCAAGGCGTTCGTCGGATCAGCGGCGACCTCGCTGCCGCGAACCGTTGCGATCACCTTGCGGGGATCGACGGTCGCGACGGACGAATGAGTTGCCAGAGGCAGGACCGGGGCCAGTACGAGCATCTCGAACGCGTCGGGCAATGCGGACAGCAAGGCGTCTTCGGTGCGCCGTAGGGCAGTGAAGCCGGTCGGAGCCGGTGCGACGAATCGATCGCTGCGGTAGCGCCGCATCACTTCCGCGGGCGTGAGCCGGTCCGCACGTCGCCGGAAGACCTCGAGCAGCAGGGTGGTCAGATCACCCCCGGACAGGCCATCGCTCAGCAGGTCCATCAGCTCCGGGCCGCCGAGCCGCCCCAGTACCCGTCCTAATGCCGGGTTGGAAGAAATGTCTCGACCGGGATCGTCACGCCTCATGGGTAGCGAGTATCGGCCCCAGGGTCTCGGGTGGACCAGAGGTTTTCCGGCTACCAGGTCAGAGCCCGACGACGGCCCAGGTGCGGCGACCGTCGGGCCCGGTGTCCGTCCCGCATCCGGAGACCGAGGGCTGGGCGGTGATCCGGTGCAGAACATCGTCCCCACCGTCCTCGTGACCCGAGGTCAGGGAAATGCTGTGGGAGAGGGTGAGAATGCACGCCTGTCCGTCCTGGTCGGACAGATGGACGGTGATGCGGGTTCCGGGGTCGGTGGTGGCCTCGTCGACGAGGAGCGTCACGACCGCTTCCACAGCCGCCACCGTGCCCGCGGCCGGCCGGTAACCCCACTTCCGAAGCTGGCCGACAACCGCGGTCCGGGCCTTTCCCGCAGACCACGGTGCAGACTCCAGCACCCAGTTCGCACCTCGCCGGTTCACCATCCCCACCCCGCGCCGCCCGGACCGCGCCGGCATCCGCCCCTCCGCCACGTCCTCGTGCAGACCCGCAGTGTCCGGGCGGGGCGGGGAGACCGGCCGCTTCGGCGGGGGCGGGGTCCGCGGCGGATAGTCAGGTGTGTGGTCGGTGGCCGGTGTCGTCATCAGTGGCTCCCCGGGGATGTGGGCAGAACGTCGCCGTCCTGACCGAATGGTAGATCCGGGCGGGTGACGGGGTGAGGGGTTCGGCGGGATGGGGTTGCCCGGCGCGTGGACCGGACGGGCCGCTCACCCACCGCGCGCGGGGAACAGCCTTCGCCGCGACCCTGGCGGTCGCTGCCGGCTCGGGCTCACGTCGATCGGTCCCACACCGGTACGCCCATTGAGCTCGGGCCGTGAGGTGGGGGACCTGGCCTCCTGACCCCCTGGTGTGACTCGGGAGTAACCTGCTGGCTTCGTCACACGAAGGGGTCCTCGCGATGCCGGTCCGGATCGAACGCCAAGAGCACGTCACCACCGTCGTCCTGTCCCGGCCTGAGGTCCGCAACGCCGTGGACGGTCCGACGGCTGCCGAACTCACCGACGCTTTCCGGGCGTTCGAGGAGGACGGGACGGCCCGGGTGGCGGTCCTGTGGGGTGAGGGCGGCACGTTCTGCGCTGGAGCGGACCTCAAGGCGCTCGCCACGGAACGCGGCAACCACGTCACCGAGGACGGCGACGGGCCGATGGGTCCGACGCGGATGCGGCTGTCGAAGCCGGTGATCGCGGCGGTGGCAGGCCATGCCGTCGCCGGCGGTCTGGAGCTGGCACTCTGGTGCGATCTACGGGTCGCCGAGGAGGACTCGGTCTTCGGCGTCTTCTGCCGTCGGTGGGGCGTACCGCTCATCGACGGCGGCACCGTACGTCTCCCCCGCCTCATCGGCACCAGCCGTGCGATGGACATGATCCTGACCGGCCGCCCGGTCGCGGCCCCCGAAGCGTACGAGATGGGACTCGCGAACCGTGTCGTCCCGCCGGGCCGGGCACGCGCGGAGGCTGAGGCACTGGCCGCCTCGATCGCCGCCTTCCCGCAGGCCTGCCTCCGGGCCGACCGGAGCTCCGTCCTCGACCACGAAGGCCTCGACGAGCGGGCCGCGATGCAGGTCGAGCTCCGGCACGGGATGCGCGTGCTGGGCGACAGCCTGGGAGGCGCGGCACGGTTCTCGGCCGGGGCGGGACGGCACGGATCGTTCACCGAACGCTGATGGCGCGCTCGACCGGATCGTGCTCCACCCGCCTGTTCGCCGGCCTTCCGGAACCCCCGCTGGAGATCACCGTCACAGGCACCGGCGATCTCGCCCTGCCTGGCAGGCACCTGCTGTGACCTACTGGTCGCCTCACTGGCTGCCAGCAGCTGCGGAGTTCCCTTGTGTGTCCGCAGCTGCTGACGCAACACCCATTGACCAGGTGTTACGGAGCGACATCACCCACCACGGTCATGTCCGGGCAGCCGCCGGTCAGCCGTCGTGTACGGGCTGCTCCGTCGTCCAGGCCGAGCTTCCCTTCCCGCGCATCGTGGGCGGGTCGGTCCAGCTGGCGGCGCAGACACGGTGAGCGCGACCCGCCGGTCCCGGAACTGCGGCTGCTGAGCACCCCGAGGACCCCTCAGACTGTCCTGATCGCCGGGTCGGAGACACCCGGGGCGCCGGTCTCCACGTGGCCGGCGAAGCGGCGGAGAAAAGTGGGGTCTGCGTCGGAGACGACCTTGACGTCGTACCAGCGGGCGGTGGTACGCAGGTCCACCGTGTGGGAGACGGTCGCACCGGGGTTGACCTTGAAGGTCTGGGCCGCGCCTCCGTAGGTGTTGCTCACCGTCAGGTTGACCGCGGACGTGGCTGAGTTGGTCATGCTGAGTGTCAGGTTGCCGCCGGTAGCGACGTGACGGGCGGTGACCTCGGGACCGGCCTTCTTCGCCGGGCCCTTCCAGGTGCGCACGAAGCCGTTCGGGCCCCAGACCGTGAGATTGATCTGGTTGCCGGTGGAGCTGCTGGTGCTCCAGGTGTCCGAGAGGGTCCTGCCCGCCTCGACGGTGTAGGGCCAGGGGCCGTCCGTCCGGTTGCCCGAGGTGCTGTGGAAGTGGGCGCCCAAGGTGGGGCCGCCGGCGAAGGTCAGGGTGAACTTGCCGGTGGAGACGGTGGCCCGGCCATCCACGTACGGGCTGTAGCCGAGGGCGCGGGTCGGCTTGGAGCCGGCCTCCTGCTTCGGGAGGGTGCCCGTGGCCGGCGGGGTCGGGTGGTAGGACGGGTGGCGGTTCTTGTCCGGCGGCACGTACCCGGCCGTGGACGGCAGCGGGGCGGGGGCGGCGTCGGCGCGGGTGAAGTCGAACGCTGACGTCAGGTCGCCGCACACGGCGCGGCGCCAGGGCGAGATGTTGGGCTCCTGCACCCCGAAGCGCTTCTCCATGAAGCGGATCACCGAGGTGTGGTCGAAGGTCTCGGAGCAGACGTAGCCGCCCTTGCTCCACGGAGAGACGACGATCATCGGCACACGCGGGCCGAGCCCGTAAGCACCCGCCGCGTATCCCCCGCCGCCCTTGTACAGGTCCTTCGATACGTCCGCCGTGGACAGGCCCCAGGCGGAGGAGGCCGGCGGGTACGGCGGAACGACGTGGTCGAAGAAGCCGTCGTTCTCGTCGTAGGTGAGGAACAGGGCGGTCTTCGACCAGACTTCGGGGTTCGCCGTCAGCGCGTCCAGGACCTGCGAGATGTACCAGGCGCCGAAGTTCGTCGGCCAGTTCGAGTGCTCGCTGAAGGCTTCGGGAGCTGCGATCCAGGAGACCTTCGGGAGGGTCCCGTTGACCACGTCGGCGCGCAGACGGTCGAAGTACCCGTCGCCCGCCTTGGCGTTCGTGCCGGTGCGGGCCTTCTCGTACAGGGCGCTGCCTGGCTGGGCGTTGCGGTAGTTGTTGAAGTACAGCAGGGAGTTGTCGCCGTAGTTGCCCCGGAAGGCGTCGTTGATCCAGCCCCAGGATCCGGCGGCGTTCAGTCCGTCGCCGATGTCCTGGTAGACCTTCCAGGAGACCCCCGCCGACTCCAGCCGCTCGGGGTAGGTCTTCCAGCCGTAGCCGGCTTCCTGGTTGCCTAGTACGGGGCCGCCACCCGTGCCGTCGTTGCCGGTGTGGCCCGACCAGAGGTAGTAGCGGTTGGGGTCGGTGGCTCCGATGAAGGAGCAGTGGTAGGCGTCGCACACGGTGAAGGCGTCGGCGAGGGCGTAGTGGAACGGGATGTCGTTCCGTGTCATGTGCGACATGGTCGTGGCCGTTTTCGCCGGTACCCACTTGTCGTACTTGCCGTTGTTGTAGGCCTGGTGACCGCCGGCCCAGTCGTGGTCCAGCCCTTCCAGGAACTGCATCCCGAGGTCGTCGACCTGCGGGTTGAACGGGAGGATGTCCTTCGTTCCGTCGGACTGGTGGAAGACGGACGTGCCGTTGTCCTGGAGGACGGGGCGGGGGTCCCCGAAGCCTCGTACCCCCTTCATCGCCCCGAAGTAGTGGTCGAAGGAACGGTTCTCCTGCATCAGGACGACGACGTGCTCGATGTCCTGGATCATTCCTGTGCTGCCCTGCGCCGGAATGGCAGCGGCCCTCGCGATGCTCTCGTTCAGCATGGCGAGAGCGGCGGTGCCTCCGGCGATCTGCAGGAACCTGCGACGGTCAAGCTCTGTCATGGGTGACGACCTCTGGGGTGATGGGGGGTATCAGGGGCGCCCCAAGGACAGCGGTCCCGGGGTGCCGGCCGGGGGTGGGTACGTGACACGACGGCGTACACCTGGAGAACGAAAGGCCTCCCTTGCTGCACGGACCTGCCCACGCCGACGGCTGGTGGGAGGGTACGGGTAACACGTCCGCGCACAACAGGGCCCATCTGTGAGCTTTTTGTGCAGGGGTCAGTTTCCGCCACGAACGTACGGTCTCTGAACCCTGCCGCCCAGGAAGCCGGCAGGTCACCGTGCGGGCCTTCCGGTAGCCGGGTGGCCAGGCATCGCCGTCGGTGAGGCGACCGAGGGAGCGTTCGATCGGATGGTGCCGTCGGGGCACCTCCGCAGCCCGACGGCAAAGTGCGCCGGAAGGGAACCACGGCCTTGGGCGGGCTCGTGTCCTGGTAAGGGTGGAAGAGCAACCGGGCCAGGTTCGCGGGGGAATCATGCAGATCATCGAGGTGACCGGGTATGCCGTCCGATCTGCTGTGATCACCATGAGGCGGAGAGGGACACCACTTGAATTCGTGATCTTCCCGATGCTGCATGTGGCCTCGCCGACGTTCTACTCACAGATCCGGCTCAGGCTCAGGGAATGCGACCTCATAGTCATGGAGGGAATCCGAGGGAGATCGGTCGCAGTGAGCGCCCTCACGCTTGCTTACCGGTTCGCCCCACGTCGGCGGCGCAACGGTCTGCAGGAGCAGCGCGATGAGCTGCTCCTGTCCGAGGGCGCGGAGGTGATCCACCCGGATGTGACCGGGGCGGAGGCGAGCGCGGACCTGAAGACACTGCCGCGTGGGATGTACGTGATGCTCATGGTCACGGCTCCCGTGATGGGCCTGGTGTTCGCGCTGCGCGGTCCGCGCGCCTTCCTCGATGAAGACCTGGAGGTCGAGGATCTGCCGTCGACGCTGCGGGCGGAGATGGCGGCCGACGACCCGGTGATACACGCGATCACGGATCGGCGCGACCAGCGGTTGCTCGACGCGCTCGGCGAGATCCACACGGAGCGCGGCGACGAGCCGATCCGGGTGGCGATCGTTTACGGGGCCGGCCACGTCCCTGCGATCGTGTCTGGGCTGAGGAACCGTTACGGCTACCGGCCGCGTGAAGCGGAATGGGTGACCGTTCTCATCCCTGCGTAGATCACCGGGCGAGACCCCTTGCCGTGAAATCCGGTGGAGATGTTGTCGCAGCACAGAACCGGCCTCGTGGGGGGGTGAAGCCGTCCCGGTCGAGAAGGCGGACTGCTCCCGAAAGCCGAGCTCCCAACGACGAACCCCCCTGTCCGCGCTGGGAGGACGAGGGCTTGTGGTCGGGAGCTCACGTTCGCACGTCGCGACCGTTGACCAGCACGGTGCGGCGCGGTGCAGGTCGACGGAATCTGCCCAACAGGGTCGGGACGGTGCTTCCCGTGATCGGCGATCCGTGTCACGGGCCGGTGGTGCCAGGCGTTTCACTCCCCCCGCCCCGGGGCACGTCATTCGCCTGCGGCATCCTCGGCCTCCCAGCGCAGCAGGTCGCCCGGCTGACAGTTGAGCACCTCGCAGAGCGCGGCGAGCGTGGCGAAGCGCACCGCTTTGGCGCGGCCGTTCTTGAGTACCGCCAGGTTGGCGGGAGTGATCCCCACGCGTTCCGCGAGCTCGCCCACGGACATCTTCCGCCTGGCCAGCATCACGTCGACGTCGACGACGATCGGCATCAGATCACCACGTCCAACTCCGCCTGCATCTTCGCTGCTTCGACGTCGCGCGCGACAGCCTGGGCGAGCAGCATCCGCAGCACGAGAACGATGAGAGCGACCCCCAGTATGGCCAGGCCCACCCCGCCCATGATGACGGTGACGCCCGGGTCGTCCCGTTGGCCCGGCGCATTGATGGCCGTGACCGCGAACCACAGAAGGGCAGCCGCCACGATCGCGCCGATCACGCCGTTCACGTACCGGAAGGCGGTGTCGGAGAACACGGTTCCGCGTCGCACCATCGCCACCAGCCGCCACACGCAGACCAGGGCAACCTGGGCCGACACCATGCCGAGGACGGTGATCAGGCGCAGTGGGGTCAGTGGGAGCGACCCGTCCTCCGGGTCGCTCCCACTGACCAACACCCACACCATCAACACCTGCACGCACACCGTGCCGACGAACACCACCGCAAGCACGGCGCGCAGCGCACGCACTGCCAGCTTTCCCATGACCCACCCTTCCATCGAATGACGATGGTAATCTATCGAATATCGATAGATTGGGCAAGAACTGGGGCGAGAATGGGTAGCCGCTTTACGCCGTAGCGAGACGCAGCTCCCGTGGCGCGGCGCTCGTGCGCACCGTCTGTGCCCTGTCGAGGTCGACCTCACTTGAGCGCACGACGGACGCCACCCGTCCACGCCGGAACGGGCACCAGCACGGCAGTCCGTCCTGAACACCAGTGACCGCAGGCGGGAGCGGATCGCTTCAGACGCGTCCGCAGCAAGTCACGGCCCTGTAACCGCTACTCCACCCGGCCCCGCCTGCCACAGCATGAGTCCACTCGTGTCACACCAGGGGGAATCATGCGCATACGCACCACCGCGGCCGTCGCCGCCATACTCGCCGTCACCGTTGTCGGGTGCAGTAGCGACAACGGTGACGGCGACAACAAGACGGGCACCGTCAAGAAGACCGCACCCGAGGCGTCGAGTGCCGCAGACAGCAGTGGCACCGCCAAAGACGTCGACCTGCCTCCCGAGCCCACCGGCGCCGAACGGTCCGCCGTCCTCGAGGTAATTCACGACGTCAACGGCAACCTCGTCCACGACGAGGACAAGGCCATCGCCGCGGCTCGCAACCAGTGCGCGGCTCTCACTGGGGGCGCGACCGATCCTGACCACAGCGCTGCGCAGCGGTTCTCCTACGGTGGCATCACGCTGACCGACGACGACGGAAGCCACCTCAACTTCGGGCTGCGCAAAACGCTCTGCCCTGAATCCTGATCAGCCGCAACTCCGGCCCGGTCACGACCATACGTGGCCGGGCTTCGCTACGGCGGCCGGTGAAAGCGTGGCCACTCACCAGCGACGAGTACCGGCAGAAGTTTGAGCGTCGAGGAAGCGGACCCGGCGGCTGCGGCTGAGCGCTTCACTTGCCTGCGCGCGATCCGTGGCCTGGCAGCACGCGGCAGGGCCGGCAACCAGCCGGTGTCAGTGGCGGCGGATATGGTCTGCGCATGGTTGACCAGTGGGCAGGGATCCGCGAACGGGTCGGCGCGTTGGGCGCTCAGCCGACGAGCAGTGAGGTGTTCGGGTCGCTCGGGCACCGGTGGGCCTTGGAGAAGCCGCTCACCGAAAGCGGTCTCGCCGAGCTCGAAGAGCACATAGGCGTGAGGCTGCCCGAGGAGTACCGGGCCTTCCTCCTCCAGGTCGCTGCGGGCGGCGCCGGTCCCGCTTACGGCCTTTTCCCCGTGCGGCATGTGCAGAGCCGGTGGCGCTGGGAAGGCGACGGCGCCGACCTGGCCGACCTCTCCATGCTCGCCGAGCCGTTCCCTGACCAGGGTCCGGACCCCGAGGCGCTCGAGGAACTCCTGGCCCAGCGCCCCGAGGAAGAGGGGTTTGATGAGATCGAGGCCTTCGACGACGCCTTCGAAGCATGGGATGAGCAGTGGGGCGCCCTCTTGTTCGCGCCCGAGCGGACCGCCGGCGCCATCCCGATCTCGCATCTGGGCTGCGCCCAGCGGGAGTGGCTGGTCATCAGTGGCCGCCACCGAGGGACGATCTGGTCCGACGGCCGAGTGGACGACGTCGACCTCGTGCCACTCCTCGACGATGACAGGAAACCGGTGACCTTTGCCCGCTGGTACATGACCTGGCTGGAGCGGGCCGAGTATGCGGCACTGACGTCGCGTTCGGATACCTGACAACGTATCGAGGACCGCGTGAAAGCCGCTCCCAGCAAGCGATGCCTGCGGCTCCGGAGCGCCTGCCGGGCCCATCCACCCACCTCGATCAGTGACCCACGTCACATTCAGCTCCTGTCAGCAATCCGGGCGCTATCTCGTTCAAAGGGCACGCGAACGAGACAGGAGCAACGTCATGAAGCACCGCATCGTCGTACTCGGCGCCGGATACGCCGGGGCCTTCGCCGCCGGGAACCTGGCCCGTCGGCTCTCTCCGGCCGACACCGAGATCACCGTCGTGAACGCCGAGCCCGACTTCGTTGAGCGGATGCGGCTCCACCAGCTCGCGATCGGTCAGGACCTCGCCTTCAGCACGCTCGCCGACATATTCGCGGGCACCGGGGTAAGGCTTCGCCTGGCGCGCGTCACCGGCGTCGACCCCGGGTGCAGGACCGTCGCCGTGACCGGCGAGGAAGGCGATGGCGAGCTGGCCTACGACACACTTCTCTACGCGCTCGGCAGCTCCGTGGCCCACCACGGTGTTCCCGGCGTGACCGAGCACACCTTCGACGTGACCGGCCGGTCCTCGGCGCTGCGTCTGCGCGACCGCTTGGCCGGCCTGGGCGAGAGCGGCACCGTCCTGGTCGTCGGTGAAGGGCTGACCGGCATCGAGACCGCCACCGAGTTCGCCGAGTCCCGGCCCGACCTCTCGGTCTCGCTGGCATCCCGAGGCGAGCTGGGCGCCTGGCTCTCCCCCAAGGCCCGCCGTCACCTGAGGCAGGCCTTCGACCGACTCGGCATCACCGTCCACGAGCACACCAGCATCGAAGCCGTCGAGCCGACCATGGCGATCGCCGCCGACGGCACATCCATCCCGGCCGACGTGACCGTGTGGTCGGCCGGGTTCGCCGTGCACCCCGTCGCGGCAGCCAGCGGCCTGGAGGTCGCCGATACCGGCCAGATCGTCGTCGACCGCACCATGCGCTCGGTCTCGCACCCGGACGTCTACGCCGCCGGTGACAGCGCCTACGCGATCGGCCAGAACGGCCGGCCGCTGCCGATGTCCTGCGCCTCGGCCGGTTTCACCAACATGCAGGCGACCGCCGCGATCATCGCGCGTCTGACAGGCAGCAAGATCCCGACCACCGGGTTGAAGTATTACGGCAACCACATCAGCCTCGGGCGCCGGGACGCGATCTTCCAGATGGTGGACGGTGACGTCCGGGCGAAGTCCTGGTACCTGGGCGGCCGGACCGCCGCACGGCTCAAGTCTGGCGTGCTCAAGGGGGCGGGGTGGGGGATCGCCCACCCGACCTTCGGCATGCCCAAGCGCAGGCGCCGCCTGGCCGCCGCGCCCGACCGGGCCGGCGTGAGGGCCGCCGCATAGGCTGATCCGCATGGACAGCGCAGCCGTCGAGACGTTCGAGGCCGGCCGGGGCCGGCTGGCCTCGCTCGCGTACCGTCTGCTCGGCTCGGCCGCCGACGCCGAGGACGCCGTGCAGGACACGTTCCTGCGCTGGCTGGCCGCAGACCACGAGCGGGTCGAGGTGCCGGAAGCGTGGCTGACCAAGGTCGTCACCAATGTCTGCCTCGACCGGCTCAGATCGGCGCAGGCGCGCCACGAGCGAGTGGCCGGTGCCTGGCTGCCCGAGCCGCTCCTCGAGGGAGACCCGATGCTCGGCCCGGCCGACACCTTCGAGCAGCGCGAATCGGTCTCCTTGGCCGTACTGACCCTCTTGGAGCGCCTGTCACCCGTCGAGCGGGCCGTCTACGTCCTGCGTGAGGCCTTCTCGTACAGCCACGCCGAAATCGCCGGCATCCTCGACATCAGCAAGTCCGCGAGCCAGCAGCATGCCCACCGGGCCCGGATCCGGGTCGCCTCGGAGCGCCCCCGCGGCAGCGAGGCCGACCCCGCGTCCGCGCGCCGGGTCGTCGAGGAGTTCCTCGCGGCTGCCACGTCGGGGCGCACCGAGCGCCTGGTGGCGCTGCTCACCGACGACGTGACGGCGGTCTCGGACGGCGCCGGACTGAGCAAGCGGCTGTTGGAGTACAGGACGCGCGAGCGGGTCGCCTCCTTCGTGCGGGCCGGCTTCAAGCCCACACCGGCGAAGCGACGGTTGGCCGGCGGCTCGCCCTCGATCCATATCGCGCTGGTCAACGGCACCCCGGCCGTCCTGGCGGTGCTCGACGACCGGGTCGTCGGTGCCGTGGCGTTCGAAGTCCGGGACGGCAAGGTCGCGTCCCTTCGCGGCATCGCCGCCGCGGACCGGCTCGGGCGCCTCAGCGAGGTCTGGCGGCAGCACGAATCCGACGCGCCGGTCATCGACGCATGGTGACCAGAGAGATCGGAATCCAGTGACGCGGACGGCGCCCTTTCGTCCGGCCCCACAGTGCACAGCAGCGCCGGAGCAAAGACACGTCGGTTTCCCGAATCGGACTCGTCGCGCGGTTCGGATCTCTTTCGGCCGACCATCGCTCGAAGTCCCGACTGTTTCGGCGGCCGGGCCCGAACGGTCACGAGTACGACAAACCAGCTGCCCTTGCGGAGCAACTGTTCTGGTCGAAGCCCTCAATGAGTGGTTGTGAGGGGGTGGTGGCGGGCGCATGGCTTCGCGGGTGACCACGGGACCCAGGAAAGAGCCCCACGCCAACCGGGCCGCTCGCAGGCCCAGCCCTGGAGCACTTCAGCCACAGGTTCCACTGCGAAGACCCCGCGCCCGCGGGGTACCCATGTCTGGAAGTGCCTGTCCGGCCCTCCCTCGCGGTATTCCACCTGATAGCTCAGGTCGTCGTTGAGGAAGACCTGCATGTAGTGCTGGTCGGCAGATTCCAGATCGAGCCGCCACACGACGACGAATCGCCCTGCGAGGCTCAGGTCAGCAAGCAGGTCGTGCAACTGATCCTCGGACGGGTCGTCCCAGGCCGTCCCGTCCGCCTCAACTGCGCGAAGCACCCTTGTTTCCATGCGTCCGACTCTAGTAACGCACCCGGCTGTCAACCTTGGCGGGTTCTATTTGTCGAAGGAACGGGCAGTCGCACAACCACTCGTCACCCTCACGGTTCGGACCGCCCGAGCCCTCATCGCAGCCCGGTCCAGTGCCTCTGCCTCTGCCTCTGCCTCTGCCTCTGCCTCTGCCTCAGTCCGGGTGACTGCCCGAGCCGCTGTCGGACCAGCCGCCCGAGTCCAGGGAGTGGGCCAGCCCTTGGTCGCCGGTGGTGACGTCGGAGTAGAGGTTGGCGAGCTCCTTCGCGAGCTGGTCTCCGGGGAGGAAGGTCTGGGCGGCCGGAGCCCCGGCGTCTCCTTCGCCGAACGGGTCAGCGGCCTGCGTGGCGGCGAGGAGGGCGTCGGTCGCGGTCCGGGCGGCCAGGCGCCGCCGGGATGCGGCACCCCGCACACCGGGGTACACGGCAGGGGCGATGTCCGCCACCCGGACCAGGACGGCAAGCGCGAGGTCGCGCGGGTCGGCACGCGGCGTCCGGGGACCCGAGCGGGCCACCGCGTCAATACGGTCCAGCACGCCTCGGCGGCGGGGCAGGTCGACGGAGAGGATGTCGTGCCGGGTACGCCCGCCCGCGTCGCGTCGGCGGCGGGACCTCAGCGCCTTCTGGTCCTCCAGACGGGAGAAGTATTCGGTGACGAGGGACCGCGGCGTCAGGCGCAGCCAGTCGTGGAGGGAGGGCGGCGGGACGGTCCGGCCGAGGCCGAGCAGGACGTTGTTGAGGCGGCGGTCCTGGACGGGCGCGGGGTCGAGGATCTCGATCCGGCGCGTACCGAAGGCGATCCGGCCGGCCAGGCACAGTTCGGCCAGCTCCGCGGCACTCAGGGCGATCCGCAGCCGGCTCTCGGACCGAATCCGCGGATGCCTTCGGCCGGTCCCCACAGCGAGTAGAAGCAGCTCGTCCCCCATGGTCATGGGGTCACAGTAGGCGCGGACGTACTGCGGACGGGATACTTCCGCGACTGGCTTCCTCCCGGACTTCGGGGGGCTGATGAACCACCGGCACCTGGCCGGAGATTACGAACCTCACCCGTTCCCTCCACGCGCGGGTGGCCATCCGATGACGCCTTCTGCTCGGACATTGCGCAGGGACGCTCCCCCGAACCGGGCGCCGGTGACGTCGGTCAGCCCGAACGGAGGCATGCCGGTGTTCACGCTTCCGAACGTGGCGTCGGTCAGATCGGTGTCGCGCAGGTCAGCACCGCGCAGGTCGCATCCCGCGAGGCCGACCCCACGCAACGACGCCCCGCGCAGGTCTGCGCCTCTCACGTCACAGAACGTGAACCAGCACCCGTCCAGGGTGGCCTGGCGCAGGTCTGCCCCGGTGAACGAGCAGCGGGTGAAGCGCAGTCGAGACGTGCGAGCGGAAGCAAGGTTCAGGCCGGTGAAGTCCTCACTCTTCACAGCCGCGTACATGTGCAGCGCTGCAAGTCGTTGTCTCGCGGTCAGCGGCGTGGTCATGTGCGCCAGCGTCTCAGCCGGGTCGTTGCCCGTCGCCCGGATTTGCCGCAGTTCGCAGAACGCTTGAGGACGGGCTCGTGGCGACTACGAAGGATCCGGCCTCTATGGTGGACCGATGGCGTCGATCAAGCAGGTCCAAATCACCTTCGACTGCGCAAACCCTGAGCGTGTCGCTCGTTTCTGGTGCGAGGTGTTGGGGTACGTCGTACCGCCGCCCCCGGAGGGTTTTGCTACGTGGGACGACTTCAACAGCTCGCAGCCGCCTGAGGAGCGGAATTCATGGTTCGCGTGCAGTGATCCCTCGGGTGTGGGCCCTCGGCTGTACTTCCAGCGCGTTCCCGAGGGGAAGGTCGTCAAGAACCGGCTGCATCTTGATGTGCGGGTAGGCACCGGGCTCGTGGGTGAAGAGCGTCTGGCCGTGCTCGAGGCGGAATGCGCGCGGCTGGTCCCGCTCGGCGCGGTACGTGTGCGGCTGCTGCTTGCCGATGACGACAACGAGTCGTGCCTCGTGATGCAGGACGTCGAGGGCAACGAGTTCTGTCTCGACTGAGTGCCGGGAACAGGGCACCTTCCGGGTCGGATGCGCGCCCACACCCCGACGTAGCCAGTATGTCCGGCAAGAGACAGCGCAGGTGGCGAGTTCGGCCTTGCGCTCGTCGAAGTACTCATCCCACTCATTCGGTTCGGCTGTGGCGCCGTCATGAACCGTGTGGGTGACCCATCTTGCCCCCGAGCGGGCTTTTCCGTTGCGGACTGCTTGCGCAACTGAGGCAGCCGGAGTGTCGCCCTCCGCGGTTGTCGCGGTGATGCGCACCAAAATCAGGGCGCTTCGGTGTCGGGGGTGCACGATCATGACCGGCATGGACACTCGTTTCCTCGGTATCCCCGATCTGGTCGAAACCCCGCCCGTGGCGGTCGTGGTCGACGTCATGCGTGCTTTCACCGTGGCTGCCTGGGCCTTCGCCCAGGGCGCGGAGAAGATCGTTCTTGCTGAGTCACTGGACGAAGCCCTGGCCCTCAAGGCCCGCCACCCTGATTGGGTGGCGATCAAGGATGGTCCGTCCGCGCCCGGGTTCGACACCGTCAACTCGCCGGGCATGCTGCGGTCCATCGATCTCGGCGGACGGACCGTTGTGCAGAAGACCACTGCAGGGACGGTAGGTGCACTTGCGGTCAAGGATGCGTCGCTGGTGCTGTGCGCCGGCTTCGTGGTGGCGGAGGCAACGGCTCGGCTCCTTCGGACGCGTGGGAGCGCCGGCGTCACGTTCGTGGTCACTGGCGAAGACGGACGGGCCGACGAAGACCTGGCGTGCGCTCAGTACATCGCTCGAAGAGCCGCTGGGGCCGAGACGGATGCTGCCGAGTTCCTCCGCCGCGCTGCCGCGTCGCGCGCCGCAGCCGAACTCGCGGAGGGCGTGCGCCAAGGAGTCCATCCCGATGACGTCGCGCTCTGTCTCGAGCTCGACCGGTTCCCTTTTGCCATGGTGGCGAGTTTGGAGGCCTCACTCATGGTCCTGCACCCACACCCACTGTCTCCACAGCCTGCCGAGGACCCGGTCCGATAGCTGCTGAGGTTCTGTGCTCAGGGTCGGGGCCGGGTGCGGCGGGGACGTGACGGCGGAACTTGGCCGAGCCGGGTGAGATCGGCAGACCGGTCCGTCACCGTGCGTCGCGTAGCTGAAGAAGGTACGCCGCAGTCACCGCAACAGCACGGTCCACGTCGTGCGACAGCTCCTCGAGTGCCCGTGACGCCCTCGTCCCCGGGATGCCCGCCAGCGCCTGGGTCAACCGTCCACGTGCAGGCGCTTCAGCCGTGTCGTGGGAGAGGCGGTCGATGAGGCCGGTCGCGATCTGATCCGCCGTCGCGGTGTCGCTCGCCAGCACGCTCAGTGCGTCGGCTGCATCGGTGTCGTTCCTTCCCTCCACGATCATGTCGATGAGCGTCGGAACCGCATCGGCCGTGCCACGTGCCCCGAGCGCCAGAGCCGCATACCCGCGGACCACGGCGTCGGGGTTCGCGAGGGCGTCCCGCAGCCCCGCGGCGGCATCGCCGTCGGGCATCTCGGCGAGGGACTGAACGGCACGCTCCCGCACCGCCGCCGCAGGTGAGCGGAGGCCCTCCGCGAGCAGTGCCGAGCCGCCCTCGCCCGATCGCGCCAGCGCCCATCGCAGGGCCCCGGCAACGTTCGGGTCCGTCTCGCTCAGTGCCGCCTCGACCAGGGCCTCCACCGGCACCGGAACCTCGCCGGCCGAGGAGAGAGCCGCGCGCTGGCGCGCGTCGGCACTCTTCGATCCGAGTGCCTGGAGGAGCACGACGACCTGGAGGACGTCCTCCCAGCCGGCAGGGTCCGCTGCGTCGATCCGGCGCAGCCGTGTGAGCAGTTCGGTCTCCGCGGCGATGCGTTCGCGTGTCTGACGGATGAGGTCGCCGACGAGCACCGAGGGTGCGAAGCCGGGGTCGTCGAGCGCGCGCCCGATCTCACGCAGTGACAGACCCAGCGACCGCAGGCTTTCGATGTGGAAGATCCGCCGGATGTCCTCGCCGGAGTACTCCCGATAGCCGGAGCCGGTACGGCCCGAAGGACGCACCAGACCCAGCGACTCGTAATGCCGAAGCATGCGGGCACTGACCCCGGACCGTCGCGCCACCTCACCGATCAACACGCCCTATCGTCCCTCCTCGGCGGACCCGCCGAGTGCCACGACGCGCTTCGCCTCCTCGATGGCGGACTCGAATCCGGCGTCCGGGTCGCGCAGAAGTCGTTCCGTGGCGAGCGCGTGCGCCCGCGTGCGCGGATCGGTGGCCGTCGTCGCAGCGAGCAGAGCAGACACAGTCGACTCACCCAGGGCGACCAGGGCCCGGCTGAGACTCAGCTGCGTCTCCCGCCCGCCGCGCCCGAGCTGCGTCGCCAGCACCGTGGCCAAGCCGGACTCCTCGCCTTCCGGTACGAGTACGACCGCGGCCCGCCAGGCGCTCCGCGCCACCTCTTCGTCGGCGTCGGACAGGAGCGTTCGCGTGATGGCCGGCCACGCCTGCGGGTCCCCGATCTTGGACAGCGTGTGCAGGGCCTGGCTCCGTGCCTGCCCCCGCTGCGACCGGACTTCCCGCAGCAGCTCGGGAAGCGTCATGGCCACAGGGTGCCGGGTGAGTGCCCAGGTCAACATGTCGCGGACGAAGAACTCGGGCTCGACCGCACAGCGCTCGATGAGCTTGGCGACGAAGCGCGGGTCGGGCGTCGTACCGGCCGCCAGAGCAGCCCGCAGTCGCACGGACGAACGATCGTCCTCCAACCCCAGGAGAACCCGTACCGCATCCGTGTCCTGATTCGTGATCGTCATCGAGACCACCTCCTTGGCAAGGAGTGAAGACCCTGTCACGGTGTCAAGGTCAAACCGGTCCGCTGCTGTGAGCGCCACTCGCCTGCTGCCTCCCGAGCGTGCCCCCGGTCGGCGTGGCGGTCCTGTTCACAGGGCTGCGCCTGCCGTGCTGCGGGACTGGAGCGAACTCCGGGGTGGCAGCGCCGTCCGACTCGTCCGACAGGTTCATGAAGGCGCGCCGCCCAGGACCTCCACCTTGCCGGTGTCGAGCGAGTAGTAGGCGCCGACCACGGCAAGTTCGCCCTTTCCCACGAGGGGGGCGAGGTCGCTGTTGGAGCGCAGGTCGGCAGCGGTCGACGTGACCTGGGCGCGGGCCATGGCCTCGACCGGGTCCGCGCCGCCTTCCTCGGCTGCCCGTTCGTATGCGGGGCGCAGAGCTTCGACGATCGCCTGCAGGTTGCCGGGCAGCGGCTTGCTGTCACGAATGGATTCGTACGCTGCCTTGATAGCGCCGCAGCGTTGGTGGCCGAGGACCACAATGAGGGTGGTGCCACTGGTCATGGGCCCGTACTCCACTGAACCGGTGACCACCGGGCCGATCGCCTCCCCGCCCGTACGCATCACGTAGAGGTCACCCAACCCCGTGTCGAAGAGGAGCTCAGGCGGCACACGGGAGTCGATGCACGAGAGGATCGCGCCGAAGGGTTCCTGCTCCTGGGCCAGGAGCTGACGCCGGTCCGGATCCCGGTCGGGGTGCTGAAGGTTTCCGCTCACCCATCGCCCGTTACCTTCCATCAGCCTCGCGAAAGCCGCGGTGGGCGTGGTCGGGCGCGGATTCGGCGAAGCTCCCGCCGCCGCCGGGGCCGCCCTTGTCGGCGAGCACCCTGCGTGCGCCACGGTTGCGCCCGCAAGGTCACCGCCCAGCCACCCACGATCCGTACGGCGTCCTGCTCTGTTCACCGGATTCCCCTCGATGCCGCCCAGACACGTCCCTGTGCCTCGACCAGGGGCAATTGTTCAGCGTGGCGCGGGCGACCTGACACAGGCGCAAGCGGGAGCGGGCTGCGTTGCCACAGACGGCCCACAGACCCGGCGCACACCGACTACTGGTCGGTGCTCGAGGCCCGGAGCGGGAGCGGTGGGGGTACGTGCCTCGCCAGTCACTCGGAACGCCGAGCTTCGGGGAGGCATGGAGTTCACAACGCGCCCGGTGGAACGCCGAGTTTCGAGGACTGAGTCGGGCAAACGGTGACCCCCTGTGCAGTGCTACTTCGTCGAAGGCTGGGACATCCGGAAAGGGTCGAAGCGTGGGACACTCGATCATGCCTGTGACCAACGAGTGGCTGGCCGGCCCGTCCCCGACGAAGCGCCTCGATCGGGAGCGACTGGAAGAGCGCATACTCAACCTCCTGTCTTCGCAGAACATGTGCGTGATCGCGACAGCAGGCCCGAATGGGCCGCTCGCGACGCCTGTGCGGTACTTCCACCTCGACTTCGCCCTCATGTTCAGCACGGCTCTGGCGTCGCCGAAGATGAAAAACATCGCTGTTGATCCGCGGATGTCAGTGGGCATCTTCGCCCCGCTGGTCGGGCAGGCCAGCAGTCGAGGGGCTCAGGTCTTCGGGCGGGCTCGCGTTCTGTCGGAGGAAGACCCCGGTTTCGCGCACTACTGGCCTGCATTCCGCTGGCAATCCGACCACGTCGAGCGGTCGCGCGCGCTTGACGAACCTCCGTCCGGACCTCTCGTGGTGGTCGAGGCGGAGCGGATCGTCTATACCGAACACTGGCTGCGGCGCGAAGGGTTCGCGCCGCGTCAGTTCTGGAACCGGGCGGGCCGATAGCGGGTGCGCGAGCCGGTCGGACGTCGGCGCAACCGACCTGGCGGCGTACTCGGCGACGCGGCGTACTCGGCGTACTCCTGTCGCGCCGACCGCGCCGACCGCACCTACCTGCGGAGACGGCAAGCGCCTCCCGTCGCGGCCCGGAGTGCTGGTGTCTCGGCGCTCAGCGAAGACCGCGCTTGTCGCGTTCGGCTTCGGTCAACTTCTCCATGAGTTCCTCAGGGTTCACCGTGGGCGTGGTGTCATCGAGGGCGTCGTAGTCCTGGGTGCTCAGCGGTAGGCCGAGCTCGGCGAGTTCGGCCGCCAGTTGTGTGAACGCTATTCGCTCGTCGGGCTCGTCCTGGTAGCTTGCCTGCTCGGCTGCGGACCCCTCGGTCAGGGTGAGGCCGACCATGTCCCAGTAGGTGAACTCGGTGTCCAGCTCTACGAGATGCCAGGCGCGGTCCTCGGGTTCGTCAGGGTGCAGCCAGTAACCGATCCACCCCTTTCCACCCTTCGCCACCAGTTTGACGTACGTGGCCATCTCCGCGGCTGCGGCGTTGACGGCCTGCATCTCCGGGTCCGCGAGTTCCTTTCCGCTCAGGTAGCTGGTGTCCAGGAGCGGGTGGACCTCACCCGCCTCGAAGAAGTCGAGGTGGAGGAGACGGGTGAAGTCGGTGCGGCCTTCCCACTGCGCCACCAACAACACGCGCAGATCGTCGGGTATGGGGCGGCCGTCCAACCGGTCGCGGGAGAACTCGGCGAGCCGCTCATCGCACATACGGCGTCTCCAGACGTCGAAGCAAGATCCTCGCGTCAACGTAACAGCCGCGTCTGACAAGGTGCCGGGATGCCGAAGAGTGCCGACCCGCCCCATGATCCGGACGCGGAAACGGTCCTGGAGCCTGTCCGCGCGATGATGCGTGGGTTTCCGCCGGGCAGCCGCGGGGCCGGTCTCCGTGGGTCGGCCCGGTCCGTCGACTCAGGAGTGACAGAGCAGGTCGAGGACGACGGCCTGGGGGTCGAGGTCGTCGAGATAGCGGTTGGCTTGTTCCCAGTGGCCTTCGGTGTCCGCGTCCGTCCACTCGCCATCGAGGGTGACCAGAGCGAAGCCGGGCACGGCGCACCGGACCGACCACAGCCGGGCATCGTCGTGTTCCTGCGCGAAGTACGCAACCGGGTCGTTGAGCAGGAACGACGTGTCGAAGTGCGGATCCCCTGCGACGGCCCGCTGCGCCACGTCCTGCACCAGCGGCTGGGCCAGATGATCCTTCCTGGCGTCGGCCAGGGGGTACCTTGCGGAGTCGGCCTCGTGGCGAGCGAGGAAGTCGGCGAGCGGGCGGGCCGGCGGGTGTATCGCGGTCAGCTCGGTCCAAGCGGCGAGCAGGGCGTCATGCTCGCGTGCCGCTCGTCTCCGCATACCGTCGAAGTCGAGCAGACCCCGGGGCCCCCCGTAGCATTCCAGCGGCCCGAGGGCTTCGAGCTTGCTTTTCCTGCGCGGCACGGTTGAGGCCGTGACGAGCTTGCGGTCGCCGTCGTGCTGAGGCAGCACGAGGTAGGCATTGCCCGTGCTGGAGTGTATGGCCCACCGATCCCAGTGGCCGACGGGATTCCATTCCTCGGTGAGGTTGACGTCGTAGGGGGCCATGACGGCGGCTACGGCTTGGGGAACCTTCCGAGGAGCGGTCGGCGGCAGGCACACAGTGGCGAAGAACTTGGTCATACCCAGGAGCGTAAGCCGTGGGATTTGTCCGCCCGTACGGCTGTCACGTCGGCGGATCGCTGTTTCAGCCCTGGGGCGGGTGGACCGACAGTTCCGGAGCGGGAGCGGGAGCGGCCGCGGCCGTTCCCGCCTGTGGGCAACGACCGTTGCGGTAGGTGCCGGATCACCGGCAGGTGATCGACGGAATCTGCACCGGGTACAGACCGGCATCGACTGGCGCGACCTGCCGGAACGGGGCAGGCCGTGGACATTCGCCCGCAAGCGGCGTCGGCACCGCCGCAGCCGTCATCATCTGGCCCCGGACATGATCGACCGGCATGGTGTGATGAACCGGTGAACGGAGAGAATGAGCCCGAAGCCGTCGTGACCCGCTTGTGGCAGGAACACCTGCAGGCGCCGTTCCCCGCTGGACTTGCCGGCGCGGAGCGGGCGGCCATTGACCTGGTACTCCTCGACGCCGACATCTCTGGGTGCGTATCCACCTGGCGAAACAACAACGGTCACCTCGATGTGGAACGCCGCAGGATCCTGCACACCTGCATCACCGACATGGAACAGGTCCTGCCGTTGCTCAGCGCAACAGACAACCCCCCGTACTGGCAGCGCCTCCACCTACTGGCTCGACTCGTATCCGAAGCACATGCACGACCCCCCAAGTGCAACTGAGCAGTGGCGCGGTATCGCCATGCGCACCGACAGGCTGGCCGTGCACTGAGCCTTTTCCAACCTGCGGCAGAGCGCAGCGGGTGGCGCGATCGCCGTGCTTGACTGCTTCATTTTCCGTCGGCATCCAGCCGTTCCGCGGACTTGAGCAGGTACTCGGGCAGTTTTGAACTGGCCGCCAACACCTCGATGCCGATGAGGCGGCCGTGCTCGTCGAAGTCGAGGTTGATCATGCCGTCGACGTCCACCGGTTCGCAGGGATACGTGTGCGCAGACCGTACGCGGACCTGGGGTTCGGTGAAGTACACGTACGCTGCGTCCACGGACTTGTCGTAGGTGACGTTGACCTCTGTCACAGTGAACCACTTTCCAATCCGGTTGACTTGTTGAGCAGTTGGGCTGACAACGTGGTGAACCCCTTGGTAGATGGGGTTTCGACCAAGAGAACCGTCTCCACCAGAGGCTTCACAAGATTCTTTTTCCCCTCCGGCGTGGACGAGTCCACCTCTTCCCGACCCTCGTCCGTTGCGAGAGCGGCGACGTTCTCACCCGGTGGGGAAACCCGTGAGTCCTGAGAAACGACGAGGTCAGAGTTCTGACTGCTGAAGCAGTCTGCTCACACCAGCCTCGCATCCACTCCGAGTCGAGCCGCTCGCCGGACACGCTCATCCCTTTCCCCACGTCGAGTTCTCCTCCCCCGAACTCTTGTGCTTCGCCCGAGCAGGGGCGCCCTTCCATCAGGTCGTCACCCGAGCCGAATGGGCTCGACGGGCTGCCCGAACGACCGGTCCTCAGCCCGCGGTCTTGGTCCTGATGAGCGGCGCGTCTCGCATGAACTCCCGGAATCCGACGCCGTAGTACAGCCCGCGCGCCTGCGGATGACCCGGCGCACCCAAGCAGGCGACCCACGCGCGAGTGGCTCCCGCCGCCCGGGCGAGATGCATCCCGTGGAGGAGCATCGCCCTTCCCAGCCCGAGACGCCTGTAGTCCGGATGCGTTCCGACCGGTTCGAACTCAGCTGTCTTGTTCGCCTCGTCGAGCCACATGATCGTCGAGGACGCCATCGTTCCGTCCGGCGCCTCCACCAGGATGTGCAGGTCGCCGCGATAGGCCGCAGTCTGCCGGACGCCCTCGTAGCCCTCGGCCGTGTACGTCGAGGGAGCCCAGGCGTCGAGATGGGCTTGGACCGCGGCCTTCGGCCCGGCCTCGGCGGCGGTGCGGAAACGGAACCCTTCTGGCAGTACCGCCTGTTCCAGGTCGGTGAGGTCGCGCTGATTGAGCTGGGTCCAGGAGCCGGCGTCGCCGAGCGAGTCCGGGTCGGTCCCGTAGCCGTGCGCCGCCCATCGCTTCAGGGCGAACTCGTCGGCGGCGCTCGGCATCACCGTACGCTCGCTGCCCGCCGCCGTACCGTCGTACCAGTCGATGACCTCGTCGACGAGCCCGGCGTGGTCGGGGTGTACCTGATACGCCAGATAGGCGCCGCTGATGTCCCTCACCGACCCGTCGCTCCGCCTCACCCGGTGCGGAAGCCACGCCCAGCTCCACGCCACCAGATCCCCACCGGAGAACCACAGGCGACGCGGCCAGTATGCGCCGTCGGCGGCGTGTCCCTTGCCCCAGTTCCAAGCCAACTCACCGAATGTCGCGTCGCTGTTGACGAGGTCCGGGCGGGTGGCAGTGACACGCTGCGCGAGGCCCTGCATGAGCTGGACGTCCGCGGCGGTCACACGCTCAAATTTCGGCATGGTGCGCCACTGTGCCAGGACTCCACAGGGTCGTCGAAAGGTTTTCCGGGCACCGCCTCCCACGGCAGCCGACAGCACAACACGCCGAACATGCGTGTGTGCGCTGTCGGCGCTGCTGAAGGTCGGTGCCGACTCCGGGAGTACGGACGAGGAAGCCGGTGATCCTTCGCGCTCCGGGTATGCACGTAGGATCACCGGCTGCCGCCTGCCTGCGGCTATGTGCCGCCGCCAGGGGTCTGCGGCTCCCCGCGCGACAGCTGCCTGCCGGCCGAGCCCCGGTGTTCGGTTTCGGCTTCCGCCCTGCCCGCTTGTACTGGCGGCGGGTCCGCGTCGCGGGACTAGGTGTACTGCCCAGGGACGTTGGTCAACCTGGCAGGGCAGTGCACCTAGCTCAGCGTCTTCAACGCCGCCGCGTCGTACGGCTTCATCCCGTCGACCTGGCCGGCCAGGACCTTCGCCGCCCACTCCGGGTCCTGGAGCAGTGCGCGGCCGACGGCGACCATGTCGAACTCGTCGCGCTCCAGGCGGTCGAGGAGATTGTCGATGCTGCCGACCGCAGCCCCCTCGCCCGCGAACGCGCGGATGAAGTCGCCGTCGAGGCCGACCGAGCCGACGGTGATGGTGGGCCTGCCGGTGAGCTTCTTGGTCCAGCCCGCCAGGTTGAGGTCCGAGCCCTCGAACTCAGGGAGCCAGTAGCGGCGGGTGGAAGCGTGGAAGGCGTCGACGCCGGCCGCGGCGAGCGGGGCCAGGATCGCCTCCAGCTCCTCCGGGGTCCGGGCGAGCCTCGCACCGTACGCCTCCTGCTTCCACTGCGAGAAGCGGAAGATCACCGGGAAGCCGGGCGAGACGGCCTCGCGGACCGCTGCCACGATCTCGGCCGCGAACTTCGTACGGGCCACGGGGTCGCCACCGTAGGCGTCGGTACGACGGTTCGTCCCCGCCCACAGGAACTGGTCGAGGAGGTAGCCGTGGGCACCGTGCAGTTCGACGCCGTCGAAGCCGATGCGCTCGGCGGCCACGGCGGCTTCGACGAACGCGCCGATGACGTCGTCCAGGTCCTGTCGGGTCATCGCCTTGCCGGTGCCCTCGGTGCCGTCGACGCGGATGCCGGAGGGTCCGACAGCCGGGGCGTCCGCGTAGGGTGCATCACCCTGCTTGCGCACCATGCCGATGTGCCAGAGCTGCGGGACGATCGTGCCGCCTGCCGCGTGCACGGCGTCGGCGACCTTCGACCAGCCTGCGAGTTGATCCTCACCGTGGAATCGCGGCACACGGTCGCTCTGCCCGGCCGACTCGTGGCCGACGTAGGTCCCCTCGGTGACGATCAGGCCCACACCCGCGGCGGCACGGCGGGCGTAGTACGACGTCACGTCCTCACCGGGGACGCCGCCCGGGGAGAACATGCGCGTCATCGGCGCCATCACGATGCGGTTCGGGACGGTCAGGCCGTTCAGCGTGACGGGCCGGGACAGGATCTCGGCCGCACGGTGGGCCGAAGACGCGGTGACGGTCACGGAGGTGCTCCTCGCAGGTACTTGATAACGTTGATGGTTGATAACCTCAAGCAATGAGAAGACGGTAGATCTAAATATTTGAGATTGTCAAGTTTCCTGGGGTAAAGTGGCTCCCATGACAGGAACTGCCCGCGTCGACACAGCTCGGCTCATGGAGCTGCTCTCGGTGTCCCTCGGCGCCTACTACGGCGAGTTCACGGTCGCGGCAGCCAGCGAGAACCTCACCGCGAGCCAGGGCAAGGCACTGACCGTGCTGCGCCGGGGCCCCGCCGCGATGCGCGCCCTGGCCGACACCCTCACCTGCGACGCCTCCAACATGACCGGGATCGTCGACCGACTGGAGAAGCGCGGCCTGGTGCGCCGCGAACCCAGCCCTTCGGACCGGCGCATCAAGAACGTCCTCCTGACCGCGGATGGCGTGCGCGTCGCCGACACGATTCGCGCGAAGATGCGCACCACCCAGGAGGGTCTGGACAGGCTCAGCGACGAGGAGCGGGAGTCCCTCCACACCCTGCTGGAAACAGTCTTCGTCCCCCGGTCCGGCTCCTGAAGCGGGGGCGTGCGACCGACGCCGAGATACGTTCACACTTCCACGGCCGCGGCGACCTGCTGCCGGCCGAACCCTTCCCGCCTCCCGCCTCCCCGCCCTCCTGACGGCGTGAAGCGTTCGACCAGGAACGCGGTCCACCGGTCACAGCGGCATGCGTCCACCGGCCACAGGGGCGTGCGTCCGCCCGCCCGCCGCAGCGGCGTCCGCCGGTTCGGTGCGAGGCAGATGGACGCCGCCTTGGTCTATACCAACCATCGCTGTCCCAGTATTCTCATGCGTGGCCAGGAGCACACTCTTCCCCCCACCCAGGTTGCGTGTTGGCGCGGGCGACCCCACCTGTCTCTCCCCCGGGCAGCCGGGTGACCTCCCCATGCGCCGCCTCTAGGAGTCACGGTGAAAATTCGCACCAGAAGCTCGGCGATCATCGGCGCCATCTGCCTCGTGGCTTCCCTCGCCTTGACCACGGCGTCCGCCGACGAGCCCGCCGCGCCACGTCAGGCAGCGAAGGTCACGCTCAAGAAGGTCGCCACGGCCCAGAATCCGTCAGCCGGAACCGCGGGACCCGGTGGCACGGTCTGGATAGCCGAACGTGCGGGCACCGTAAGGGTCTTGGGCGCAAAGGGGCTCGGTGAGCCCGTCCTCGACATTTCCGGTGAGACCACCACCGATGGCGAACGCGGTTTGCTGGGCGTCGCGTTCGACAAGAGGTTCGCGCACTTCTACATCTCGTTCACGAACCTTGAAGGAACCAGCACCGTCGACGAGTTCGCCGTACGGGGCGGCAAGATCCAGCCGAACACCCGACGCACCGTCCTCACCCAGACGCAGCCCTACTCGAACCACAACGGCGGCGACATCAAGTTCGGCCCCGACGGCTACCTCTACATCGCGTTCGGCGACGGCGGCGCGGGCGGCGACCCGCACGGCAACGGGCAGAACCTCGACACACTGCTCGGCAAGATGCTGCGGATCGACCCGAGCGGCGGTAAGCCGTACGCGATCCCGCCGGACAACCCGTTCGTCGACGACCCCGACGCCAGGGACGAGATCTGGGCCTACGGGCTGCGCAACCCGTGGCGGTTCTCCTTCGACGCGGGTACCGGCGACCTGCTGATCGGTGACGTCGGCCAGAGCGACTGGGAGGAGATCGACTGGGCCCCGGCAAGCAGCAAGGGCGGTGAGAACTACGGCTGGTCCCAGATGGAGGGCACCCACCCCTTCCGGGGCGCCACTGAGCCTGCGAACCACGTACCGCCGGTCCACGAGTACGACCGCACCGGGCTGGGCTGCTCGGTGATAGGCGGATTCGTCTATCGAGGCAAGGCCATCCCCGACCTCAAGGGTCAGTACGTGTTCAGCGACTACTGCGACGGCACCGTCCGCACCCTGCATATGGAGAACGGCAAGGTGACCGGCGTGAGTGACCTCGGAGTCAACGGCGGCGAGACCGTCTCGCTGGTGCAGGGCTGCAAGGGCGAGCTGTACGTGCTCGGCATAGCCGGCAGCATCTCCCGCATCGACCCGGCGTAACGACCACCGGATATCGAGGCCGTCGACGGAACGGCATGCGGCCCCCGGCTTGACCGGATCACCTCAGGGTTCTCCTGACCGCTGGGGGCCGCTTTCGGGGGTCGGGCCGGAGTCGGGCCTCTGTGCCGGACTCCGAGCCCCGACTACCAGGCGCCGTGGTGGGCGAGGCCCAGTGCCAGGACGGCCACCGCGGTGAGGAGGAACACGATCCCGCCCACGATGTTGCGGGAGCCCACCCGAAGGTGGGCAATGATCGCGCCGACGAAGTACAGCACGAGGCCCGAGGCGGCGAGAGTCCCCAGGAGGGGCACGGCCGGCCCGGCCAGCAGACCCACGGTGCCCGCCGCCAGCAGCATGCCCAGCACCGGCACCCACTTCCGGGGCAGCCCTTTCATGTCCGCCTGGGTCTTGGGGTATTCGTGGCCGATCAGGTAGGTGACGGCTGCGGCGCCGTTGAAGAGCACGCCGAGGATGGTGACCGTGACATAGGCGGCGAACACGATTTCTCCGTTTCTGTGGTGCGAAGCGTTGCTGAGCAGTCCGTCGCGGGATGCCGCTCTCCTGCATGACGAACCATCGACTCGTTTTCGTGACACCGGGTGGGCAGCCGGGCATGCCGGCGCTCTCGACGCAGCCAGTTGTCCGCTGAACACCCCCGCGGGCGAAGGCGCTGTCGGGGCTGGGATCGGTGCTTCTCCTGCGTTGAGGCAGGTGGCCCGTCGGCGGCACCTCCGGCAAGGTAGCGACAGCAGATGACGGCCGCGGCATGTCAGTGAAAGCAACGAAGTGCTCGGCCTTGCCGCATTCGTGATGACCTCCTGGGCATGAGGGGGGAAGCCTTCGAGGTCGAGGAAGTTGCGGACGGCGACCAAGTCGTGGAGCCGCTGCGACTTCCTCGGTGCGATCAGGAGTCGGCCACGCGGCCCTGTCGCGCCAGGCGAACCGATCGGGAATCGCGCGAGTACACGTCCAACTGCGTTGTGCTCCCGACGCATTCGGATCCGCAACATCTGCTACCGGCTGGACCGAGCGGGGATGCGCTGGGGCTCGGCGCGTCCTCCGGCAGTCCGGTCAGCGCGATCGCACATCCGCCCCCAGGTCCTCCGTCACGACAGGCACTCGGCAAGCAGGTCGACGACGTCGCGCCAGGCTCGCTGCGCGTGCTGTGGGTGGTAGCCGACCCCGGGGACCACGGGGTGGTCGACCGGCGGGTGGTGGAAGGCGTGCAAGGCGCCGCCGTAGACCGCGAGGCGCCAGTCGACGCCCGCGGCCTGCATCTCGTCGGTGAACGCGTTCCGCTGCGCGGGCGGCATGATCGGGTCTTCCGATCCGACCCCGGCCCACACCGGGCAGCGGATGCGCGCCGCCTCGCCCGGTCGGCCCGTGGTAGTTGCGTTGACGGTCCCGATCGCGCGCAAGTTGACGCCGCCTCGCCCGAGTTCCAGCGCGATGGCGCCCCCGGTGCCGTAGCCGATGGCGGCGATCCGGTCGGGGTCGGTCCGGGGCTCGGTGCGCAACTCGTCGAGTGCCGCGTGGCCGATGCGCCGCATCCGGTCGGGATCCGCGAGCAGTGGCATGCAACGGGCGAGCATCTCCTCGGGGTCGCCCACATAGCGCCCGCCGTGAAGGTCGAAGGCCAGCGCTACGTATCCCAGCTGTGCGAGAGCATCGGCCCGGCGGCGCTCGACGTCGCTGAGCCCCATGCCCTCTGGTCCGAGCAGCACTGCGGGCCGGCAGTCGACATCGTCGAGCCCGGTCCGGCCGGTGTTCTGCCGCCGGCAGGGCAGCGTAGGTGTCTCTTCGGAATACAGGACGTGCCCGGCGCTCAGGGCTTCAGGATCCAGACCGAGCTGTCAGAACGGTGGTTCGGCGGAGTAGGCACCGTCCCAGGCGGGTGTGGTCGGTTTGGGCATCGGCTGCTGGAGGACTCGTACGGCCTCTTCGATGCGGCCGAGGTGGATGAGGCGCTCAGCACGGGGAGAGCTGTTGAACGTCGGATGCCGTTCGAGGACTTCGGCGGCTTCCTCGGTGCGGCCGGCTTCGGCAAGCACGTCGGACAGGACCCGGGCCGCGTACCAGGTGTCGCCTTCGGGGTGTGCCCGCGCCTGCGCGATCGCTTCATCGAGCAGGCCGCAGTCGGCCATGAGTGGAAGCCGCATGCGGAAGAAGTCCCAGTCCTCCTTGTCTCCGCGGCGAGCCCTGAGGCCATCGAGGTGGGCCAGGCCGTCTCGGGGCCGACCGTGGTCGGCATACAGGGTGCAGAGAGTGTGGACGATCCAGTCCTCCGCGCCGCCGGGCCGTTCGGCGAGCGCGCGCATCACCTCGATCGCCTCGTCACCCCGGCCGTGCCGGACCAGGAGCTCGGACAGCAGGACAGCCACATGCCACATTCCGTCCGGCGTAGCACCGAACGCACGGTAAGCGGCGATCGCGCCTTCCACGTCAGCGCGTTCCTCCAGCACCTCAGCAAGGCGCTGGACGGCGTGCCCGTGGTACTCGGACGCCGCGTACGCACGCAGTTCCGCGATCCGATCGTGCCGGGCCAGGAGGTCGGCCAGTTGGTCACGGCCGTTGACGGAGGTGGCCTCGCGGGTGTGCAGCAGCGCGATCGCCTCCTCGATTCGGCCCTGCCGTTCCCTGATCGTGGCGAACAGGCCGACTGCGTTGGCCGGTTCTATCCGTAGGTCGGTGCAGTCGGGGTCGTCGCAAGCGGGGGCCGCTGCTTCTACCCGGCCCTCCAACAGGGCCGCCGCTTCCTCGTCCATGCCCGCCGCTTCGGCGACGTCGACCAGGCACTCGGCGAGGAACCAGTCCTGGATCCCGGCGCGCAGCAGCATGTACGCCTCGCCGCTACGGCCGTGGCGGGACAGCAGGCGCGCGAAGAAGACCAGCGCCAGTCGGTCACCGGCCTCGGCGTACGGGCGGGCGAGCGCGATCGCCTCCTCCACCCGGCCCCAATCCTCCAACAGTTCCGCCCGCGCTCGAACCGCCGACCACCAGTTCGTGGCGACGTACGGAGCGAGCACCTCCAACGCCTGCTCGCGCCGGCCCCGATGCCCGAGCAGCCGCGCCCACTCCAGAGCGCAGAACCACTCCCCGCGGCCGGCCTGGAACTCCACTTCCCGCTCATGATCGAGTTCGAGAAGCCGCGCCACCAGCAGCGGAGGGATACAGCCCGTCAACGTTCGGGCCCGGTAGTCAAGATCAGCAGCGTCCACGACAGCGCACCTTAGCCCTCACCACTGACACGGCCGCCCATCGGAGCCATCACACGTGAGGGCATGACCGAGCCGGGCCGCCTCGTCGCCGAACCATAGTCCGCACCGAAATCAGCCTCGGATACGCGCGAGTCTCGACCGGCGGGCAGAAGTTGAAGTGGCAGCTCGACGCGCTCACCGCTGACGGGCGCCGGGTGCGGGGTGCCTGGTGCCGGAGGTACGGCCGCAGCCTCCAGGACCTCATGAACCTGGTCGCCGAACTGCGCGAGCCGGGATCGGCTTCACCTCGCTGCACGAGGGCCTGGCCGCCGCCCGCGAGCGCGGCCGGGTCGGCGGGCGCCCGAGCGTCGCCACCGAGGAAGTCATCCGCGCCGCACGCGACCTACGCCCGACCTCGGCCGCTCGATCACAGCGATCGCCGCGTTGCTGGGCGTCTCCCCCGGCACCCTCAACAACCACATCCCGGACCTGCGCGAACTGCGCGCCGGCACCGTGCCCCGTCAGATCACCCGGGTCCACGAAAGCGAACTCAGCCGGCAGCCCCCGGCAGCCTGGCGATGACGCCGGACAGGTCGGTGCCGGCAGGGAGCGTGCCGAAGGCCAGACCCTGGTCACCGGCCAGCCGCGAGGCACAGAACGCGTCCGCGACGGCTGCCGGGGCGTGCCGGACGAGCAGGGAGCCCTGCAGCACCAGCGCCATGCGCTCGACCAGCCTGCGGGCGCGCACGGCCGCGTCCTCGGTGAGCACCAGTTCGTCGCGCAACTGCCGCCAGGCCGCGTCGAGTCGCACATCCGCACCCGCGGCAGTCTCGATCTCGGCACTGAAGGCGTCGAGGGACTCGGGTTCACGGGTCAGGGCGCGCAGCACATCGAGTGCGTTGACGTTTCCCGAGCCCTCCCACAAGCCGTTGAGCGGGGCCTCCCGGTACAGCCGGGGCATCCCCGATGCCTCGTCGTAGCCGTTGCCGCCGAGGCACTCCAGGGCTTCGGCGACCGCCGCCGGCTGGCGCTTGCACACCCAGTACTTGCCGACCGCCGTGGCCAGCCGCAGGAACACCCGCTCCCCCGCGTCGCCGCGCTGCGCACGGTCGGTCGCTCCCGCGATCCGCAGCGCCAGAGTGGTCGCCGCCTCCGACTCGATGCCGAGGTCGGCGATGACGTTGCGCATCAGCGGCTGGTCGATCAGCTTGGAGCCGAACACGGAGCGGTACCTGACGTGATGGGCGGCCTGCGCGAGCGCGGCACGGGTCCCGGAAGCAGAGCCCAGGATGCAGTCGAGCCTGGTCATCGTGACCATGTCGATGATGGTCCGCACACCCTGCCCCTGACTGCCCACCGGCCAGGCAACGGTGTCGTCGAACTCCGGCTCGCTGCTGGCGTTGCTGCGGTTGCCCAGTTTGTCCTTCAGGCGCTGGATGCGGAAGGTGTTGCGACTGCCGTCCGGAAGCACGCGCGGAACCAGGAAGCAGGACAGTCCTCCCGGAGCCTGTGCCAGCACCAGGAAGACATCGTTCATCGGGGCGCTGGTGAACCACTTGTGGCCCCGCAGCCGCCAGGTGCCGTCGGGCTGCTCGGTGGCGACGGTGGTGTTGGCCCGCACGTCGGTGCCGCCCTGCTTCTCCGTCATGCCCATGCCCGCGAGGAGGCCGCTCTTGCTTGCGGGCGTGCGCAGACCGGGATCGTAGGTCCGGCTCGTCAGGAGCGGCTCGTAGAGAGCCGCCAGCTCCGGCGCCGAGCGCAGGGCGGGGACAACCGCATAGGTCATCGAGACCGGACAGCCGTGCCCCTGCTCGGCCGAACTCCACACCATGAAGCCCGCCGCCCGCGCCACATGGGCGCCGGGCCGAGCGTCGGCCCACGGTGCGCCACCGAGGCCTTCGCTGATCGCCACCTCCATGAGCGCGTGGTACGACGGATGGAAGTCCACCTCGTCGATCCGGTTGCCGTAGCGGTCATGGGTGCGCAGCACCGGCTCGTTGCGGTTGGCCTCCTCGGCCCAGCGCTGGACCTGCTCCGATCCGGCCAGCCGGCCTACGCGGTGCAGGTCCTCGACGTACCACCCGGCGCCCTCGCGGCGGACTCCCTCCAGCAGTACGGCGTCGTCGGCGACATCGTGGCCGACCAGCGGCGGCGGCTGGTTGGTCACCTCGTGGGTGCGCGCGGTGGGGTCGCTGCGCAGTGCTGCGTCTGCTGTCGTGGTCATCACGGTCCTCCGGACTCGGGGTCGTACCCGGGCGTGGTCACAGTTGGTCGGCGTCCGCGTCGGCGTCGGCCCTGGCGTTCGGCCTGGCGTCGGCCGTGGCGTCGAGCGGTGCGGCAGCACCCGCGCAGCGCAGGGCCATCGCCACCAGCTCGGTGACCAGTTGGTCGGCGTCGGCGCCTTCGGCGGGAGCGGACAGCGGGTCGACGAGCACCTCGCCGATTGCGCCGGTCAGCGCCGCTGCGGTGACCTCCGAGTCCTGGTCCGGCAGCAGACCTGCGTGGATGCCCGCGCGGATCACCTCGGCGAACACCTCGCGGTAGCGGCGCCGGAAGGCCAGCCGCTCTTGGCCGAGCGCCGGTTCGGCCGGGGCGGCAAGCAGGGCGTGGGCCAGACCGCGTGACTCCATGGCGCGGCGGGCGAAGACGCCTACGCCGAGCGCGAGGCGCTCGACCGGGTCCCGGCCGCCCTCCTTGAGGACCTTGCCGAGCACGTCGACCTCACGTCCCGACGCGCGGCGGAAGACCTCGACGGCCAGCGCACCTTTGGAAGGAAAGTGCTGGTAGACCGAGCCGACCGACATCCCGGCCGCCGCCGCGACCACGGTGACGGATGCGTTCGCCCAACCCACATCGGCCACGACGGCGGTCGCCTGCTCCACCAGATGCTCCCTGGCGGCGGCGAGGCGGTCCTGCACGGCGGGTGTCTTGCGGTAGGCCATGCAACAAGTGAACCACTGTTCAGATCTTCACGCCAGCATCCGTCGGAGCAGGGCCTCCCCGCCCATCGAGCTTCTCTCACCCACGAGCCACGCGGCATGTGGAACGCATCCGCTGGTCGGTGCCGATGCCGGTCAAGTTTCCGCACCAGCACGCGGTCACCGCAGACTCGGGTACGGGTGCGCGTCCCAGTGTTCGGCGGCGGTGATCCCGAACAGAACGACGTCGTGGTAGCTGCCTGCGAAGAATTCATGCTGCCGAAGCCGCCCCTCCTCCACGAATCCCAACCTGCGGTAGAGGGCGAGGGAGGCCTCGTTGAACGCGTACACCTCCACTTCACACTTGTTGTGGCGCTGCTCGGCGAACATGTAGGTGAGGACCAGTTCGGTGGCCTCAGCCGCGTACCCCTTCCTGCGGTGATTCCGGCTGATCTCGATTCCGGTCCTGAAACGTCCGGCACGTGTGTCGGTCTCTCCGACCGTCACAGCCCCCGCGAACGCACCGTCGTCCAGCACCTCGACGACCAGCCGGAATGCTTCACCCCCCGGCGGACGCCCCGCACGTTCAGCAGTCCAGGAACGGAAGCTCCCGTCCGAGCGCGGGGGCTCGACCTGGTCGGCATTGCGGACGTCCACGGTGTTCTGGGCCAGGTCACGGAAGCACTCCCAGTCATCCGCCTCGACGCCTCGCAGTCGTACCTTCTCGCCGGTCCACATCTCACTCATGGCACCTACCCCTCTCGTCGGTTGCAGGCGCTGTCGGCCATGCACTCAAATGCGACACAGTAGCGCTGAGACGCGACCGCGCCCGAGCGGGCAAACCGGTCCCTGCATTCCGGCGCCGCAGGAATGCACCGACGGTCGATCGTGGGGAGGAAGAACGCATCCGTACGACCCGATCGGAACATGAGCATGCCGCCTGTCTTCGCCTCCGAGTGGTAGGTGTCGAGGGCCACGGTGTACGGCTGGTTCGCCGTCGCGTCCAGTTCCCCCAGCACGTCGTCGATACGGTCTGCCGCACTGTCGCCCCACTCGTTGACCATGTACCAGACGCGGTCCCCTTGGTGCACGGCGGACCAACCGGCCGCAGCCAGGGCGTCCAGAACGGCGCGCACGGTGGTCGGACAGGTGAAGGCGAAGTCGATGTCGGCGTCTCTGGATCCCATGGAGCCTCCGGGCGGCTGGGCTGGGGCGGCTGGAGTGACCGCCCTCGCATACTCACCCGCGGAACCGGGCCTGTCGATCTCCTTTTCCCGGCCTGCACGTCCGCGGTGCCCTGGACGTGCAACAGCGCCTCAGCACCCTGGTTGACCGGAGCGTCGCGCCGATCCCGATCGCTGGAGTCACGCTGGGCCACGTCCACGAGATCGTCAAGGCCGTACTCCACTCCGCCGGCGACCATAGTCGGATGACGCGGAAGACAGCGCCGACCTAGCGTTCCGTGCATGACTTCTCCCGACCGCGGCATCGACGGCAAGCCTGTCGTGACCGTCCGCAGCATGGACAACCTCAGCGTCGGCGTGACGCTCTGCGACCGGTTCAGCTTCGACCAGGATTCCGTGCACTACGCCGTCGAACTGCGGGCTCCCGGTCTGACCGCCCGCGTCGACGAAGTGGTGGCCTGGGCCTGGGACAGCGACCTCGCACCCTTCCTCGGAGAACTCGCCGCGGACTTCCGAGGATGGGACGGCGAACGGAGTTGGCGGACCGATGACGGCGACCTGACGGTGTCGGCCGCCTTCAGGTCAGGGGGTCACGTCGGGCTTACCTGGACGGTCCGCCCATGGCCCGACGCCGTCGGCGGATGGAGCGCCTCGGTGACCACCTGGCTCGAGGCCGGGGAGCAGATGGCCACGCTCGCATCCGGTGTCCGGCACTTCCTGGCCGGTGAGCAGTGACGGCAGACAGGCTCACCGCGTCCCACCCTGCCCCACCGCGTCCCACCCCGGCTTTCGCATCGGCCGACCGGATACGGTACGAAGTCCGATGTGAACGAACAGACTCAACCCGCGACCGTTCGCGTGTTCATCGCCCTCGCCCCGCCCGACGACGCGAAAGAAGAACTCGCCCGGGAGCTGCGCCCCGCCTATGACACGCACGCCCAGATGCGGTGGAATCGCATCGAGGACTGGCACATCACCCTGGCGTTCCTCGGTGAGCTCCCGGCCGAGACGGTTCCGCTGCTGCGCGCGCCTCTCGCCGAACTCGCAGCGCACCACCAACCACCTCGCCTGGTACTGCGCGGCAGCGGCAGCTTCGACGACCGGGTGCTGTGGAGCGGAATCGACGGAGACCTCGACGAGCTGCACCTGCTCGCGACCGATGTGCGTACCGCAGTCAAGAGCTGCGGTGTTGTTTTCGAGGATCGGCCCCTGCGCCCGCACCTGACATTGGCCCGTGCGCGCCGAGGCGACCGATCCTCGGCGGTGGAGATCGCCGCAGGGCTCGCCGGATTCACCGGGCGCCGTTGGCCTGCCGAACGCCTGCACCTGGTCGGCAGCAACGTCGGCCGCAGCCGTGGACCGATCCATTACCGCGACATCGAGGCCTGGGCGCTCGGCAGCGGGTACGCCAGGGGAGCTTGAACGAACCTGCACGGCCGGATCCACACTTCGGAATGCACCATGGAGGAGATCTCGCCACCGCGCCTCCCTGGTCGATGGCGTGCATCCGTTTTCCCGGCACCGTCACCGCCGCAACCCCGGTCATGGACAGCGCTCTTCCACCACACGCAACGGCAGTCCACCGACCTCAGGACTCGACGCGAATGCGTCGGTCCACCGGGCGTAGGCTTCGCCCAGCACTGACCGGGGGGAGCGGAAGACATGACGGCCGAGGCAGCGCAGAGGTGGGGGTCGACCCTCGATTCCGTGGTGGTGTACGAGCAGGGCGCTGTCTGCCGGCGCCTGGCCCGGGGCAGCGTGCCGCCGGACGGAAGGGTGCGGGTGACAGGTCTCCCCCGCTCGCTCGACCCGGGGTCGCTACGGGTCCGTGTTCTGGGCGCCCCAGGGGTGCGCGTCAGTGAGGCCCGGGTGGAGGTCGAGGCCGAGCCGCTCGACACGCCCGCGCCCGACGAGTTGCACCGCAAGGTCGAGCGGCTGCGCGACGAGTACGCGGCGGCCCAGCGTCGCCGGGAGCACCTTCTGGGGCTGATCGACGAGGTCAGGGCACTGCACCCGGTTCCGCCGGCCCGCAGGCGGGAGGACCCGCACCGTCGCACCCCGGTCGACGCGTGGCTGGAGCTCGCCGACTTCGTGGAGGAGCGGCTGACGGGACTGCACACCCGCCTCGGCGAGTCGGAAGAGGCGCTGCGCCGTATCCAGCACGAGCTCGACATCACCGGTGACAGGCTCGCCCGCTCCTCCACGGACACCCCGTCGGTACACGTGGAGACCACGGTCTCGGCCTTCCTGATCGTCCATGCCTCAGGCACCGGTGACGCAGATCCGGGCACGGAGGTCGAACTGGAACTGGAGTACGGGGTGCCGGGCGCCGTCTGGGTGCCGGCGTACCGTCTCACTCACCGTCAGGGCGACCGCAGCGGCCGTCTGGTGCTGCGTGCTTCGGTCGCACAGCGCACCGGCGAGGACTGGACCGACGTGTCCATCGCCCTGGCCACGGCCGACCTGCGACGCGGTACGGAGCTGCCGAGGCTCCGCTCGATCCGGATCGGACGCCGTCAGCCCGCGTCCGCGCCTTCGGGTTGGCGCGAGCCCCCGGCGGGCCTCGCAGACCTGTTCGCCGGGTACGACGGGGCGGGCCCTCGCCCGGCCACGACCACCGCAGTGCCCGTCGCCGTCGCCGTCGCCGCCCCGTCCTGGCCGGTTCCGCCACCCCCACCGCCGCCTGCACCCCAGGCCTACGGCGCGCCCACCGGTGCGTTCCCCGTCCCAGGCGGTACGGGCGGCGCCTTCCCGGAGGCCTTCACCGGCGCGGCAATGCCCGCCTCGGCGCAGCCGGTCCAGGCGCAGGGCGACAGCAGGAGTTCCGGTGGCCGGCCCTTCGCTGCCCTCGCCCCCATGGCACCCGCGGCTCCTGGTGGAGCCGCAGCGCAGCCACCGCCTGTAACGGCGGCCGGTCCGCCGCGGCCGAGCGGGACCGAGCTCGACTACGCCGGCCTCGTACTCTGCGGCGCGGACGAGCCGGGCGGTCGCAGGGGCCGGTTGTTCCCCGGCTCTCCCTTCGACCCGGTTGCTGCCGAGTACCGGCGCCGCGCCGAATCGGTGGCAGCGCTGCGGCTGCCCGGGCACTCCGTGCGGCCCCGCGAGTCGGCAGGTTCCTTCGACCACCGATTCGACCCCGCCGCCCGCGCCGACATTCCCTCGGACGGCACCTGGCACACCATCACCGTCGGCGAGATCCCGGTCGGTCTGCACACCGAGTACCTGTGCCTGCCGTCCGTGGAGCCGACCGTGTACGCGACGTTGGTACTCTCCAACGCCACCGATCAGGCGCTGCTCGCGGGCCCGGTGGAGGTCACTGTCGACGACGACTTCCTGCTGACGGCCGCACTGCCCACGGTCGCCCCCGGTGGCGCCTGCCAGGTCGGGCTCGGACCGGCCGAAGGTGTTCAGGTCACCCGGCGTACGAACCTCCACGAGTCCACCTCGGGCCTGCGCAACAACATCACCGTGCTGGACCACCGCGTCCATGTGGAGTTGGCCAACCGCCTCTCGACGCCCATCACCCTCGAGGTCCTGGAGCGGGTGCCCGTCACCTCCGAACCGGATGTCCGGATCGTGGAGCGCGCCGACTGGACGACACCAGAAGACGGCCAAGGGCCCGATAGCCATGCCCCGGGCACCCGCGTCTGGCGGGTGGACCTGCCCGTCGGCGGCTCCGCCGTGCTCGACGGCGGTTACGAGATCCGGATCCCGGCCGGCAAGGCCCTCATCGGCGGCAACCGCAGGAGCTGACACATCCCATGACCACGGCCCCGAAGCCGATCGCCCTGCCCGTCACCGCCGTCACCTGTCTGGAGGATCGCGCCCACGTCGAGCGTGCCGCCGTGCTCGACCTGGAGGCGGGGGTCCAGCGGTTGCGTCTCGGACCGGTCAGCGCGATGGCCGTCGACCGGACCCTCCATGCCGAGCTGACCGCCGATCACGCGGCAGCCGTACTCGACGTGCGGCTGACCCGCAGCTGGACGCCGCGCGGGCCGCAGCCGGACGCCGATGACGACTCCGCCCTGCGTCGGCGGGTACACGCGCTCGAAGAGGAACAGCTCGCCCTGGCACAGCGGCGCGACCGGCTGCAGACCCGCCGCGACCTCCTCGGCCACCTCGCCGCCGATCTGCTGCGGGAGATCGGCGAGGGTGCGGGCTCCGGAGAGGCAGACGGACCCCGCTGGGCACGCGAACTGGACCGGGTGGACGGCGAGCGCGACTCGTGCGGCGAGCAACTCCGTACCGCGCAGGCCCGGCTGGCTGCGCTGGCCGACGAACTCGGGGAGGCACAGCAAGCCCTCTACGTATCCGAGGACGAGCCCGCCGAACTCGTCGGCCATGTCGAGCTGACCGTGGAGACGGCGGTTGCGGGGCCCGTCGGGCTGCGCCTGAGCCACCTCACCCCGTGTGCGCTGTGGCGTCCCGCCTACCGTGCCGTGCTCGACGGGGACTCGCTGACGCTGGAGACCGACGCGATGGTCTGGCAGCGCACCGGTGAGGACTGGTCGGATGTACGGCTGACGCTGTCGACGGCCCGCTCGGCGCTCGCCACCGATCCGCCGCGCCTGGGGGAGGATCGGCTGACCCTCACGGACCGGTCCGTCGCGGAGCGCCGCACGGTCGACATCGAGCTGCGCGAGGAGGAGATCGGGAAGCTCGGTCCGTCCCCGGTGCTCGGCCTGCCAGGAGTGGACGACGGCGGCGAAGCACGGGTGTTGCGGTCCCCTGCGCCGGTCTCCGTGCCCGGTGACGGCCACGCGCACCGCGTGCCGTTGTCCACCTTCACCACGGCCGCGCACAGTGAGTACGCCTGTTCTCCCGAGCTGTCCCCCTTGGTCACCCGGGTGGTGCGATTCGACAACCTGGCCGGCCATGCGCTGCTCGCCGGACCCGTGGATCTCGTCCGCGGAAGCGGATTCAGCGGCCGCGGGACGCTGGACTTCACCGCCCCAGGCGCCCCCGTGGAGCTCGCCTTCGGCAGCTGTGACGACCACCGGGTGGTCCGGCATGCCGAGGAGTCACGCGACTCCACCGGAATCACCCAGCGGACCGTCATCACTCGCACGATCCAACTGCACCTGTCCCGGTTCTCCGCACCCGGAGAACGGGGCGACCAAGTGGTCGCCCTGCGGGAGCGGCTCCCGATCTCCGAAGTCTCCGCGGTGGAGGTCCGCATGCGCGAGGAAGCCTGCTCCCCCGCGCCCGATGCGGTCGACGCCGAGGGCATCGCCCGCTGGGACGTCGCCCTCCCGCCCAACGGTCACCGGACGGTCACCCTTGTCTACGAGCTGTCGGCGAGCGCCAAGGTCACCGGGCTCTGAACGAGCTCCGTGCTCAGCTGCGCGGATTGCCGCAGCACCGGTGGCGGGCCCGACGCGGAAGCCCCGTCTGCCCGCCGCCCATGGGGCAGGCAGGCTTCTGCGCCACGGTGGACGGGCGGCTCCACGCTCCGCGGCTCTCAGTCCGTCGCCACCGCCCGGTAGGGGCGGAAGAACGCACGCAGCTCCTGCGCGTAGAGCTCGGCCTCCTCGAACGGCGCGAAGTGCCCGCCGCGCGGGGGCTCGGTCACGCGCGCGGCGTTCGTCGTGCGCTCGAGCCACGCCCGCGGTGGGCGGACGACGTCGCCCTGGAAGAGCGAGAATCCGGAGGGCACTTCGACCCGGCGGGCGTGCTGGGTGGGCGGGATCGCGGCGTTCGCGCGGTACATGCGCATGGACGAGCCGATCGTCCCCGTGAGCCAGTACAGGGTGACATTCGTGAGGATCTCGTCCTTCGTGAATCGCCGCTCGACGTCGCCGTCGCAGTCGCTCCATGCCCGGAGCTTCTCGACGATCCACGCGGCGAGCCCGGCCGGCGAGTCGTTGAGGCCGAAGGCCGCGGTCTGGGGTTTTGTCCGCAGTCTTGGATGTCTGGCGAGTCCCGGCGGCAGATCCGTCATGGATAGGGAGATCTGACCATGCAACACCCGGGACTCCCCGGGCCGTGGGGGTCATCGCAAAGCAGGGCATCGGCAAAGATAATGCCGTCCATGAACTCCGCGCACCCCGCCGGGACCGGCGTAGGCAAGCTGGCACATCGCCTGGTGCCCATGACGGGCCGTGACCCGGAAGAGCTCGCCCGGTCCTCCTCCCCACTGGAGCTGCTGTTCGATCTGACCTTCGTGGTCGCGGTCGGCACGGCGGCCTCCCATTTCGCCGAGATGGCGGCCGAGGGACATCCGGGGCAGGCGGTCACCGCGTTCGTACTGGCGATGTTCGCGATCAGCGTCGCGTGGATCAGCTTCAGCTGGTTCGCCTCCGCCTTCAGTACCGACGACTGGCTCGACCGGGCGCTGACGATGGTGCAGATGATCGGCGTCGTCGTGTTCTCACTCGGCCTGCCGGCGATGTTCCACTCAGTCGAAGAGGGTGGACACCTTGAGCTGCGCGTGATGGTGCTCGGATACGTCGTCATGCGCATCGCGATGGTGCTGCAGTGGTGGCGCGCCGCCCGGGAATCCCCCTCGTACCGTGCCGCATGCACGGCGAACATCCGCTGGATCGTGACCGCCCAGCTCGGTTGGGTCGTGGTCGGATTCACGCAACCGCCGCTCGCTGTCGCGTTCGTCGCCTTCGCCGTGCTCGGCGCATTGGAACTGGCAGTACCGGTACTCACGCAGGGCGGTGCGGGCGGGACCCCCTGGCACCCTCACCACGTGGCCGAGCGCTACGGCCTGTTCGCGATCATCGTTCTCGGCGAGAGTGTCGTCGGCACCGTCGCCTCCTCGGGCGAGCTTCTCGGTGGCGTGGACGGACTGCATTGGAGCGGGAACGCCATCGCCGTCGTCGTCGCCGGTGTCGGACTGACCTTCGGCATGTGGTGGGTGTACTTCTCCACCCCCTTCGGTGATGTCCTCGTGCACCGCCGCAGCCGCGGATACCTCTTCGGCTACGGACACATCCCCCTGTTCATGGGGATCGCCGGTGCAGGCGCCGGACTGCACATGGCCGGCCTGCAACTGGAACACCACTCCGAGCTCGGTGACGTCGCCGTCGTCCTGTCGCTGGCCGTCCCGGTCGGCCTCTACCTTCTGATGGTCTATCTGCTGCACACACTGCTGCTGTCCGCCGCAGACCGCTTCCACCTGCTCCTGATCTCCGTCACACTCGCCGTACTCCTCGCAGCCGTCCTGCTCTCCGCGGCCGGAGTCGCGATCGCGGTGTGTCTGCTCATCATCATGCTCGCACCCTTCGTCACCGTGATCGGTTACGAGACGATCGGCCATCGCCACCAGCGCCGCATGCTGCGGGAACTCGCCGAAGGGCACCACTGACGAACCGCCGGAGCGCACCGGCCCCGGTCGGGTCGCCACTCACCGCTCGCCCTCGGCCGATCCGGCGCTGCTGCCCGGTGAACTCAGCGCGTCGCGAAGCCTGCGGTCACGATGCGCAGGCCGGTAAGCGACGGCCGGCGGTGGCCTAGGTGTCCCATGCAGGTATCCTGCCGCGGGATGTGCAGGCGGCAGCGACGAGCTGACGCAGTTTCAACCGGGGGGTCGATGTGGTGCGCGTACTGAAAGCGGTGGTCCCGGTCATCGCCCTGGTGGCGGTGGCGGCGGGATGCTCCTCCACCGAGGGCGAGGACGAGCGGCGGCTGACGGAGCTGCGGGAGCGCTACTGCACGCAGTTGGGGACGTGGCAGAAGGCGCGGGACGCCGCAGACACGGACGCGCCGGATCCGTCGGGGTACGACGAGGTCGGGGCCGCGGCTCAGGACGCCTTCCTCGCGATGCGACCGATCCGGGACGAGACCGTCGGCGGAGGCCGCACCTTGGCGGAGGCCACGGCGGCAGCGATGAACAGCAGTGACTCCGAGGCGGAGGGCCGCGTCGTCCAGTACTGCGCAGACGCAGGCTTCGAGACGCTGACCCGCTAGCGACCCGGGGCCAGGAGATCTCTGACTCGGGTGACCGTCTTCGGCTCCGGCACAACCGCCCCATGTCCGGAACCCTCTCAGCCTGATGCCGAGGCGGTCCGGTGGCCTGTCGCGCCACGGGACCGCCTCAGGTCCTGTCAGCCGAGCGGTTCGATCCAGATGTTCCTGAAGCGGACCTTGTTGCCGTGGTCCTGGAGCCGGATCGCGCCCGCCGCTGCCGATTCGGCGTCGCCGGCCCCGGTCGGGCCATCCATGGCCACGTTGTCGTGGACCTTCTTGCCGTTCCACACCACAGTGATCCTGGCGTCGTCGGTCTTCTTGCCCGCGGCGTCGAAACGGGCCGCGCGGAAGTCGATGTCGTACGTCTGCCAGGTCTCGGGAGCGGTGGCGGCGTTCAGGTCCGCGGCCTTCTTGTTGTAGAGGGACGCGGCCTCGTTCGCGGCAAGCTTCTCCACTCCGAAGGAGTCCAGGATCTGGAGCTCGTACCGCTCCTGGAGGTAGATGCCGCTGTTGCCGCGGTCCTGCCCTGTGACGTCGTCCGGCAGCTTCGGCACCCGGAATTCGGCATGCATTCTGAAGTCGCCGAAGGCCTGCTTGGTGCGGATGTCGCCACAGCACACCTCGATGGAGTTCTCGGCGGTACGCGGCCATTCGACGCCACGGCCGTCGGTGTGCTGCCAGCCGGTGGAGACGCTGCCGCCGGAGAACAGGTCGATGCGGCTGCCGGGCCTGCGCACCTCGATCATGTCGAGGTTGACGTGGCCGGTGTCCTCGGGCCGATGGGTATAGGTGATGGTGTTGCGGCCCTTGCGCAGTTCGAGCCGCTCGGTCCCGGTGGACCAGCGGTTCCAGGCGCCGGTGGAGGGGAGGCCGGTCTGCCGCGCCTGCCCGCCGTTGACGCTCACGCCGATCGTCTTGGTGCCGGTGAAGGGGTCGGGGCCGTTGGCGTAGCGAAGCCCCACGTCGTACGTGCCGTTCACGGGTACGTCGACGTCGAACGTGGCGGTGGCACCCTCGGTGCCGAAGCCGTCGACGAAGCCGCCCCCGGTGTAACCGGCGTGCTCGGTGTCGATGTCCGCTCCTCCGGAGAGTCGCGCGGACTCGGCGTCGTACCCGGTGACGGGAGCCTCGGGGCCCGGGCGGGCGTTCAGCGTGTACCAGGCTTCGGTGGACCAGAGCTGCTCACCGTCGGCCGAGGCGAACGGGCGCGGGGAGCGTACGTGCACCACTCGGTCGGTCTTCAGGCCGGGCACGGTGATCCTGACCGTGCGGCGGTCGTCGGAGATCTGGGCGGCGGTGACGGGGAGCGCCTCCTCGTCGATCTTCGGGCCCCCGTACGCCGGGGTGGGGACGTACCTCCACTGCTCGACGGAGTAGGCGCCGCTCGTCAGCTTGGCGGCGGTCTCCTCCGACAGGGGCTTGGTGTAGTTGAGTTCGAAGCCGTCGCGCGTTGCGCGCATGGTCTTGATGTCGAAGACGCTCTTGCCGTTGGGTGTGAGCTTCTGGAGGCCGAAGCGGAGTTTCCCTTCCTGGCCCCAGTTGCCGTCGGCGCCCAAACCGCCCGCGTAGATGGCGCCGTCCGGCCCGGTGCTGATGCGGGTGATGCCTGCTTCCAGGCCCTGCGTGTGCCGGAACACCGCGCCCTGGTACTCGCCGTCCACCTTCTCCAGGTCGGCGCGCTGGATTCCGCCGTAGGTGACGTCACCGAAGAGCAGCTGCCCGGCGAAGGGGCCCTGCTTCAACAGCATCGGTGTGCTGGGCGAGTTGGCTATCTCGTTCTGCGGCAGCCACAGCACCGGCTTGGTGACCGTGCGGTCGTCGAAGGGGCCGTCCGGGTTGGTGTAGTGGTTGAAGAACCGGTCCTGCTTGACGTGGACCAGCTTGGAGGCGGGCAGCCAGCCGCCCTGGTTGTCGGTGACGAACAGTTCTCCCTCGGGGCCCCGTCCGATCCCGTTCGGTGTGCGCAGACCACCCGCCAGGTAGCTGACCTTCCCTGTGGCCTTGTTGACCTTGATGGTGGTGCCTCGGTTCGTGGCCGGTTGGGGATCTGTCGTCGCACCGCCGTAGTTGATGGCGACGGACAGGTTCAGATAGAAGTTCCCGTCCTCGTAGAGAAGGCCGAAGGCGAACTCGTGGAAGTTCCCTCCGTAGGGCCATTCGGCGACCTTGCGGATCTCGTCTGCCGTGTTGTCGCCCTCTATGTCGGACAACTCGGTCAGCTGGTGTTTCTCCGAGACGTACAGCTTTCCGTCGACGTACTTGATCCCCATCGGCTCCCTGAGGCCGCCGGCGATCTTCTTGTACGTGACCTGCTCGGGACCCGTGTCGCCGGTGACGTGGTCGAGGACGTACACCTCTCCCTTGGTCTCGGTGCTGCCGCCCCAGGTGGTCACGGCGAGGCGGCCGTCCGGCAGCCAGTCCATCGCTGAGACCTGGGGCTCGAAGCCTGCGGGACGCAGATCGGTGAGGGTGTAACCGGGGTTGACCGAGGTCAGCGGAAGGCCGTCGCCGGGGGTGTCGTAGGTGCCTTCGCACTCCTTCCGCCCGGGGGCGGTGACCCGGACGACGTCGGCGTCGGTACTGAGCACGGAGTTGGGGACGACGGCGAAATCGGCTGCACCCGGCGGCTTCCACTGGAGGGTGACCTGCTGGCCGCCGCCGCGGTCGAAGTGGTCGATGTGCAGGGCGTGGTAGCCGGGAGCGAGGGCGATCTCACCGTCCTTGGGTTCGGCGCCGTGCAGTCCGTCGTGGTCGATGACCTGTTGGTCGCCGATGAGGAGGCGGGAGCCGTCGTCACTGATCAGACGGAATCCGTACGTGCCGTCGGCGGGGACGTCGATGTTGCCGATGATCTGCGAGACGAAGTTGTCGGTGAATCCGAAGCCGTCGGTGGAGGACCAGTCGGCCGTGGGGATCAGCTTGTCGACGTTGGGTGTCTGGGCGGGCTTGAGGTCGCAGAGTGCGTCCAGCGGGGACTGGACGTCGAAGACGCGGAGCGTGACACCGGGTTCCTGGGGCGGCAGGTCCGCGAAGGGCTTCTCGTCCGCACCGGCGGTACCTGCGGCGAGCCCGCTGGTGAGAAGCACCGAGAGGAGCAGCCCGGTGATTCTTTGTGCTCTGGGGCGATGACTACGGAGGTTCGGGTACTTGCGTGGCGTCACTCTTCCTCCTGCTGGGCGCTGCGAAGCGGCGCGACCGGGGCGGCCCGCGTCCGCGGAGTGGAGTTCGTGCACGTACGAGTGGTGCGGTGGCGTTCCGCTTCGTTCCATGCGGTCCGCCGCGCGAAATCGACGCCCAGCGTACGAACATCGCACCGAACCGTCCATACTTTGTCCTCAACGAGGAAAAACTGGTGGGGAGTTGATAGTCCTCGGGGCGCAGAGAGCCTGATCAGGCCGGCGGTTGTTAGTGTCGACGCCTTCATCGGCGGGAGGACGGCGGCGGGCCATGCGGGTATCGATGACGAGTGCCGAGGCGCGGGCCGGCCGCGTGAACGAGGACTTCACCGGCGCCGTACCGACGGCTGCGGTACTGATCGACGGCGCCGGCATCCCCGGCTCCGAGTCGACCTGTCGACACGGTGTGGCCTGGTACGCCGACCGCCTGGGAGGCAGACTCCTCGGTCTCCTGTCGCTCGTGCGGGACCGCAGTCTCCCGGTGTTGCTCGCCGAGGCCATCGAGCAGGTGACGGGCGATCACCGGGACACGTGCGACGTCGCCGACCCCATCTCTCCGTCGGCGACCGTGGCCATCCTGCGCGTGTCCGACGGCCTCATCGAGTACCTGGTGCTCGGTGACTCCTTCCTCGTACTCGACAGAGCGGACGGTGCGCCGCTCGTCGTGTCCGATCCCCGGGAGGTCATCATCAGCCGGTCGTTCCTGCCCGCTCTCGAGGCTGCCCCGGATGGCAGCGAGGAGTACCACCGAGTCCTGCGGGACCTGCGCGCCAACCGGAACCGGCCTGGCGGCTTCTGGGTGGCCAAGGACGACCCGCGGGCGGCGGATGAGGCGCTCACCGGGAGCTGTCCGATCCACGAACTGACCGCTGCCGCCCTGCTCAGTAACGGAGCCAGCCGCATCGTGGACCGGTTCGGACTCACCGACTGGCCAGGGGTCATGGCCCTACTGGCGTCGAACGGACCCGCCGAAATCGTCCGCCGTGTCCGGCAGGCAGAGGATCGCCACGCGGTGGCAGCGGACGATGCGACGATCGCGTACTGCACCGGCCTCGGCGGGCTCTGACCTGGCGCCGGCAGGGGCCTTCGCCCCGGCCCCGGCCATCCACGACGAAGGGTGCTCCCACCGCGCACAACGCGGTGGGAGCGACCGTCGGCCTGCACTGCGGGCCCTCTTGCCTTGGGGGCTACTCACAGGTGCCGCGACAGCGGTGGTGGACCCCATGCGGTTGTGCTCCCACCGGGTCCCGCCACACGACGACCGGGTGACGGTGACGGGCGACGGGTGGCCGCACATTGCTGGACCATTGACCGGCCCACACGTCCCTCTGGCCTCAGGTGTGACCCTGCGTGCAGGTGGTTGCCCGACGCCGTCGCCACGCTCGCTCATGGTTGTGCACGCAATCCGACGTGACGTGCCCGTCTGACGAGCCAGGAGGCCGCGTCCACCGTCCGGAAATGGATTCCGTCGACTGACAGTCGCAGGGCATCCCGGGGCGGGCGCCACAAGGTTCAGGCCGGGGACACCGGTACCTGGAGTTCCGTCACCCAGTCGTCCCGGTTCTCCGGGCACTCCAGGTTGATCTCACGCGGATATCCGGCCGCCCGGTAGCCGTTGGCGTCGATCCATCGCGCCAAGGTCTGCGCCGTGGGGAGCACGGTGTCCATCGAGCCGCGGTGGACGATGGTCGCCGCCCGCTCGAAGGGCAGCAGGTCGAGGATGCGGACGGCGCCGTCCTGAAGGGGGGCGGATACCTGCACGGCGGCATGGACGCTGATCCGCCCCTCGCCTTCCGGAGCATCCTCGTATGAGGCGATCCCCGGTCCGGTCGGAGTGATACCCGCCGCGCCCAGGCGCCGGAACAGCTCGTCGTAGAGTGGTCCGATGACCGGGCTGATGGCCTCGGGCTCGAAACTCGCGGCAGTCGCGGTCAGTTCCGCCACCCGCACCGCGGGAACGGCCTTGATGACAACGTCGTTCGTGGGCATGTGCCCCTCGCTCTCGATCGCCCGGAGCCTCGCCTCGACCTGTACCAACCGCGCCCCCGCGGCGGCTACCGCAGTCTCCAGTTCTGCTCGCCGCTGCCGCAGTATGCCCCGCAGTTCCTCCGTGGTGACCTTCTCGTCCACGATTTCCTGCACCTGCTGGAGAGTGAAGCCGAGGTCCTTGAGCGCGATCACCCGGTTGAGGCGGGCCAACTGGGCAGCGGAGTAGTAGCGGTAGCCGGTTGCGGGGTCGACATGGGCAGGATGCAACAGGCCGGTCGCGTCGTAGTGACGCAGCATCCGGACCGATACGCGGCCGTGGCGGGCGAAGTCTCCGATGGTGAACATGACGTCTCCGAGCTGACCACCTGACACGGTGTGAGGGTCAAGACGGTATTCGTCAGCCGGCGAACAGCGGAGAGCGGGGGGTGTCACCAGCTTGGTGTCACCAGCTCAGCAGTTCAGCAGCTCACCTGCGACCAGGTCCCTGCCCCTCGCTCACACCTCAAGCGGCCGAGGGCACGTCGAGCCAGGGCCGCCGCCCCGGTCCCGTCGGATGCGTCCCCGCGACAGCCATGACCACCGAGTAGAGGCTGGTCTCGGCAGTGATGAAGAGCCGGTTTCGCTTGGCTCCGCCCCAGGAGATGTTGGACACGGTCTCCGGTACGTTCAGCCTGCCGATCAGCGTTCCGTCCGGGTCGTAGCAGTGCACACCGTTACTCATCGCGGCGACCCACAGTCGGCCGCCGTCGTCGAAGCGCAGGTTGTCGAAGCGGCCTCCGCCCGCGGGGTCGGCCGTGGCGAAAACCTCGCCGTCCGAGAGGGAGCGGCCGTCCGCTCGGACGTCGAAGACACGGATGAAGCCTGCCCGGGTGTCGGAGACGAACAACTGCCGCTCGTCACGGGAGAAGACAAGCCCGTTGGGGGCGCCGAAGCAGTCGGCCACCAGGCTGACGTCGCCCGTGGCCGGGTCGATCCGGTACACGTTGCAGGACCCGATCTCGCTCTCCGCGAGATAGCCCTCGTAGTCACTGGTGATGCCGAAGTCCGGGTCGGAGAACCAGATCGAGCCGTCGGACTTCACGGCCGCGTCGTTGGGGCTGTTGAGGCGCCTGCCCTGCCAGCGATCGGCCAGCACGGTGAGGGTGCCGTTGTGCTCGGTGCGGGTGACCCGGCGGTTCCCCTGCTCACAGGTGATGAGCCTGCCTTCGAGGTCCAGGGTGTTGCCGTTCGTGTGTCCGGCGGGTTCACGGAAGACGCTGACGGTGTTGGTGGTCTCGTCCCAGCGCAGCATGCGGTCGTTGGGGATGTCACTCCATATGAGCTGGCGCCAGGCCGGGAGGTAGATCGGTCCCTCCGCCCAGCGGCAGCCGGTGTACAGGACCTCGAGGTCGTCATCGCCGTTCATGCACTTACCGGTACGGAAGCGGTCGTCGAGGCACTCGTACAACCCGGTGCGTTCGGTGGTCATGTGCGTCTCCCATTCCAGAATGCGAGCTGAAGCACGTTCGGCTCGTCGCAAGTATCACCGTATGACGTATGGTCTTTTCACGTACCTATCGAATGGAGTGTCGTGGATCACGTGGACCGCGCGTTGCTGACGCAGCTTCAGCAGGACGCCACCCAGTCCTACGCCGCCCTCGGCCAGTCCGTCGGCCTCTCCGCCGGTGCCGCCCATGAGCGCGTCCGGAAGTTGCGCGAGCGCGGCGTGATTCGGCGCACCGTGATCGACGTGGACCCGGCGGCGGTGGGTCGCGGTGTGCTCGCGTACGTGATGGTCGACTCCACTGCCTGGATGGGCGATGCGGCGGAGCACTTTGCCGCGCTGCCCGAGATCCAGGAGGCGCACGTCATCGCGGGCAGCGCCTCGTTGCTGGTGAAGGTCAGGACCGCGACCACGGAGCAGCTCCAGGATGTGCTGCGCCGGATCTACGCGATCGAGGGAGTCAGCGGGACGCAGGCCACCATCGTGCTGGAAACGTTCTTCGAACGTCCGCTACCGCCCCAGGAGTTGTAGCCGCAGGGACCCGTGTCACCGACGGGGGCCGGCACCAGGAGGCCCCGGTGGACCGCACCAGTGCGTCGGTCCGACGTCGCGGCCACGCCGGCCATCGTGCGCTGGTTCGGGGAGCTGAACCGACGGCCGCACCCGCCGACGATCGGGAGCCGCTCCATCGACGGCGGACGTACGCCGGACCGAACGTCGCAGAGAACGCGCTGCGGCCGGGGTCCGGGGATTTCCTCCCGGACCCCGGCCGAGCACGCGGTCGGCTTCCGCGCGTGACGACTTCGAGCTGCTTGCAGTCGTTGTCCGGGACTCGCGGCAGCGTCGGGACGTACTACTTGCTCACGGCGAAGCGCATGAGGGCGCGCTCGTCGCCCTGCTTGATCTTGCCGGTCTCGTTGATCACCTGGAGCTTCCAGCCCGCTCCGTCCCGCATGGCCTTGGCCACGGCACAGCCGTTGTCGTCGGTGAGCAGGCTCGGCCAGATGTCGGCAACCTGCTGGGTGGTGCCGCCGGTCGCGTCATAGACCTTGAAGCTGATGTTCCGGGCGTTCTGGAAGGCGCTCCGCTTCTTGTACGCGGCAGCGATGAACACCACGGAGGTGATGTTGGACGGTACCCGGGCAAAATCCACGGTCACTGTCTCGTCGTCGCCGTCGCCGCGCCCGGTCTGGTTGTCCCCGCTGTGCACCAGGGAGCCGTTGCCCAACGGGTCCAGGGAGTCGAGCCCGGCCAGCCGTACAGGCTCCGCACCCTGCATCGCGATGGCGATCAGGTCAAGATCGGTTCCGGCCTTCTGCCGGAGCTTGCCCAGGATTCCTCCACTGGCTCCGACGGTCGGGTCCCAGGACACCCCGATCGACAGATGTGTCACCCCGTCGAGGTCGGCCGGGCCGTCTTCCTTCTTCAGCGTGATCATGGTGATCCTCTTGGTCGTCAGACTGGTACGTATGAATTGTGCCTGGCGGCGTTGGCGCTCGGCCGACCCGGGGCGGACTATTCCGCACGCTACCCCCGAGGGCTGCCGCCGAGATGTCCTCTTCTCCGGCGCGTTCGGATCAGCGGATGCACCGCCCCGGACCTGGGACGGCCCGAAAGGTCCGGACGGTCCACCCGCCGAAGCGCCGACGGGCGGCCTCGATGTGACCGAAGTGCCGGCGGGACCGGTCGCCCCGAGTCGCAATTCCGTGGACGGCCTCCCGCAGTTGAGGTCGCGGGCACGACTCGCCGGAGGGCGCAGGTTCTGGTGAGCATCGTATGGCTGATGCCCTCGGTCCCGTTCCGCACCACCGAATCGCCGTGTGTCGATCGCGACCAGGCAATTCAGTGGTAGGCGTGGACGACGGCGTGACCCTTCCCGCGGCCGATCATCCACCTGTTGACCGGCGTGGTGACCAGAAAGGCCACCGCCAACCCGCCCAGCAGCGCCGCCCAGAACAGGGCGTCCGACAGGTGGGCGTCCATCGCGCCGGGGACCAGGGCGATGATTCCGTTGTCGACGAGCTCCATCACCGCGATCGAGAGCGTGTCCGCGGCCAGCGCCACCTTGACAGCGGTCTTGAAGTCCAGGCCCGCCCTGCGGACTGCGAACAAGGTGAAGGAGTAGCCGAAGACGAACGCCAGGGTGATCGCCAGAACCATCGTCTGGACATTGCCCCAGAGCAGGGCGGTGCCGATGACCATGCCCAGGATCTCGCCGATCGCGCACCCGATCAGACAGTGCAGCGTGGCCTGGGCCGCGGCCCTCCAGGTGACTTCGCCATCCCCCTTCCCGCCGGGACTCCGATGCGCGTGGTGGTCGTGGGTGCTGCCCTCATGGTGCGCGGTGTGGTCCATGGCGCTCATCCCGTTTCCGTCCGGTGGTCCGTTCCTGCAGCGTCCACACCTCACAACCGCATACCCCCCTGGGGTATTCCGCAATGGTGTGGGAACGCTCCGGGCGGGGCCGGCCCCCGAGGGCCCGCCTCGCTCCGGGCGGGGACCCTCGCTCAGACCTGGCCGAGGTCCGAGCTGAGCCAGCGCTGCGGTCGCATGTGGATGACCACCTGCTCGCCGTGCTCCTTCCAGGCGAAGTCGACGTAGCCTTCGACCTTCCCAGCAGGAAGGTAGCGCGCCGAGATCTCCACCAGCTGTTCGCGGGTGGCCGGGGTCGTCGCGATGACGGGTCCCTCGACGGAGACGTAGCGAATGGTCGGTGCGACTCGGTCGACCATCAGGCTGAAACGGCCCGCCTCGGCGATCAGGACCCCCTTGCGGGAGTCACGTCCCGTCATGATCCAGATGTCACCGCCGGGCTCGTACTGGTACCAGATCGGCACGGTGAGCGGGGCCCGTCCGGGCTCCGCCGTGTCCACGGCCAGGGCGGCGACATGAGGCTCGGCCAGAAACTGTTCGCGCTCGTCGCGGTTCAAAGCCACGGGTTCGACTCCTTCGTAAGCTCTTCTTGTCAGGGCGTCGGATGCCGATCATGCAAAGTCTGCCCCGCTTCATCGGTATCGACCGGTCCCGTCGCGCGGAGGAGGCGCGGACGGCCTTCCGGCACCGGGCGCGGACCCGGGGTGGCGTCCCGCTGTGATCGACGCCTCGTAAGGGCACCTGCCCAGAGATCAGGACCGCCCAAACCATCACCTGCCGCACGCCCTTGACCCGCGCACACACGCACCCATCCCACGGGCCACGCCGCTTCTGCCCCGGATGCACGCGACGGACCGGCTTCCCATGCGTCCGGTCGGCAGCGTTGCGGGCCGACAGACTGCCGAACCATGCCCAGGCGCGCGTACCCCGGATGATGAAGGATTCCGGGCATGACCCATGCCCTCGAAGTGACCTGTCGTGCCCTCTGGAAGCGCACCCTGTGGTTCTTCGTCGGACTCGGGACGGTCGGCACGGGTCTGACAGCCGTACGCATGACTCTCCGGGGTCCGGACGCGGGACTCGGCGTCGGCCTGCTGCTCGCGGGGGTGAGCATCGTGTCGCTCCACAGGGTCACCGCCGAGGTGAGGGCCGACGCCCGCGGGCTGCACCATCGGACGCTGCTGCGCCGCCGGAGCGTTCCCTGGTACGACATCGCCGACGTGCGCGTCCACGTGAAGTACACGAATACCTCACGGGGCGAGGAAGCCCGTCGAGTCAGTGTGTTGCTGCGCGACGGACACAGGCGGATGCTGCCTCTGCCGCACAGCCGGTCCCTCCATGACCCGGACTTCGACGCGAAGCTGGACGGGCTCCGCGCGCTGCACCGCCGTCACGGAGCCCCGGAGTCGACCCACCTCCCCGTCATCTCCTCCCGCACGGCCGGGCGCGGCTGGGCCGGGCTACTGGGTGTGTGCGTACTCCTGCTCGTGTGCGCGGGCGTGGCCGCGTGGTTCGTGCCGAGCGCCGCGACGAACGAGCGGGAGCGGAAGTCGGCGACCCCGTGCACCGAGGCGACGCCCGCGACGGAGCGCCGCGAATGCCTGACCACGCTGCCGGCCGTGATCGCGAGGACCGATGCCAACCGGCCCAAGCAGAAGAGCTGGCTCTACTTCGCCGACGACCGGCCCGTGCGGCGGCTCGCCGTCTCCCACGAGGACGCGCGGGCGTTCCGGTCAGGTGACAGCGTCGAACTGACCATCTGGCGCGGCAAGGTGCGGGAGGTCGCCGGAAAGCGTCACGTGTGGCGCGAACACATCCCCACCGCCGGAGAGGCGGCCGTAATCGCGGCAGCGTTCGCCCTCGCCGCGGGCTATCCCGGCGCACAGTCGTTGCTGCGTCTGCGCGGGCGTCGACTTGCCGACGACGAGGTCCTCCCGTCGGCTCTTCCGTTCGGGGGCGTGCTCGTCGGAACTGCCCTGTGGCTGTTGCCGCTCTGCTACCTCCACCCCACGACCCTGCCCACGTCTCCGGCCACGGTCGCGTGGGCGACAGCGGGCGCGTCGGCCACTTTCGCCCTCCTCATCTTGGCCTGGCGCGTCACGGGTGTCCGCAAGCCCGGAAACGGGGTGGCGGGAAAGGCCGCAGAGCAGGGACGGGAAGCGCACCTGGCGGCTCGCTTCCTGGAACACACCGACTACAACCCGCACGGCTTCGGCACCCACATCGTGCTCGGGGACGGCCCGCCCGCGGTGACCCCGCACTCCGGTCCGGGCAGGTTCGCGGCACGACGGATACCGGTGGAGCGACTCACCCTGCAGAAGGTGCGGCGGGTCCGGGGCAGCGACGGCGACATCGTCCCCAGGAGCTGGCACATCGCGGAACTCGACGACGCGGGCGAAGCTGTCCGTCTCGCGGCAGCTCCCGCCGACCTGACCCGCATCGTCCACGAGCTGCGCGCTGCCGGTACACCGGTGGACGCCGTGAACTGCGAGGCGTGACCGTCCGCTGCAGCGATCCGGGGGGCCGGATGGCCGGACGGGTCCCCTTCAGGGCGCCTTGAAGAGGGTCGGGAACCGCGGGGCGAGCCAGGGCTTGCGGCCCCAGGTGAGAATGCGGCCGCGGGCGATGGCTCCCCACGGGTTGCAGCGGCCGAGCGCGATGAGCAGGAAGGTGACCGGCTCGATCCGGATGGTGCAGTCCGTGCCGTCCTCCGGCTGCGGGCTCACGGCCGCCGCGCCGTCGGTGAAGGTCACTGTGAAGCGTGTCCCGCCGCGCAGCCTGATCTCGAAGCGGGCGGTCAGGCCGGCGGCGGTCGCATCGACGACATGCGGCATGACCGTGAACATGAACGGCAGGGACAGCTCGGCCCGGGCACGGTCGACCATGTGCGGCCGCCCGACGGCACGGGCGAGGTCGTAGCCGTGGCCAAGCATGTGCGTGAGCAGATAGGAGCCGAAGACGGCCACGTTCATGGGGCCGAGCGGCGTGGCCACCGTCTCCTCGGCCGCACGCCGCTCCGTCGCGTCGAGGAACACATCGGCCTGCGCCACGATCATGTCTGCCAGCGGGCCGCCGGCACGCTCGCCGAACCGGGCGAGCGCGCGTTCGTTGGCCGCCGCCAGACTCGGGGCAGTCCCGTCACCGTGACTGCGCTCGCGACCCGAGGCGATGTCCGCCATCAGCTCGTTGGCCTGTGCCAGATGGGCTGCGGCCTCGCCGAGCGTCCACGTCGAGCCGGGAACCGGGCCGCCGGTGTGGGTGCGACCCCGCAGCAGTGCAGCAATCTCCGCAGCGGTTTCGCCTATGGCATCGGCGAGGTGGGGAGGCAGGGCGCCTCGCACGTCTCGGGCAGGCGTGGCTTCCACGTCCGGCTCTCCCCTCTTCACCGGGGAGGTTTTCTCCTCCCCGGTCTCGGCGGTCGGCCTGCCTGACGCCAGGTCGACGGATCCGTGAAGGATGACAGGGCGCTCGGCGGAGGCCGCCACCGGGCGGGCCTTGTGAAGCAGGCGCTGGGGTCGGTACCCCGCTGCGCACCGGGCTCAGGCCGACAGCACTCTCAGCACGAGCGCGGCGCCGGCCAGCAGGGTGAGGATCACGGGCGCCGCGATCTCGAAGTCCTTCGCGCGTACGTGGGTGATGACCGCCCCTATGAAGTAGAGGACCACGCCGACCGCGGCGGCGGATCCGATGAAGGGCACCGCGAGACCCACCAGAAGCCCTGCAGCGCCCGCGGCCTTGAGTACGGCGAGCCTCGGGAACCAGGAATCGGGCACGCCCACCTTGGCCATCGAGGCCGTCACGGCCTCGTTGCGCGTGAAGGTGAGTACGGCCGAGGCGCTGAGAGCCAGGGCGAGAAGGATGCCGACTACCGCGTAGGCGATGAACATGATGGACCCCAAAATCTTCAATGATGGATGCTTGAATATCATTGAAGCCTATCAATGATTTATCAGGTTCCACAATGGAGTCCCTGATACGGTATGTCCATGGCAGCTCACGACGGGGTCACCCAGGAACCGGCGGGGTCGCCCGCATCGCCCGGCGACCCGGACCACCGCCTCGGCTTCCTGCTCGCCTATCACGGCGGCATCACCGAAACCGTGATCCGCAAGGCCCTCGCGGCCACCGGGCTCACCCCACGGAAGACGATGACGCTCCTGCAGCTCGCCGAGGGGCCGGTCACGCAGAAGGCACTCATCGAGAGGCTCGACGTCGACCCGAGCGTCCTCGTCGCCCTGCTCAACGATCTCGAGGGCGACGATCTCGTACGCCGCAGGCGCGACCCCGCCGACCGCCGTCGGCACATCGTGGAGATCACCCCCGAAGGGACCTCGCGACTGCGGACGTCGGACATCGCGCTCGACACCGTCGAACGGGAACTGTTCGCGGACCTCTCCGACAGCGAACTCACGACCCTGCGTCGGCTGCTGGACAAGCTGCGGACCTCGCCGGAGGACTTCAGCTGTACGGAGGCGTGAAACGGCCGAAGGCCCCGTTCACGACCCACCCTCCGAAGCACCGGGGACCACGGGCCCACGCCAGGTCGTCCCCCGCCCGCCACCCGACTCCGACTCCGACTCCGGGGAACGCAACACGTTCGACCCGTCTTCCGGCTGCGTTCACCGATCGTTCCCGCCGATCTTCGCAGCGCTCTCGACGATGCCCTCATGACGCACATGACTCGTGTCAGGGCCTCCTCCACCGCCCTGACCGCTGCCCTCCTCGTCGGCATGGCCGCCCCCGCCGCCACCGCCGCCGGCCACTCCCCCACCGGCCACGAGCGTTCTTCCCACACACGCATCCCGTTCAGCTCCGCCGAGGTGACGGCCAACGAGGACGGCTCGTTCACCGTGGAGTGGACGGCCCCCGGTATCCGCCGTGTTGCCGTCCGCGCGGACGGCCGCACCGTCGCCACCGGCGGCTCCACGGGCAGGGTCACGGTGCGCGGGCTGCCCGCCAAGGACCGCCAGTGGTTCGATCTCACCCCCGCGCACGGCGGTTCCCTGCGCCTCGCCGACCGGCTCATACAGCTCGAGGGAACTGTCAACTTCCGTGACGCGGGCGGCTATCGCACCGCGGACGGGCACTGGGTGAAGATGGGCGAGATCTACCGGTCCGACGCCCTCGACAGGCTCACCGCCGCGGACCTCGCGAAGCTTCGGCGCCTGTCCATCCGTACGGTCTACGACCTGCGCACGGAGTCGGAACGCGCCGGCGCCCCCGACCGCGTCCCCGCGGGCGCCACCCACGTCGTCGCCGATGTGCTGGCCGGCTCTCCGGGCTTCACCACCATGCCGACGACCGCCGCAGAGGCGGCCGCGATGATGGTCGACGGCGAGAAGTTCATGGTCAGCGGCGATACCGCCGCGTCGGCCTATCGCACGGTGTTCTCCGGAATCGCGGACGACGACACACGCGGCGTCCTGTTCCACTGCACCGCGGGCAAGGACCGTACCGGCTGGGCGAACGCCGCCCTCCTCACGGCGCTGGGCGTGCCCCGCACCACGGTGATGGCGGACTACCTCGCCTCCAACGACTACCGTGCCGAAGCCAACGCGGCAGCACTCGCGTCCATACCTCCGCAGCAGGCGGCGGTGTACAAGCCGCTGCTGGACGTACGCGCCGAGTACCTCAACTCAGGATTCGAAGAGGTCACCCGGGCGTTCGGTTCCTTCGGGACGTACGAGAAGCGCACGCTCGGTCTGAGCAGCAAGGACCTGCACGACCTGAAGCGGGACCTGCTGGTCGGCTGATCCGCCGGGCGCCCGGACACCGGTCCGGTGTCCGGGCGCCGGAGGGCGTCCGCTGCCGCCCGTCGGATACGCACGCGCATTTGGTGCGGACCGGTCTGGCGTTTCGACGTGCGCGGCAGCTCCTTCGTGGGCGACGGTGGACCCGCCCCGGTATCTGCGGGCCACCGCACCCGTCCTTCTGAGGAGACTCCCATGAACCTGACCATCGAGGTCATTCCCGTCCCTGTCACCGACATGGACCGCGCGAAGGAGTTCTACGCCGGCAAAGTCGGCTTCAAGCTGGACCTCGACGACGAGGTCGCCCCGGGCATGCGCATCATCCAGCTGACGCCGCCCGGCTCACGGTGCTCGATCGCGATGCTCGAAGGGATGCCCGCCGCGCCCGGTATGAAGCAGATGGCTCCGGGTGCACTGCAGGGCATTCAGCTCTGCGTCACGGACATCGAGGCGGCCCGCGAGGGTCTGGTCAAGCGGGGTGTGGACGTCTCGCCGATCCGTCACGTCGGCGCGACGGGCTGGGAGGACGGCAAGGGCGACACCTGGAACTCGTTCATGTCGTTCGAGGACCCGGACGGCAACGGCTGGGTGGTGCAGGAGGCCCCTTCGGAGCTCTCCGAGCGCTGAGCGGCAACCTTTCGAGCATCGGCGACCACTGTCTTCCTGTCAGCCGTCGGCCAGGAAGAAGGAACTCCTATGCGCGTCGTCAGCATGTCCACGGTAGCGGTGCTGAGCGCCGTGCTTTCAGCGGTGGCGGTACCCGCCGGGTCGGCCACCGCCTCGTCGGCCATCATCGTGGCCGTGGACGGGGACGACTCCGCCGCCGGTACCCTCGACCACCCCCTGCGGACCATCCAGAAGGCCGTGGACAAGGCGCGCCCCGGGGACACCATCGCGATCCGGGGCGGCACGTACGCGCTGGTGGACAACATCACCATCGCCACCTCTGGTGAGGCGTCACTGCCGATCTCCCTCGGCGCGTACCAAGGTGAACGGGTCGTCATCGACGGGGAGCAACTGCCCGCGTCCCACACCCCGGTCGGCGGCAGCATCCCGCGCGCCGAGCGCGGTGCCATCCACCAGGAGGCATCCCACTGGCGGGTGTCGGACCTGGAGATCGTCAACGGACCGTACGGCTACTACTGCGACGGCTGCGACAGCAACGTCTTCTCCCGGCTCACCACCCGCGACAACTACGAGACCGGCTTCCAGCTCCAGGGGGACTCCAGCGACAACCAGATCCTCGACCTCGACAGTTACGGCAACCGCGATCCGCGCAAGAACGGCGAGAGCGCGGACGGCCTGGGCATCAAGGAGGGAAGCGGATCGGGAAACGTCGTGCGCGGCGCACGGCTGTGGAACAACGTCGACGACGGCTTCGACGCCTGGAAGTTCGCGTCCCCGATCCTGCTCGACAGCACGATCGCTTACGGCAACGGTTTCAACCGCTGGAACTTCCCCGACTTCGCCGGCGACGGCAACGGCTTCAAACTCGGCGGCGGAACGCCGGCCCCGGCGATGGGCCACACGCTGCGCAACTCGTTCGCCTTCAAGAACGCGAAACACGGGATCACCGACAACGGCAATCCGGGCGCGCTCACTCTGGCCGGCAACACCACGTTCCGCAACACCGGCACAGGCTTCGACGTGGACACCTCCGGAGGGGTCGCCGTGCTCACCGGCAACCTGTCCGTTGCAGACGGCCGGGCCGCCGCCGTCGGCGCGGGAACCGTCGCCGACGGCAACTCATGGAACCTCGGCGGTACATGGAACGAGGCTTCGGTCCTGAGCACCGACACGGGCGCCGTCACCGGGGCACGCGCGGCGGACGGCTCCGTCCCCTCCGCGCCGGAGCTGTTCGTACCGCGCAACGGCGCCGCCGTGGGTGCCCGGATGTGACGGGCTCGGGCGAAGGCGCGGCAGGACGCTCTCAGGACGCCTCCACAGCGGCCTTGATCCGCTGCCCGAACGCCGGGGCGTCCTTTCGTGCCCCGGCGACGGCGAGTCCGACCAGGAGCTTGCCCAGCCGGTGGCCCTCGAGTTCGTTGAAGATGCGCACCCTGGTTCTGCCGTCCGCGAGGGCCTCGAGGTCGTAGCCGCCCTCCCGGGCTGTCACGAGGTTGCTGGACACTTCGTTCCACCGGATCCGGGTCGGTGCGACGAGCGCGGAGATCCGGAACTCCCTCCGGGTCGTCATGCCCGCGTCCTTCACCGTGCTGCGGAACACGGTGCCCACGGCAGTCGGTCCAGCCGGGGTCTTGGAAATGTCCTGCACACGCGGGCTGAACTTCCTGTCGTTCTCGCCGTCTGCGAGAAATGCGAATACCTCTTCGACAGGGCGGTCGATCTCGACCGTCGCCTCGAACTGAGCCATGGATTCTCCTCGTGCCTGGCGGGCGTGGTGCCCAGGGGCATCGGTGTGGCGCGCCCCGGGTGCATGCTCCTCCCAGGATCCGCGCTCCGCGAACCCCCGGCAGCCGATCCGGCCTTTCCGGCCGGTCCCGTAGGTCGGTTCCTGCCGCGCCGGACCGGCGAATGGACCGGGCGGGGCGCGGGCGGGGGCCGGTACTGCACATGGGTGTCCGCGACGGCGGTCGTGGCAGCGAGCCCCTGACCGTGGCTTGCCCGCTGTCGGCGTAATGAAGGGCTCTGCGCTCGCTCGGGTTCACTCTGTGTCGGGTGACCGGAGTCAGAGCCGACGAGAAGAGCCCGGACCGGCTGATCGCCCTGTCCGACGGAATCTTCGCCATCGCCATGACCCTGTTGGTGCTCGACGTCTCGGTACCCGCGGGGCTGGACCCGGACCGGTTCCATGACGCGGTGGGCGACTGGCTGCCCAAGCTCGGCGCGTACGCGCTGAGCTTCACCATCCTGGCCGGATTCTGGCGTGACCATCGCCGGATCGTTCAGCTGGCCCAGCGGGTGACCCCGCTGTCCGAACGGCTCGCGCTCGCGGGGCTGGGAGTCATCGCACTGGTTCCCTTCCCTACTGCGATGCTTTCCGAGTACGCGTCAGAGCCCCTGTCCGTCGCTCTCTACGCGCTGACCATCGCGGTCGTGGACCTGCTGCAGCTCGCGCTGTTCCTCTCGGTCCGCCGGCACCCGCACACGAGTCGCGGCATCGCGGCGGACCTGGCCTCGACCATCCTGGTGTTCGGGGCCACCGTGCCGATCGCCTTCTTCGTCTCCCCCGTTGCCGCCATGTGGTCGTGGCTGGCTCTGGCTCCCCTCAAGATGGCGGTCGGGAGACGCTACGCCACCGGCTGAACGCCCAGGTCGGTTCCCCTTCTGCCTGCCGTGTTCGAGGGGCACCCGGACTTCCCGGCGGCCGTCGATACCGACGACCTCATCGCGGTACCGTCCCTCTTCTCGAACGGTTCCTCGACACTGTCCGTGCGGCTCGGCATCCGAGTCGCGGTGCGGCCCGGCGAACATGGGGTTCCGCCGGGCCGCCCGCTGCTGCGGGGCTGTGGACTACTCGTCGATCGCGGCAGCGAACGCGGCGTCCACGGCTGGTGCGCCGAGCGAGCCGGCGCCGTACGTCCAGGATCCGGCGGCGGTGATCCCGCCGGGTCCTGCCGAGAGCACCCACACCACGCCGTCGCCCGTGTTCTCACCGGGGGCGGAGGCCAGCAGTCCGAAGCGGCCGTCCCTGTTCGGGTCGGTCAGCCTGACCTGGCCGCCCCAGCGGTCGCCCTTCTCCGCCGCGCCCGGTATCCGGGCGGAGTTCTGGTCCCAGGAGGCGGCACCGGTGGCGGTCAGGCCGGCTGCGGCACCCCGCAGCACCCAGACCGCTCCCGCGTCCGTGATCGTGCCGATGTCCTCGCCGGCCGCGCCGACAGCCACGTCCGCGTAGCCGTCGCCGTCGGTGTCGGCCACGGACAGGTCGGTGCCCCAGCCGTCGCCGCGCTCGGCCGTTCCGGGCACGCCGGCCGAGTCCTGTGTCCACCACTGCGGCGGGCTGCCCGCTCCGTCGATGCCGATCGGGCCGTCAGGGCTGCCGTAGTAGACACCGACCAGGCCACCGCTCAGCGTCTCGCCACCGTCGTCGGGGCTGTTCGGCTCGCCGGTGACGAGGTCGTCGTAGCCGTCGTTGTTGATGTCTCCGGACGCCCCGGCGGGGCCTCCGCGCAGGTCGCGCTCGTACACCAGTCCCTCGTCCTGGCCGGAGAAGAAGGACGACCAGCCGTAGCCGGGCTCCGCTCCCCCGCTGACCCCGGAGACGATGAGGTCGGCGAGACCGTTGTTGTCGTAGTCGCCCGTGGTCAGGGACTTGGGCAGGATCTGCCGTCCCTGCGCCCTCGCGGCGGGGCCGCTCTGCTCGGTGCGTCGCAGGGGCGCCTTGCCTGCCTCGGACGCTGTGTCGTACGCGTACAGGTGGAGCTCGTCGCGATCGAGTACGGCCAGGTGGTCACCGGGGATCTCGGGGCTGAAGCGGGCTGCGGCGAGGGCGCTGCCGAACTTCCTCCCGGCGGCGGGCTCGGCGGGATCCAGCCAGTCGCTGGCGGCACCGGTCAGCCCTTTCGGCGAACCCCACAGGACGGTGAGACGGCCTGCGTCGGCGGCGGCCGCGAGGTCCTCTCCCGGGGTGCCCACGATCGCGTCGTCGTAGCCGTCCCCGTCGAGGTCACCGGACGCCAGGGCAGCACCGAAGCGGTCGCCCGTCTCTGCGGATCCCGCGACTCCGGACGTGGACTGGCTGATGAGCGCGGTACGGCTCGTGCCGATGCCGGCCGACGCGCCGTACTGCACGGTCACGTATCCCGCGCTCTTCTTCCCGCTGACGGTCCCGCCCGGAGCGCCGACGAGCACGTCCTCGTAGCCGTCGCCGTTGAAATCACTGTTGCGGTCACTGGCGTGCGTTCCGCCGGGGGTGCCGGCGTAGGCAGTGGGTGCGGCGATGACCGCTCCCGCCGAGACGAGAACTGCGGCCGCGGCGACGGCGGCCGAACGGTGTGTGCGCACGAGCGGCTCCTTGACTCCGGGACGACCGGGCAGGCGCCGGGGGGATGTCCGGAAGGGCCCGTTCCTTCCTGGCGCCTTGTTTGACCGCGCGTGAGGCAGAAGGGTTGTACGGCAAGGCGCTCGCATGTCGCCGGGGCGGCCTCGCCGTTGCGGGAGGTCAGTGAGCGATGTTGTCGATCAGCTCGCGTGCGCCCTGACGCAGCAGGGCGACGGCCACGGAGGTGCCGAGGGTCGCGGCGTCGAGGGGGCCTGCCCACTCGTGCGCGTTGAGCACCGTCTTGCCGTCGGGGGTGAACACACAGGCGCGAAGGGAGAGATCTCCGTTGCGGTGAGCCGTGGCGTAGCCGGCGATCGGCGAGTTGCAGTGGCCCTGCAGGACGTGGAGGAACATCCGCTCCGCCGTGGTCTCCCGGAAAGTACCTGGGTGGTTGAGTCCGCTGACCGCTTCGATGGTGGCGGTGTCGTCCTCCCGGCACTGGAGAGCGAGGACTCCGGCGCCGATCGGGGGGCACATGGCGTCCGCTGTGAGGATCTCGGTGATCACGTCGGCGCGGTCGATGCGCCGGAGTCCGGAGACGGCCAGGAGGAGGGCATCGGCCTCGCCCGCAGCGAGCTTGGCCAGGCGCCTGTTGGCGTTTCCCCGGAAGGGCACGCAGTCCAGATGGGGGTGGGAGGCGGCGAGTTGGGCGACACGGCGCACGGAGGAGGTGCCGATTCTCGTACCGGGCGGGAGCTGTCCGAGGGTGAGTCCCCCCGGGTGGACGAGGGCGTCACGGATGTCGTCCCGTTCGAGGAAGGCGGCGAACGTCGTGCCGGCCGGCAGCGGCCGGTCCGCGGGGACGTCCTTGACACAGTGCACGGCGAGGTCCGCCTCGCCTGCGAGCAGAGCGGCGTCGACCTCCTTCGTGAAGGCACCCTTGCCTTCGACCAGGGCGAGGTCGCCCATCCACTTGTCGCCCGTCGTCCTGACGGGGATCACCTCGGTGGCGGTGGCGGGATGGAGCGCCGCCAGTTCGGTCCGGACGCGTTCGACCTGGGCCAGGGCCATGGGTGAGTCGCGGGAGACGATGCGGATCAGCTCAGGGGCGGACATGGCGTTCACGATAGTGCGCCGGACTGGAGCCGCGATGGTCCGCCGCAGGAACATTGACCAGGAGTTCCGGCTCCTCGTGGAAACAGACGGAACGTCAGGCGATTTCCGGCCGCATTGAAGCGGCGCCCCGAGCACAGTCGTTGTATGCGTGCACGCCCGGAAGGCCGCCGGTGATGCTCATGACCAGTCCCCGTCGACCCTCCGACCAGGGAGACTTCACATCCTGGCGCGAATTACCCTCTGACCCTGCGTGCTTCGGCGCCGGAAAGCCGGGCGGAGCCGGCACGCCGCAGCCGCGGTATCTGGCCGATTCACCTCCGTACGCCGCCCCATCACTCCCCCGAGGGCTGTCAGCCCTACGACGAGGTCCCTAGCATGACCCCTCACGGCTACGAGAATTCTCTCTTTGACCTGGCGAGGGGCTGGATGAGCAACGGGGACACCTCCATTCCGAAGAACATCGACGTGAACGTGCCGAGCGTGGCACGGATGTACGACTACTACCTGGGCGGCAAGGACAACTACCCGGCCGACCGGGTTGCCTGCGAACAGCTGCTGGAGGTTGTTCCGAGCACCAAGGTCCTCGCCGTGAACAACCGGCGGTTCCTCCGGCGTGTGGTGCACCACCTGGCGTCCGAGTACGGGATCCGGCAGTTCATCGACCACGGATCCGGCCTGCCGACCCAGGACAACGTCCACCAGGTCGCACAGCTCGTCGACCCTGAGGCCCGCGTCGTGTACATCGACAACGACCCCATCGTCCTGGCCCACGGCAAGGCGATACTCGAGGAGAACAGCCGGACCGCCGTCATCCAGGCCGACATGCGTGAGACCGAAGCGATCTTCGAGCATCCCGAGGTCACGCGCCTGATCGACTTCGACGAACCCGTGGCCGCTCTGTTCGTGTCCGTGATGCACTGCATCCCCGATTCGGACGAACCCGCCGCGCTGGTACGCCGGGTCGCGGACCGGCTGGCTCCGGGGAGCTTCCTGGTGGTGTGCCAGCTCGTGAGCGAGGACGCCGCGACCCGCGACTTCGTCACGGACTTCATGGCGAAGAGCACGGGCAACCGGTGGGGGCGGGTACGTCGGCAGGAGGACGTACGTGTCTTCCTGGAAGGGCTGGAGGTGCTGGAGCCTGGCCTGGTCGAGGTGTCGACCTGGCGGCCCGACTCGGATCTGGCACCGAAGCAGGAGACCCAGGAGTGGATCGAGTTCGGCGGCGTCGGCCGCAAGTGGTGACGTGACGGGCTTGCCCGCCGATCCGCCGGCTCCGCTCAGGTGTAGCGCCTGAGCGCCTGCCCCAGCAGGTGCCGACTCTCGACGGGGCTCGGGGACTGGGCGCTGAGGGAGTCCAGGATCCACCGGTACTCGTCGGTGGACTCCGGCTTGTTCACGGACGTGGCGTTGGTCAGGTGCTCGATGTAGGCGACGTCGGGGAGTCCGCTCATCGCGAACCGCAGGTACGTGATGCCGTTGCCCGGCGACGTGTGTGCCGTCACGTCGAACGGGGCGACCTGCACGATCACATTGGGCAGCTCGGTCATTTCCAGCAGGTGTTCCAGCTGCTCACGCATCACGCGCGCGCCACCTGTGGGCCGCATGAGAACCGCTTCGTCCAGGAGCACCCAGAGCTTGGGCGCATCGCGACGGTGCAGCAGCTCCTGTCGCTTGAGCCGCAGCTCGACGCGCCGCCTCGTCGTCTCCTCCGGCTCCATGGCATGGCCCGAACGCACCACGGCGTAGGCGTAGTCGGCCGTCTGCAGGAGCCCGGGAATGTAGTGCCCCTCGTAGGTCCGGATCGACGCGGCCGCCTCTTCCAGACCCACCAGGGGCTCGAACCAGTCCGGCAGCACATCGGCGTAGCTGCGCCACCAGCCACGCTGTCCGGCCACGCGCACCAGTTCGACGAACTCGGTCGCCCGGTCCTGATCGGTGACGCCGTACAGCGCCAGCAGATCGACGGCGTCGCGTTCCTTGCACGGTGAGTGCCCCGTCTCCATCCGGCTGATCTTCGCCGTGGAACAGCGGATACGGGCGGCGGCATCGTCGGGGGTGATGCCCGCCTCGCTGCGCATCCGTCGAAGCTGGGCACCCAGAACCAGACGCAGGGCCGTGGGACTTGACCCTGCGGCCGGGGCCGGCGCCGACTTCGGTGAAGGCTGCAGCGGTTTCATGCCGGGCATGCGGGCTCCTGAGGGCGGACGTCTCCACGCCAGTGTGCCATCAGGGAGGCCGGGAAGGACCGGGTCAGCACGAAGACATGACGTGCTTTCAGCCGATCACGCGGTCGAAGTCGCCGTCCCTGACGCCTGCGAGGAAGGCTCGCACCTCGGCCTCGGTGTAGACGAGGGCGGGCCCTTGGGGGTGCCTGGAGTTACGCACAGCCACGTCGCCGCCGGGCAGCAGCGCCATCTCGACGCAGTTGCCACTGGGGTTGCTGTGCTGGCTCTTCACCCAGGTCACATCGGTGAGGTGGTTGGCGGGGATGCCGTTGTCAATGTGCTGCATGCGGTGCACTCCTTGTGCGGCAGTTGCTCGGACCACTCCTGGCGCGCGGCCAGGGCCCGCACCGGGTGAACAGTTGTCCCCTGCTCACACCCGGGGGTGCAATTTCGGATGCAATTGCACGGAAGGGCGGACGGCGAGGATACTAGTGGGCGTCCGACCCCCTTGGCACCACCAATCGGCCTTCACCGGAGGGTGATCAGCGCTCATGCATGCGGAGAAGGCACCCCCTCGCGCAGAGGATGTCGAGTCGTCGGATCTGGCTGGAAGTGATAGCGCCCTTCGCCGGAGCTGGGCGCGGGACCTCGGCATCGGGGCAGCCGGATTCACCACTCACAGCCTGGCCGCCGATGCCGAAAGTCTGCAGCGGGCACGGTTGTTCGTCCGCGACGCACTGGAACAGTGGGGTCTGCGGTCCTTCTCGGACGAGATCGCGCTCGTCGCGGGTGAGCTGGTCAGCAACGCCGTGTGTCACGCGCTGCCCGCGTCCGGGGAGCCCGCCGTGCGGTCCACGGCGTGGCTCGGCCTCGCACGTCAGGACAGCACACTGGTCTGCGCGGTGAACGATCCGAGCCCTGAGGTCCCCGTACTGCGCGACGACGACGAGTCGTTGGAGCGCGGCCGGGGTCTGCGCATCATCAACGCCCTGAGCAGCTCGTGGGGTTGGTCCCTTCCGACGAGCGCGGGCAAGACCGTCTGGGCGCGGATTCCCGTTGCCCAGGGTGCCTCCTCGGGGCCTGGCACCGTCCGGCCCGGCTCGATCTGATCCGACCGGCGGTTCGGTCGGATCCGACCGGCCCGGTTCGGTCTGATCCGACCGGCCCTCCCTGATCCGACCGGCCCGGCGGGACCGACGAGATCAGGCCCGATCGGGTGAGGACCGATGCGTGGGACCTGGCCGGGGAAGGCCGGCGTGGTCCTCCGGAGCAGCGCCCAGGTCCTGGGAACTACAGGCGGACGAGCGCCGTCCAGGCCTCGGCCAGGACCGCGTGCCCGAGCGGGGTCGGGTGGACGCCGTCCCCGGCGATGTGCCCGGCGCCGCCCGCGGCCCGCGCGGCCTGGTTGAGCAGACCGTCGGCGGCCAACAGCGTGGCGTCGAACTCCTCGGACAGGCGGCGGACCGCGTGGATCCGGGGGTCGAGGTCCTCGCGCCAGGCCCACTGCTCGGGCGTGACCGGAACCAGGAAGGGTTCGACGAGAATCAGCTGCACGTCCGAACCTTCCCGGACCTGCGTGAGGATGGTCCGGTAGTCGTCCTCGTACGAACACAACGAGGTGACATCACCCGAGTCGTAGCGGCGCCAGGTGTCGTTCACGCCGATCAGCACGGACACCACGTCGGGCTCGAGGTCGACGGCGTCCTCGCGCCACCGCGCCCGGAGATCCGAGGTCCGGTCGCCGCTGATCCCCCGGTTGATGAAGGTGATGTCACTCTCCGGCCGCGCAATCCGTACGAGATCGGCGGCCAGCCGCGCGTAGCCCCGGCCCAGGGGGTGGCCCGGGTCGGACGTCCGGCCCGCGTCGGTGATGCTGTCCCCCTGGAACAGGACGGTGGCTGAGCCGTGCAGGCTGATGGTCACACAATGCTCCGAAGGGTGAAGAACGCCGAGGCGCGGGTGCCTTGTCCGCCTTGCGGTGGCGGCAGCTGCAACCTAGCAAGGGCTTCGCCTCCGGAGCGGCCCGCTTCCGTCCACCGAGACCGCCCGGCACCGGATCGAGGGCTACCGGAAGGACGCGGGTGCACGCACCGCACTGAAGTCGAGTGCCCGGTCCACCTCTCGCAGGGTCTCCTCCGCCACCCGTCGCACCTCGGCGGGAACGTCACCCTGTTCCTCCACGAGGCCGGCGTAGATCGGCGCTTCGGATCTGTCTACGAAACTCACGGCGAATTGCCCATCGATAGGTAATGCCCGCCAATCAGCGGAAACGGGAGCAGAGTCTACGCGTCCCCATCCGGCCACCGAGGGGCGCATCGGGTATCGGGCGCCACGCCCTGGAAAACCGCTTGTCCGCAGACGATGACCGCTGCCAGGATGATCACACCGAAGGGGTGTAGCTCAGAGGCCAGAGCGCCGGTCTCCAAAACCGGATGCCGCAGGTTCGACTCCTGTCTCCCCTGCTCACACGAGTCCGCCGCCCCTCGACCGCGCGTGCGGTCGAGGGGCGGCGGTCCCGTACGGGCCGGTTCGGTCACTCGATGACGAGCTCGACGTCTATGTTGCCGCGCGTGGCCTTGGAGTACGGGCAGAAGGCGTGCGTGGCCTCGACCAGCCGACGGCCGGTCTCGCCCTCGAGAGCCTCCGGAAGCTCGACGCGCATGACCACCGCAAGGCCGAAGCCCGTGTCGTCCTTCCCGATCGACACCTCGGCCGTCACGGAGACGTCCTTGGTGTCGAGCTTCATCTCACGGCCGACCGAGCTCATCGCGCTGGCGAAGCAGGCCGCGTATCCGGCGGCGAACAGCTGCTCCGGGTTGGTGCCCTTCCCGTTGCCCCCGAGGGCCGGCGGCAGGGCGAGGCCGAGGTCGATCTGGCCGTCCGAACTCACTGCCCGGCCTTCGCGGCCGTTCGCGGTGGCGACAGCGGTGTACAGCGCGTCCATGGAGTGACCTTCTCTCGTACGACGGCGACCGCGGGCCGGCCACCTCCAAGAGAATTGCACATTACTTAATTGTGCACAACTCAATGATGGGCGGCAGGTTACTCTGGACCCATGACGCCACCGCCGATCCCCGCTCCCGACCTGACGGACCTGCCGGACTCCGAGCTCCTCCGGCTGGACCACCAGGTCTGCTTCTCGCTCCAGGCGGCCTCCCGCGCCTTCGGCGGCGTCTATCGCGAAGCCCTCAAGGAACTCGGCCTCACCTACCCCCAGTACCTCGCGATGATGGTCCTGTGGGAGCACGGCCCACTCCCGGTCAAGACGATCGGTGAGCGGCTGCACCTGGACTCCGGAACGCTGTCCCCGCTTCTCAAGAGGCTGGAAGCGGCCGGACTCGTCAGACGCGAGCGCAGCCCGGAGGACGAACGGTCGGTCACCGTCCACCTCACCGAGGCGGGAACCGGGCTGCGCGAGCGCGCGCTGCCCGTTCCGCGCACAATCCTCGGCGCCACGGGCATGTCGGTCCAGGAGATCCTCGTCCTGCAGGAGGCCCTCGGACGGCTCACGGCCTCCCTGAGCCGGAACGGCTGAGCCCGCTCGTCGCCCTCGCACCGCAACCGCAGCGGTCGCAGGAGTTTCCGCACCGAAATAGGATGCACGTACTTACGCACCGCGGAGCGGCCCATGAACCGGCGTGGAACTCCAAGATCAGCGAGCGCCGAGGACCTGCTCAGCACACTGCAGCACCTGACTGCCCGTGCCCGGCAGGAGGTGGAGCTGCATCAGGCGCGAGTCGAGCTGGCCGGCGCCCTGCAGCGCAAGATGCTGCCTGCTGCGCTTCCCTCGCTGCCGGGGCTCCAGATCGCCGCCCGATACGCTCCCGCCCGCGACGGGCTGGACATCGGCGGCGACTGGTACGACGCATTCCTGCTCCCGGACGGGGCCCTCGGACTGGCCATAGGCGATGTACAGGGCCACGACGTCGAGGCGGCGGCCTTCATGGGGCAGATACGCATCGCCATGCGCGCCATCACCATGACGGCCACTGATCCGGGCGAGGTCATGGGCCGGACGAACGACCTGATTCTCTCGGTGGACTCCAGTCTCTTCGCCACCTGCTCGTTCTTCCGGCTGGACCCCGCGACCGGGGACCTCCGGAGTGCGCGGGCCGGCCATGTGGCCAGTGTGTGGGCCACCTCCGACGGGCGGTCGGGGATCACGGCGGACGCGGGAGGGCTCCCGCTGGGCATCGACGCCCACCAGGACTATCCGGTCACGCGGCGCACGCTGGCCGCCGACGGATCCTTCGTCCTGGTCACCGACGGGGTCGTCGAAGGGCCGTCGCTGTCGATCGGGGACGGTCTGGAGAGGGTCAGGCGTCTGGTGAGCTCCCACGCCGGGGCGAAGGCCGACGAGCTGGCCGACAGAGTGCTCCAGGCAGGGGCGCTCACCGGCCACGAGGACGATGTGGCCGTCCTCGTCCTGCGTCACGAACCTCCCCCGCCGGGCCCCAGGTGACGTAGGGGCCGGGCCGCGCGTGTCACAGCCGCCTCCCGTCGTGAGCGGTGTCTGATGAGATGCGTGATCCGCAGCGAGGTATCGAGACGTCGAACCCTGGTCGCCCTGCAGATGCTGGGCATCGCCGCTGCCTACTACGCGTCCGGACAGCTCGGCCTGTTCAGGCAGGTGACCGTCAGCGGCGCCGTCGTCTCGCCGCTCTGGCCCCCTACGGGCATCGCTGTGGCCGCCCTGCTGTACCTGGGTATCCGGATCTGGCCCGCGATCGCGGTCGGATCACTGCTCAGCGTCGTCTCGATCAGCGGCGAGCTCAGCCTCTCCACTGTCGGCATCGCGGCAGGCAGCACGCTGGCCCCTGTGTGTTCCGCTCTCGCGCTCCGCGCGGTGGGTTTCCGCAAGGAACTGGACCGCCTGCGCGACGGCGTCGCCCTCGTCTTCCTGGGAGCGATGGGCAGCATGCTCATCAGTGCGACCATCGGTGCCGGAATCCTGCTGCTCAACGGGAAGCTCCCGTCGGAGAAGTTCTGGCCCGTCTGGTCGGCCTGGTGGGCCGGCGATGCCATGGGCGTGCTCATGGTCACTCCGCTGCTGCTCGTCCTGCGCACGGCACGCATGCCGCGGCGTGGCGACCGGTGGGCGGAGCCCGCGGCACTGGCGTTGGTCACGGTGGTGCTGGCGGTGGTCGCCACCAGGAGTCCGCTGTCCATGATCTACCTCGTGTTCCCGCCGCTCGTCTGGGCCGCGCTGCGCTTCCAGCTGGCAGGCAGCGCCCCGTGCGTTCTCCTGGTCTCCGTCATGGCGATCATTTCCGGGACCGACCGGGTGGGGCCGTTCGAATCCCACTCCTGGCTCGAGATCATGCTCAACCTCGCGGTCCTCAACGGCTGCGTGGCTCTCACCGCACTGCTCCTGGCGGCGATCGTCGCGGAGCACAACAACATCCGCCACGAGACGGAACTCGCGTGCGATGAGCTCGCCGCCCTGGTGGAGGAGCTCGCACCGCATCCGGCACGGCGCCGCGGAGCGGCCGGGCCGGAGGAACGGCCCGGCTCGCTCTGACCCCTTGGCGGCGTCCGCTCGCACTCAGCCGGTCTCGGCGACGTCGGTGCCGTTGCCCGTACGGGGGAAGTGGTGCGCGAGGAACTCGTTGCGGAAGGTACCCGTGGGGTCGAACCGGTGGGCGAGCCGCTCGAAATCGGCGTAGTGGCCGTACAGGTTGCGCAGCGTCCCTGGAGGGGTGGTGAACACCTTGCCCCAGTGCGGCCTCGCCCCGAACGGGGCCAGTGCCTCCTCGATTGCCGCCAGGACGGGCGTGACCGCTGTCGTGTCGGGCACCCAGGTGAAGTGGAAGGCCACGGAGTCGGTGCCCTGGGCGGGGCTCAGCCACAGGTCGTCGGCGGCCACCGTGCGGATCTCACCGATCTGCAGGAGCGGTGCGATGCGCTCCCGGATGCGGTCCAGGGCTTCGTAGGCCGCGACCGCATCCTGGCGGGCGACGAAGTACTCCGACTGGAGTTCCTCCCCGTTGCTCGGGGTGAATTCCAGCCGGAAGTGGGGAAGCCGGGCGTGCCAGGGGCCGGGATCGCCCTGCTGGGGCGTGCAGTGCTTCGCCGGCATGCCGGGTACGGGATGGCGCGGCCCGTCCGCGAGCGACGCGCCTAGCCACCGGGGCGGCACCGTGCGGTGTCCGTCCCCGGTCACCCGCTGCTTGATCCACACCTGGTCGATCGGTCCGTCCCGCCAGCGGGTGAAGAGGCTCACGCTGTAGGCCTCGGCCATCACGTCGTCGAAGCGGCCGAGCAGGCGTTCCTGGGGCAGCCCCTCGTACACCCATTGCTGGATGTCGAACGCGGGCACGAGGTCCAACGTGAGGCGGGTGACGATGCCGAGCGCGCCGAGGGAGACCACGGCGCCATCGAACTCGGGGTCCCCCCTCCGCAGCGTGACCGTGCTGCCGTCCGCCGTGACGAGCTCCAGCGCACGCACCGCACCCGCGAGGGAACGGTTGCCGGCGCCCGACCCGTGGGTGCCCGTCGCGCAGGCGCCCGCGACCGAGATGTGGGGCAACGATCCCAGGTTGTGCAGAGCGAATCCGCTGCGGTGCAGCGTCTCGGTGAGTTCGCCGAAGCGCAGCCCCGCACTCACCGTCGCGGTGGCGGCCTCCCTGTCGATCTCGATCGAACGGGGCAGCCCGGCGACGGATATCAGGTCGCCGTGGGTGTCGGCGACCGTGTTGAAGGAATGACCGGTGCCCAGCGCCCGTACCGCACTCCCGGCGGCGACGATGCGCCGGAGCTCGGCCGTCGTGGATGGCGTGTGCAGCTTCCGCGCCCCGAAGGTGATGTTCCCTGCCCAGTTGCGCTGCGGGACCGTGCCCGCCGTCCCGGGGTCCGACGAATGATCGATCATGACTCGGGAGCTTACGCTCCGGCCTTCCGCCCTCGGCCCTGTGCCGCCCTCCGGCTCAGGCCTTGCGTCCGACACCGCTGACCGCGTGGCTCTGCGGGGAGTCGGGCCCGTCCTGACCGGGGTCCGGCCGCCAGGCCGACGTCCTCACGATGCCCGGCTCGACCATGTCCAGCCCTTGGAAGAACTCGGCGATGCGTGCGGGACTGCGCAAGTGGTAGGAGCTCGCCGAGTTCGCGTTGTAGGCCTCGATGGCGCTGTTCAGCGAGTCGCTCGTGTCGGTGCCGTCGGCGAGTGCCAGATAGCTCCCGGACGGCAGCCCTGCCAGCAGCCGGTCGACGAGCGCCCCAGGGCCCTCCTCGTCAGGCAACTGGCCCATGATGCCAAGCAGGGTGAGGCCGATCGGCCGACCTAGATCCAGGGTCCGGTCAGCCTCTTCGAGGATGTGGTCCGTGTCGCGTACATCGGCGTCGATGTACGCGCAGGCGCCTTCGGGTGTACTGGTCAGCAGCGCCCTGGCGTGCGTCAGGACGAGTGGGTCGTTGTCGACGTACACGATGCGGGAATCAGGAGCGACCCACTGGGCGACCTCATGGGTGTTGTTCGCCGTGGGCAGCCCCGTGCCGATGTCGAGGAACTGGCGGACTCCCGCCTCCCCGGCAAGGAATCGGACCGCGCGGGCCAGGAAGGCGCGCTGGTCACGGGCGATACCCGCGATGTCGGGAAACATCCGCAGAATCATCTCGCCCACCGCCGCGTCGGCCGGGTAGTTGTCCTTGCCTCCGAGCAGGTAGTTCCATACGCGGGCGGAGTGCGGCCGGTCCGACTGCAGGTCGGCCGGCGACTGTCCTGGAATGCTCATGCGAAAGCCTCACACACTGCACCTTCGGGACACCGGCAGGGAGTGAACGACCGGAGCGCTCCTCAGTAGGGCAGGGTCCGCCCGGAGGGGGTGCGCAGGTCCAGCGGGGGCGGCCCCGTGGGGGGCGGCGGACGACGGACGATCTGGATGCGGCCCACTGCCACCACCTCCTCCTGGTCATCCGGTATGTGCCCACCCTGACGCTCTTCACACGTCCGGACCGGGTCCGGACGTGTGAAGAGCGTCAGGGTGGCTCCCGCGGATGCGGTCGCCGCGATGTGCGGTGACCCTGGACGGGAGGGGGACGCCGACCGGAGGAGAACCAGCCATGTCCGCACTGGACAAGATCAAGAAGATGTTGAAGGGGCACGAGGACCAGGCCGGCAAGGGCGTCGACAAGGCGGGTGACATGGTCGACGGGAGGACCCAGGGGAAGTACCGGGGCCAGGTCGACACCGGCCAGGACAAGCTCAAGCAGCAGCTCGGCACCGACCGTGACAAGGACAACCCGCCCCGCACCTGACGAGAGAACGCCGGCCGCCCTTGCCGGCCCCTTCCGTACCACTCATATCCGCACGCCGGACCGGGTGACACCTTCGTGCCACCGCGGTCCGGTGTGCCGTGTGCCGGGCCGCGGGCACGCGGTGAGGGGCGAAGCCCGCAAGACCGGGCCGGGGATTCCTGTTATCGTCCCCGCCGCACGCCGTCTCCCGAGTGTGGGCAGTGACGGAACAGGATCCCGGAAGAGTGAGCACACCATGGGCGAGGCACGCGAGACGGCGTTGATCAAGGCGGCGCAAGAAGGGGACCAGCGGGCCCAGGACCAACTCGTCGCGTCGTACCTGCCGCTGGTCTACAACATCGTCGGCCGTGCTCTGAACGGGCACGCGGACGTCGACGACGTGGTGCAGGAGAGTGTGCTGCGCATGCTCAACGGCCTCCCTTCGCTCCGGTCTCCGGGGAGTTTCCGGTCATGGTTCGTCGCCATCACCATGAATCAGATACGGGGACACTGGCGTGAGCGAAGAACCGGGGACATATCCGCCGACCGGATGGAGGACGCGTACGACGTCGTCGATCCCGGGGCCGATTTCGTCGAGCTGACCATCGTCCGCCTCGGTCTGACCGGACAGCGGCGCGAGGCCGCCGAGGCCACTCGCTGGCTGGACGAGGACGACCGCGCACTGCTCTCGCTGTGGTGGCTGGAGACGGCCGGCGAGTTGTCCCGGGCCGAGGTCGCCGCTGCGCTCGACCTCTCCCCGCAGCACACCGCGGTACGCGTACAGCGGATGAAGGCCCAGCTGGAAGGGGCCAGGGTGGTGGTGCGCGCGCTGGCCGCGCGCCCGCGCTGCATCCTGCTGGAGGACCTCACCGCCGGATGGGACGGGGTGCCGTCCGCCCTCTGGCGCAAGCGCATGGCCCGCCACGCGCGTGAGTGCACGGTGTGCTCGGGGCACGGGTCGGGCATGGTGCCGGCGGAGGGCCTGCTGGTGGGACTGGCTCTCGTACCCCTGGCGGCGTCCGCCGCCGGTGCGGGAGCGTCCGTGGCCGGTACGGACATCCTCCCGGTGGCCGGAGCCACGAACCTGTCCGGTCCGGGGCGTGCCGAGCGGCGGCGTGGCCAGGTGCGGCGCCGCCGTCGCCACACCGTGCTGGCAGGGCTGGTGGCGGTGATGGTCCTGGGCGGGGGAGGCACCGCGGTGCACCTCTACACGGACGGGGACGACGAAGGTCCGGCGACGGCCGTGGCGCCTCAGGCCGGCCCCTCCCCCTCGCTGTCCGCGCCGGATTCCCTGTCCGCTTCGCCTTCCCCCTCTCCGACCTCCGCGTCGCCCTCTCCGTCGCCGTCCCGGACGAAGAAGAAGAGCGCCTCCCCCACCCCCAAGGCCGCTCCGAGCACGCGTGCACCGTCCTCGAAGCCGGCGGCCGCACCCGCGCCGAAGCCCGCGGACCCGCCCCCCTCTTCGGCCGCCGAGGAGGTCACGGCGCTGGTCAACTCCGAGCGCGCGAAGGAGGGCTGCGCAGCGGTCCGCAGCAACAGCAAACTGGCGACGGCCGCGTCGCGGCATTCCGCCGACATGGTGTCGCGCGACTACTTCTCGCACACATCCCCCGACGGCACGGACCCCGGTGACCGCATCACGGCGGCGGGCTATCGCTGGAGCACGTACGGCGAGAACATCGCGAAGGGGCAGAGCACTCCGGCCGCGGTGATGGACTCCTGGATGAACAGCCCCGGCCACCGGGCGAACATCCTCAACTGCGCCTTCAAGGAGATCGGCGTCGGCCGTGTGGATTCGTCCGGCGGCCCTGTCTGGACGCAGAACTTCGGAGCGGCCCTGTGACGTCGGGCGTCCGGCAGGCCGTCATATTCCGGAAACAAGCAGGTAGCACCCCCTCCACGTAAAGGATCTACGCTGGGGAGGCGCCCAGGCCGAAGGAGTCCGCCGGCGATCTGATGATCTCCCTGCGCGGACAGGAGCCCGGTGTTCACACCTGCTTTTCTCGCCACCGTCCCTCCCCTCCCTCCGTGGCTCGCCCATGTGCTGCGGGCTCAGCGCGGGCCGGTCCCGTGGAACGCGGTCCTGCGGGGGTCCCTGGCCGCGGCCCCGCTGCTCGCGGCGGTTCTGGCCGATCGGCCTACGGCCGGGATCCCGGCAGCGCTGGGGGCGATGCTGGCCGGAATCAACGACCGTCCGGGCAGCCGGCGCGCCGCGGTCTCCCGGCTCGGGATCCCTGCCCTTGCGGGTTCGGCCGGTCTGCTGCTCGGCACCATGACCGCGGCCGCCGCAGGAACCGGCCCGTCCGTGGTCGTTCTGCCGCTCCTGCTCGGGGTGCTGGGGCTGATCGCGGGAGCGCTCAGCTCGACGGGTCCGGTCGCGTCCGCGTGCGGTACGCAGCTTCTGGTGGCAGTTGTGATCGGGGCCGGCATGCCGTTGCCCGAGCCGGGTCCGCAGCGTGCCCTGCTGTTCCTGGCCGGTGCGGGATGGCTCGTCGTGCTCCGCCTGGTCCTGCCGTCCCCGGTACGGCCCGGCGGCGGTCCGTACCGCCTCGACGGGGAGCGGGAGGCGGTCGCCGCCGTGTACGGGGCGGTGGCCGGACTTCTGGAGGCGGCGGGCGGCCCGCATGCTCTCGCCCGGCGCGCCGCACTGAGCGCGGCACTCGACCACGCGCAGGACGCCCTGACGGGGCCGAGACTGCGTCGGCGGTCACGTTCGTCGGCCGAGCGCAGGCTGCACGCCCAGTACGCTGCGGCGCTCCCGCTCGCCGAGGCCGCGACAGCCCTGGCCTGGGCGGGGGTCTCGCTGCCCGCCGAGATCGTGGACGGTCCGCGCCGGCTGGCCGAGGCGGTGCGTACGGGCGGCTCCTGCGGTCCGCTGTCGGCCCCGGCGCGTACCGATGCCGCGCTGCGGGCTCTGGACGATGCCATCCTGCGGGCCGCAACGGCTCTCGACTGCGCCACGGGTGCTCCGGTGCGCACCCGGAAGGGGCGTTCGTACCTCTCCGCGGTGAGCGGGGCGTGGAGTGCCGCGGGACGTGAGTACGGGGTACGGGTCGCCCTGTGCTGCGTGGCGAGCACGGTCGTGGCACAGGGTCTGCATCACGAGCACTGGTACTGGCTGCCCGCCACGACCGTGTTCCTGGTCAAGCCCGACTTGGGACCGCTGGCGTCGCGGGTGCTGTGCCGGGCTGTGGGGACCGTCGCCGGTGCCGCCGTCTTCGGGGTACTGGCCCTGCTGCTGCCCGGTCCCTTCACTCTGGTCGCAGTGGTCGCGCTCTGCGGTGCGCTGCTTCCCGTCGCCACCCGGCATTTCGCGGTGCAGACAGCCGTGGTCACCGTGCTCGTGCTCGCGCTCGTCCTGCTGGGCGGCGAACCGCCGGCAGCCTGGGGCAGGGTCGTCGAGTCCCTCCTCGCCTGCGCGACGGTGCTGCTCGTCGGCCACCTCCCGCTGCCCGGCAGTCGGGGTCACAGGGTCCGGGCCGCACTCGACAGTGCGGTGGGCGCGGCGCACCGGTACCTGCGGCACGTGCTGGGTGCTCCGGAGGACCGCCACGGGCGGGACGCGCTGCGGCGCGACGCCTACCGGTCGCTGGCCGCGGCACGCACAGCCATCGACCTGTCGGCGGCCGAACTTCCGGCGGTGGCCCGGCACACGGCCGGATCCGGGGACGTTGCGAGTGCCCTGGAGCAGCTCATCGACACGACGACGGCCTGCGCCGTGCAGCTGGGGCACCCCGCCGACTCACTTCCGGCCTCGTACGCCGAACAGCTCGCCGCGCAACTGTCCGCGCTCGACCGGGCGTGGCCCGAGCCGCGCCAGGTGGTTCCGGCCGCCTGATCAACGGCCGTGCGTCCGGGGGCCGTCGGCGTTCGCTCATTCCCCGGTGGAACCGTCGATCCGCTCCCTGAGCAGGTCGGCATGTCCGTTGTGCCGGGCGTACTCCTCGATCATGTGGGTGAGGATGTACCGGAGCGAGAACAGCTCGTCCCGCCACTCGACGGTGGTGTCGAGCGACTCGGCGGCGGCGACGATCTCGCGGGACCGCGCGCAGGCGGTGCGCCAGACGGTGAACGCCTCGACGGGGTCGGCTCCGTGGCTGTCGAACTCGGCGAAGGTGCCGTTGACGGTACCCGGCCAGTAGGACCCGGGGTCTTCGCCGTTCCACACGGCCTGGAACCATATCCGCTCGACCTCGGCGGTGTGCCGGACCAGTCCGATGAGGGACAGGCCGGACGGAGCGACGGCCTTGTGCCGCAGCTGGTCCGCGGTCAGTCCGGCGCACTTCAGTTCCAGCGTCTCGCGCTGGTACTGCAGGAAGCCGGTGAGCGAGGTGCGGTCGTCGGCCGTTCGGGAGGGTTCGGTACGCCGGTGATCGTTCATCCCGGCATCCTGTCAGGGGCCGGGCGTGACCTGTTCAGGGTTTCGGGCCGGCTCGTAGGATGCGGACCATGATCGCCGAACTGCAGTGTGTGGTGCTGGACTGCCCGGAACCCGTCGTGCTCGCCGACTTCTACGCGGCCGTGCTGGGAGGCAGCGTGAATCAGCCCGATCCTCGATGGGAGAACGACGAGGGCTGGGCGACTGTCCATGCACCGGCCGGGTTCGTGCTCGCGTTCCAGCGGGTCGAGCCGTACCACCCGCCGCAGTGGCCGGATCCCGAGCACCCGCAGCAGTCCCATCTGGACTTCGGCGTCCCCGACCTGGATCGCGCCCAGGAGCAGGTGCTCGCGCTCGGCGCGACCGTGCTGGACGACCGGCCCGCCTCACGGAGCTGGCGCGTCTACGCCGATCCGGCGGGGCATCCGTTTTGTCTGGTGCGTCACTGACCGCGGCCGGCCGTCGCCCCGGGTGCCGCACAGACCGCCCGGGGCCGCGGTCACCGGCTGATCAGTGTGAGGGCCGTGCAGGTACCGCTCGCCGCGCCGACAGCCAGGAAGGACGCTGCCACGCAGCGAGCTCTGAGCCGCTCGTACCGTGCGCTGTACTCACCGCGGAGTTCTCCGGCGCGGTCGGCGATCCTCAGGAGTGACTGCCGGGAGAGGGCCACTCGGTCGGCGACGTAGACGCGCTCGACGTCCTCCAGCTGGGCGGTGGTCAGCCAGGGCAGCTGCTCGGTGAAGCGGGTGGCTCCTCGGCGGGCCTCCTCGACTTCGGCGTTCCACAGCAGATAGCCCTCCATCTGGGCAAGGCCGCGGGCACTGTCCTTGTCGGGTTCCATGCGGTCCTCCTCTCGTCCGGCCGTTGATCGGGCTCCGCCTCATGCCTGCTTGTCCCCGGGCGCCACCGTCTTCGAGTCCGCGGGGCGGTTGACCACTTCTTCGAGCGCACGGACCGCGGGGTGGTGCAGGTCGAACGCGGGCGATTCGGAACGGATCCGCGGCAGCGTGAGGAAGTTGTGCCGCGGTGGCGGGCAGGACGTGGCCCATTCGAGCGAACGGCCGTAACCCCACGGGTCGTCGACCTCGACCTTCTTGCCGTACTTGGCGGTCTTCCACACGTTGTAGAGGAAGGGCAGCACCGACAGGCCGAGCAGGAATGAGGCGATCGTCGAGATGGTGTTGAGCGCGGTGAAGCCGTCCGCCGCGAGGTAGTCCGCGTAACGGCGGGGCATACCTTCCGCGCCGAGCCAGTGCTGCACCAGGAACGTGCCGTGGAAGCCGATGAACAGCGTCCAGAAGCTCATTTTCCCGAGCCGCTCGTCCAGCATCTTGCCGGTGAACTTCGGCCACCAGAAGTGGAATCCGGCGAACATCGCGAAGACCACGGTGCCGAAGACGACGTAGTGGAAGTGCGCCACCACGAAGTACGAGTCGGAGACGTGGAAGTCCAGGGGCGGCGAAGCCAGGATGACGCCCGTGAGGCCGCCGAAGAGGAAGGTGACGAGGAAGCCGACGGACCAGAGCATCGGTGTCTCGAAGGAGAGCGATCCCTTCCACATCGTGCCGATCCAGTTGAAGAACTTCACACCGGTCGGTACCGCGATGAGGAAGGTCATGAACGAGAAGAACGGCAACAGCACACCGCCCGTGACGTACATGTGGTGCGCCCACACAGTCGCGGAGAGGCCGGCGATGGAAATCGTCGCCGCGATGAGTCCGATGTAGCCGAACATCGGCTTCCGGCTGAACACCGGGAAGATCTCGGAGACGATTCCGAAGAACGGCAGGGCGATGATGTACACCTCTGGGTGACCGAAGAACCAGAAGAGGTGCTGCCAGAGCAACGCGCCGCCATTGGCCGCGTCGAAGATGTGCGCACCGAATTTCCGGTCGACCTCGAGGGCGAGCAGGGCTCCCGCCAGGACGGGAAAAGCCAGCAGGACCAGAACACCGGTGAGAAGGACGTTCCATACGAAGATCGGCATGCGGAACATCGTCATGCCGGGGGCGCGCATGCAGATGATCGTGGTGATGAAGTTGACCGAGCCGAGGATCGTGCCGAAGCCGGAGAAGGCCAGACCCATGATCCACATGTCGGAACCGATTCCGGGCGAGTAGACCGCATCGGTGAGCGGGGAGTAGGCGAACCAGCCGAAGTCGGCCGCGCCCTGCGGGGTGAGGAACCCGGCCACCGCGATGATCGAGCCGAAGAGGTACAGCCAGTACGCGAACATGTTCAACCGCGGGAACGCCACATCGGGCGCGCCGATCTGCAGCGGCATGATCCAGTTCGCGAACCCGGCGAACAGCGGCGTCGCGAACATCAGCAGCATGATCGTGCCGTGCATCGTGAACGCCTGGTTGAACTGCTCGTTCGACACGATCTGATTACCGGGCCGGGCCAGCTCGGCACGCATCACGAGCGCCAGAACACCGCCGATGAGGAAGAAGGCGAACGACGTGAGCAGGTACATCGTGCCGATCGTCTTGTGGTCAGTGGTGGTCAGCCACTTGATGACCACATTCCCCGGCTGTTTCCGCCGTAGGGGCAACTCGTCCTGAAACGCGGTATCGGCTTCCACCGATTCTGCGGGGCCCCTCGTCGTCACTACGGCACTCCTTCGGTCGACGGCCGGTTGCGGACTCGGCGACCAGGATGGACTCCCCCGTGGCGGTACTGCGGGACATCTCCGTCCGCACTGCACCAGTGGCTGGCAAAGGACACTCCATTGGCCGACGGCCACGACGCCCTTGTTGACGCACGGACCGCGGGCAGAGGGCAGGTACCTCCCCCCGGAGGGTCCCGCGAACGGAGGGTGCTCAGCCCTGGGCCCAAGCCTGCAACGCCGCGCGCGAGGAGAAGTCGGCCACGTTCTTGTCCAGCGGCCGGTCGGTGTACTGATGAATGCGCCAGGACGCTTCGATCCGGGGCTTTCCCGCCGTGACGTAGTCGGCGATCCAGAGACCGTCGCCCGCGTACGAGGTCGTGTCGTGATTCAGCCAGAAGGAGCGATTGCAGTACAGCAGGACACGGTGGTCGGGCCGCAGGCGCTTCACCTCACGGATGAAGCGGTCCTTTTCCCCGTTGCTCGCACGCGTACCCTCGCCGGTCGTCTCCCAGTCGACGGCCAGTAGGTCACCGGCTTTCTCAGGCGCACCGGCGACGAAGTACGCCGCCTGTTCCTTGACGTTTCCCGGCCACAGGAAGTGATAGAAGCCGACCACGCACCCGGCTCCCCTGGCGCGTGCCGTCTGGCCGGCGAGGCGCGGATTGATGTACGAACGTCCTTCGGTCGCCTTTATGAAGACGAAGTCCAGACCGTCCGTGTCGAAGGACGTCTGGTGGGAACTGACATCGACGCCGTGCAGCACAGGCGTCACCTCCACATGGGGCATTGCGGTTCCGGTTCTCCTCCCATGCGTGCCCGCGTGTACGGGTTCCATCCGCCCGCCGGCCCGCAGAACCGATTCGGTGCGGTCGGAATAGTCGCCGCCCGAACGGGGTTGGTGGTCCCGCGAGACGTTCTCACCCAAAGCAGCAGGCATCGGAAGGTCGGATCCATGAAGATCGGCATCATCGGGGCTGGCAACATCGGCGGCAACCTGACGCGGCGTCTTACCGAGCTCGGACACGACGTGTCCGTCGCGAACTCGCGCGGACCCCACACGCTCCAGGCACTCGTCGACGAGACGGGTGCCACCGCGGTCACAGCGGCGCAGGCGGCTCGCGACGCCCAGATCGTCGTGGTGACCGTCCCTCTCGGCAGAGTCCCGGACCTGCCCGCCGGGCTCATCGACGGGGCCGCACCCGGCGCCGCTGTCATCGACACCGGCAACTACTACCCGCAGCGTGACGGACGGATCGCCGCCATCGAGGACGGCCTGCCGGAGAGCCGGTGGACCGAACAGCAGATCGGCCACCCGGTGATCAAGGCCTTCAACGGCACGTACGCCCAGGACATCCTCGACAGGGGACTCCCCCAGGGGACCCCCGGCCGCCAGGCGCTCCCGGTCTCCGGTGACGACCCGGCCGCCAAGCAGGCGGTACGGGAGCTCATCTCCGAGCTGGGCTTCGACACCGTGGACACCGGCGGTCTGGACGAGTCGTGGCGCCAGCAGCCGGGGACACCCGTCTACGGGAACCGGGGCGACGCGGACGCCATCCTGAAGGCACTGGCGGACGCGTCGTCGGAACGTACCGCGGAGTGGCGCGCCTGAGCCTTCGCCCCCGGTCCCGTGCCGCGCTCCCTGTTCGGGGTCACGGCACGGGGTTGTCGTCAGACGGGCTGGCCGATCGGCCGGATGATGACGTTGTTGACGTCGACACCCTCGGGTCGGCTCATGGCCCACACGATGGAATCTGCGATCTGGTCGGCCGTCAGCAGATGCCCCTCGGGCAGGCTGCCGAGGCCGTCCCAGAACGGGGTCTCCACGCGGCCCGGCGCGACCAGGGTCACGCCCACACCGTCGCCCGTGACCATGCGCCGGGTGTTCTCCGCCAACCCGGTGACCGCCCACTTGGTCGCCCCGTAGATGTTTCCCGGGGTGTGGACGAAGCCTGCGACGCTGCCGACCAGAACGATGCGCCCCCGCGTCTCCTTCAGTGCCGGGAGCGCCGCCCTGATCAGCAGGGCCGGTCCCAGGACGTTCGTGAGGACCATCTCCCGCCAGGCCTCGGGGTCGCCGTCCGCCAGGGTGTCGTGGGTGGCGAATCCCGCATTGGCGACGACGGCGTCCAGCCTTCCGTACTGGTGGACCGTCCCATCGACGGCGGACTGGACCGCTTCGTGGTCGGCCGCGTCGCCGGTGAGCGTCAACAGCGCGTCGGGCTTGCCGAGTTCCTCGGCGAAGGGACTGAGCCGGTCCTCGCTGCGCCCGGTGACGGCCACCCGGTGGCCCCGGCCCAGCAGCCGGCGGGCTGTCGCGGCGCCGATTCCGCTGCCGCCTCCAGTGATCAGCGTGACCGGTGATCCACTCATGGTCGGCTCCCCCTCGTCGTCCTTGCCGCGTCCCGTGCGGGCATGCCGGGGATTCCACCATTTTGAGCGCACTCGAAGTCAAGTCATCTCCTCCAAAGTGCACTTGGTGCTGAGCATGCTGGTACGGAGTTGGCGGTGCCGAGCTCGATCCAGCAGGCGGGCCGGCTGAGCGCAGCCACACCGGCGAAGGTCCCGGCGCGTCCTTACGCAGACAGACCGGCGAGAAATTGGGAGACCAGGCCGTACACGATGTCGGGTTTCTCCAGGTGCAGGTCATGACGGGTCTCACGGACGCTGACGGACACGGTCGGGACGCGGCGGCGCATCAGTTCGTCGACCCGTGCGGTCGAGATGAAGCTCGACTGCGCCAGCATGAGCAGAGTGGGGCAGGTGACACGCTCCCACTCGTGCGCAAAGGAGTGCTGGGCAGCGTCCGCCACGGACTGGACCATCACGTCCCGGTCGAAGCGGGGCCACCATTGCCCACCGCGTTCCTCCAGACCGTCCGCCCAGCCCCTGCCGATCGCTCCGCCACCGAAAAACGGGACCGCAGCATCGCGCGAGGGAAAGGATGCGGGCCACGAGTCGAACCACCGGCGGATATGAATCGGCCATTCGGGGTCGGGACCGGCCACGTCGGCCTCGATGGCCACCAGCGCGCGGACCAGTTCAGGATGCCTCGCGGCGGCCAGGATAGCCGCGTGTCCGCCCATCGACTGTCCGACGAGGACAACGCGTTCCAAGCCCAGTTGCTCTGCCACGGCGACGACGTCTTCGACGAAGGCATCCCTGGAGACGTCAGCAGGGAATCGGTCGCTGGCGCCTTGACCGCGTTGGTCGACTGCGACCACCCGGTACGCCGAGCTCAGGCGGCCTGCCAGCGCATCCCACTCGCCGGCATGGCCGGCCAGCCCGTGCAACAGCACCATCCCTGGCCCGTCCCCGCCCCAGTCCCGGCATGCGAGCCGCACGCCTTCCCGTTCAACCACACGCTCGGTCCACGTCACCGCGACACCCTAGCGCGCAGAGACCCCCACGAAGCCGTCCGCAAGGCGGCGCCACCGGGGCCGGAAGTCGCGAAATCTCGAGCCGGAGACCACGACCTGCACCGGACGGCGACCCACGTGAAGATGCGGCTCAGGAGGAGACGGAGGAGACAGCGTGTTCGGCGACCATCGTCTTCGAGGACCGGTAGCGCGCCGTCCACCACCAGCTCATCAGTTGGGCAGGAGAGTCTCAGACTCGCTGTCAGAAGCTGGGTGCCCCGCGAGCCGCCGGTCCAGTCACCCGTCCTTTTTGTTGAACCATCCGAGCGACTGGACGACGGACGCGCCGATAACGAGGATGCCGAGAGGAATGATCGTGAACCAGATGGCATCGGCCTTCATGACCGCGAGCAGGCCGATGGCCCCGAGGGCCAGCGCCAGGAGCACGAGCATGCCCAGAAGGACACGAATCTTGGAAACCAATGGAGGACTCTCCCATGTTCAGGCGGGCTCTATTGACCAGACAGCGTTCGCTGCCCGTTGGACGGTTGCCCAGTAGGAGTCAGCAAGCTCCCTGGCGTGACACCACGGCTCGGTCAGGAAACTCATGGGGTGAGTCTCCCAACTCTGCCTTCCCGAGGCGCCAGTAGAACTACGTAGTCGAGTACGTAGTTTCACCGGCCGGGGCGGGCCGGGGCGGGCCGGGGCGGCGGCCAGCCGTACGGTGAGCTGTTGTCAATCTCTCCTGTTGGATGGCCAATTGGCCTGGCGGACGGATGAAGCCCCTGGTAGATCGGTTTTCGACCAGGAGAACCCGTGCACATCACCAGGGCACTACGCCGGCGTCCTCGAAGAACTGGCCCGTCGGGCCGTCGTCGGGCAGGGTCGCGAGTTTGATGGCGATGGCCGCGCCCTGGTCGGGGGTGCGCACGCCCCGGAAGCCGTTGAGTTCGGTCGCGACGTAGCCGGGGCAGCCTGCGTTGATCAGGATGTTCGTGCCGCTCAGCTCCCGGGCGTACTGGAGGGTGACGGCATTCAGGAACGTCTTGGACGGCGAGTACGCCACGGCCACCGGACCGCTGGTCAGCTCACCAGCGGTCCCTGACTGCCGGGTGAGGGAGCCGACACTGCTGGACATGTTCACGATCCGCGGTGAGGCAGAACGGCGCAGCAGCGGCATCATCGCGTTGGTGACGCGGATGACGCCGATGACGTTGGTCTCCACGACCGTGCGGATGGTGGCGGTGTCGACTCGGGTGGGTTCCTGGGGCATGCCGCCTGTGATGGCGGCGTTGTTGACGAGCACGTCGAGGCGCCCGGTCTGTTCCTCGATCAGCCGTGCGGCGGCAGTCGCGCTCGCGTCGTCGGTCACGTCCAGCGGTACGCCGAACGCGTCGACGCCGGCCGCGCACAGTCTCTCCACCGCGGCCTTGCGACGCTGATCGTCGCGGGCGCCGACCCCGACGCTCCAGCCGAGGGCTCCCAGGCCTGCGGCGATCTCGTAGCCGATTCCCTTGTTTGCGCCGGTGACCAGCGCAGTCGTTCGTTCGCTCATGGGGACCATGCTGCTCTCGGACCCCGGCGGGGGTCCAAGACCGATTGGGTGGGCAACGATACCTTCCAGGTATTGATCCGGAGTATCCTGGCCGGATGGAGACCAGGGAACTGCGCTATTTCGTCGCTGTCGCCGAAGAGTTGCACTTCGGGCGCGCCGCGCAGCGGCTCGGGATCGCACAGCCGCCTCTGTCACGGGCGATCCAGCAGCTCGAACGCCGACTCGGGGCAGCGCTGCTGGATCGGACCAGCCGCACCGTCACGCTGACCGAAGCCGGCTCGGTGCTGCTGGCCGAGGGCCAGGCAGCCCTCGACGCGGTCGAAGCGGCCGAGCGCCGGACCCGCCGCGCCGCCCTTCCCCCGAACGGCCGTCCTGGCCTGGTCCTGGTCACGAAGGCCAGCGCGTCCCGCGAACTGCTGGCGACCCTGCTGGACGCGTACGCCGCCGAACCCGGCGCGGTCCCCGTCGAGGTCATTCTTTGCGGCCCGGCCGAGCAGGGACGACATCTGCGCGAGGGCCGGGCCGACGTGGCGCTACTGCACCGGCCGTTCGACTCGACGGCCGGGGTCGACACCGAAGAACTCAGCACGGAGGGCCAGGTTGTGATCCTGCCGGCCGGGCATCCGCTCACCGGCCAGACCCATGTGCACATGGCCGATATCACCGGGCTGCCCGGCCTCCCCCTGCCACGCTGGCCCGACCCCGACGGCACCTATCCGCCCGGCCCCGGCCCGCAGGTGCGCGACCACGCGCAGTTGTTGCAGCTCGTCGCGCTCGGCCGTGCTTGCGCCGTCTCACCGGAGTCGTGCCGAGCTCAACTGCACGGCGACCTCGCCGCCGTGCCCGTACTGGACGCGCCGAAAGTCACCACCGTGATCGCCTGGCCGCCGCACAGTCGCTCCAGAGCCGTATCCGACCTCGTCCGGACTGCGACCCGTCTCCGGTAGTTCTCCTGCGCCTGGCCAGGTTCCACTACCGTGTCCTGGCTGATCATTTGAGGTCATAGCCCGTCCTGGACAACGGATTCCATGCTGACGCGACAGTTGGGCCCGCAGAGTCACACCGTATGAATTGGCGACTCCCGACGGCCCGTGGCGGATACCGCTGCGAAGTGACAACTACCGCTACGAGTCACATCGGGTCCGGTGTCCCGGTCGGTTCCGCGTGTAGTCCACACTGTTCGACGAACGACCAACGCCATCCGCTCGCCCGCGATCCGCCCGGCCTGCGGAAGGTTTCCCAGGACGGCCGTGGACAAGGAGTCCCCCATGCCCCGCACCATGTCCGTGTCGGACAGCATCGTGATCCACGCGGCCCCCTCGGCCGTGTACGAACAGCTCAGCGACCCCACAGCGATGGGGCGCTGGAGCCCGGAGAACAGGGGCGCGACGGTGCTCGGGGAACACCGGGGCGCCCACGTCGGCATGGTCTTCGAGGGTCGCAACAAGCGCGGAGCCTTCCGCTGGACGACGAAGTGCACGGTCACAGCCGCCGATGAGGGCGAGCGGTTCGCGTTCCGCGTCCACGCCATCGGGGCCAGGCGGCCACGGCTGCGCGGGCCGATCGCCACGTGGGAGTACCGCTTCGAGGCGGTCGAGGGCTCCACCCGGGTCACGGAGATTTGGACGGACGACCGGCGGTCATGGCCCGATCTGCTGGCCAACACGTTCGACCGGATCGCCACACGCGGGCAGACGTTCGCGGAGTTCCAGCGCGGCAACATCCACACCACGCTGGAACGGCTGAAGACTGCGCTGGAGCAGGACGGTGCGGCTGCCGCCGCACACGGGGAAGACGGCCCGCACCCCGCGTGAACCCGGGCGGGACGGCGATCACCAGGGTGTTCAGCCCTACGCCGTGCCCGGGCCGGACCAATGCGCTGGACGCGTCAGGGACGGCGGAAGCCGTGTGGCAATGTCGCCCTTCGCCGCGTTGAGCTGGGCCTGGGTGAGGAACAGGGCTCCGGTGAGGTCCGCGCCCGACAGTTCGGCGTCTCGGAAATCCGCGCCGATCAGGTCGGCGAGCCGCAGGTCGGCCCCACGCAGGTCTGCGGCGATGAGGTAGGCCCCCCGCAGGTCCGCACCCCTCAGATCGGCGCCCCGCATGCGGGATCCGATGAGGTCGGCACCTCGGTGGTTGCGCTTCTTGCGCCGGGGAACAACGGCCCGTACGAGCTCGCTGGTGCGCAGCAGCAACGACGCGACCTCGTCGCGGTGTGCCGACACGTCGAGTTCCGAGAGGACTTCGGCCGGGCCGCGGGTGAGGCGCTCCGTGCCGTCGAGGGCGCTGCGGAGTTCCGTGTGCAGGGGCCCGGCGGCAGGCAGTGCGAGGGCCTCGGTGAGGTACCAGAGCAGTTCGTGGAGCCGGCGCATCACGGGGAAGACCTGGAACATCTGCTGGGCGGTGTCCGGAGAGGCACGCCAGTCCCGGCCCTCATAGGTTTCCTGGGAGACTTTCTGCCCGGCGCCGAAGCAGTCGTACACCGTGCATCCGGAGAACCCCTTGGGCCGCAGTTGCGTGTGGATGCCGCAGCGGAAGTCGTCCTGCAGATTGCGACAGGGCTCCCCGGCGTCCTTGTTGATCGCGAAGTCCGCTGACGCTGTCAGCGTCAGCGCGACGCAGCAGAGACCGAAGCAGTTCGCACAGTCGGCGCGCAGGTCCTCCCGCTCGGTGGCCGGAACGCCGGTTGACTCATGGTCGGGCACGGTACGTGATTCCTCCGGGGGGAGCAGGCGGGTATGCCGAGCCTACCGATGCCTGACAACTCCCGGCCCGGCCGCGGTTGTCAGTGGGGCGACGCACACTTGGCCGCAGAGCACCGTGGAGCACTGCTGTGCACCGCGGTGCGCTCCACCGCACCGGCGAAGGGGATATATATGGGCGCCTCGCGGGAAGCCGCGTTCGAGCCTCTCACCGGGGACCTGCCGCCGCTGTCCGTACCTGTCAGCGAGCGTGCGGGCGTGGTGCGCACCGCGTTCGAAGGGATGCTGCAGATCCGGCGGCTGACCAATACGGGCCGCACGGATCCCGAGCGAGTACCCGCCCAGTGGGAGCTGCACCGGCCGGTCCGGGCCGTGGCACTGGCTCTGGAGGCCGCGGACGTAGCCGCCTCGGCGATCGGATCGTCCGGGGAGCGCACGTCCACGGGGTACCGAGTGTGCGAGGGCGAGTCCCCCGGCTCCGTACGAGTGGAGTGGGTGGGCCCGCCCGGCAGCGGTGCCGCCCATGAGGAGGAGCGCGCTCTGGCCGGGTGCGTCACCGTGCTGTCGCGCCTGGGCTGGACAGCTCTGTCGTACCGCGGTCCGCGCCGGCGGCGTTTCCTGGAGGTCGAACCACCGGCCTCAGGCCCTCGCACGCCGGACGTCCGATCCTGATCGCCCCAGGGCTCGGGCGAGCATTGTCAGACCCATGGGGGATGCTTGACGGTCCGACACCTCTGACCAGGAGATGCTGAGATGCGCAATGACGAGATCGCCGCGGCCCAGGCGTACGTCCGGTTACTTGCGGCCACCCGCGCCGCGCTCGCGGACCCGGCTGACGCCCCGCTGTACATGCCGCTGCTCGCCTCCCCGATCGAGGAGGCCGACGAGGCGCTGCGGAGCGCGGGCCTCTCGGGCAACGAGGACAGGCTCTTCGCTCTCGTGCGGGCGCTTCAGCCGAGTCTGACCGGTTCGTCCGGCCGCTGACCACTGGGGGCTCTCACGGTGGATGTCGCGCTCCCCGGCAGGGAGCGCGGCATCCGTCGTGCGGCGGTTTCGGCGGGGTGTTCCCCTAGCTGTTGCCCGTGTACATGAGGGAGCCCGGCGTGGTGAGCAGCTCACCCGTCTCGAGCCAGGTCTTCAGGCCGGAGAGGATCATCGGCCAACCGCCGTAGAGCTCGTCGTTGGCGCCGTCGCGCAGCTCGTCATGGGTGACGGTCAGCCGGCAGGAGTCACCGACGGGCTCGATCTCCCACGTGACGCGGGTCGGCCCCTCGTTCTTCACCTCTTCACTCCAGAGCGCCACCATGCTCTGGACCAACTTGCGTGGCGGGTCCACCTCGAGGTTCTGCCCCTCGCCGAGGGGGCCGGGGGCGCCCGGGGCACCCATCTCGAAACGCGATCCCGGCGTCCAGTCCGAGGTGACACGGGCACCGAAGTTGTACTTGCTCCTGATGTCGGGGTCCGTGATGGCTTCCCAGAGGCGCTCGGGAGTGGTGCGGATGTAAATCTCGAAGATCTTCTCCATGGGACTCTCCAGTCGGCTCTTGAGGCCGCTGAGCCCTGCGGCCCAGGGCTCCGCATACTTGCTCACCCACCGGTCGTGGACGAGCCGGATGGGCACCGGGTTCAGGAAGTGGAGCTTCTCCCGGCCTCGCCGCCTGGTGACGACGAGACCCGCCGCCTCGAGCAGCTTGAGGTGCTTCATCACGGCGAACCGCGTGATCTCGAACCGGGCTTCCAGCGCACTCAGTGTCTGCCCGTCGTCACGGAACAGCTCGTCGAGCAGACTGCGCCGCGTCGGGTCTGCCAGGGCTTTGAACACCGCGTCCATGAATCCAAAATATGTGACCTTTTGGTCACCTGTCAAACGCAAGAACAGCAAGCGCTTTCGGTGAATTGATTCAATCAACAAGAAACTTGACTAGCTGCTTGACTGGCAGCATCGGCCGAACCTAGCGTACGTCCTGGATGAAACGATTCACATCCTCGATCCTGACCGGTCGCCGGATGACTCTGATTACGAGGTGTTCATGTCCGATGTGTCGGCCGTCAAGGCAGCCCTGAAGTCTCAGGTCATCGAGACGCCGTCCTGGGGTTACGGCAACTCCGGGACCCGTTTCAAGGTCTTCGCCCAGCCCGGAGTCCCGCGCGACCCGTTCGAGAAGCTTGCGGACGCGGCGCAGGTGAACAGCTTCACCGGGGTCGCCCCGAAGGTGTCGCTGCACATTCCGTGGGACAGGGTCGAGGACTACGCGGCACTGACCCGGTACGCCGAAGGGCTCGGGCTGCGGATCGGCGCCATCAACTCCAACGTGTTCCAGGACGACGACTTCAAGCTGGGCTCGGTCACCCACCCGGACCCCAAGGTCCGCCGCAAGGCCACCGACCACCTGCTCGAATGCGTCGACATCATGGACGCCACCGGTTCCCCCGACCTCAAGCTGTGGTTCTCGGACGGCACCAACTACCCCGGTCAGGACGACATCTCGGGCCGCCAGGACCGACTGGCCGAGGCGCTTGCCGAGGTCTACGAGCGGCTCGGCGACGACCAGCGGATGCTGCTGGAGTACAAGCTCTTCGAGCCCGCGTTCTACACCACCGACGTCCCCGACTGGGGCACCTCGTACGCCCACTGCCTCAAGCTCGGCCCGAAGGCCCAGGTCGTCGTGGACACCGGCCACCACGCGCCGGGCACCAACATCGAGTTCATCGTGGCGTTCCTGCTGCGCGAGGGGAAGCTCGGCGCGTTCGACTTCAACTCCCGCTTCTACGCGGACGACGACCTGATGGCGGGCGCCGCCGATCCGTTCCAGCTCTTCCGGATCATGTACGAAGTGGTCCGGAACGGCGGTATGAAGCCCGAGACGAACGTGAACTTCATGCTCGACCAGTGCCACAACATCGAGGCCAAGATCCCGGCAGTCATCCGCTCGGTCACCAACGTGCAGGAAGCGACCGCGAAGGCGCTGCTCATCGATGTCGAGGCACTCGCCGCCGCGCAGCGCTCCGGCGACGTCCTCGCAGCCAACGGCGCACTGATGGACGCGTACAACACCGACGTACGACCGCTGCTCGCGAACGTTCGCGAGGAGCTCGGCCTGGCCCGCGACCCGTTCGCCGCCTACCTCGCCTCCGGCAACCAGGGGCGCATCGCCGCCGACAGGGTCGGCGGCGAGCAGGCCGGCTGGGGCGCCTGAGCCCGTCGCTCCTCTCGTCCCGCGCACCGTCCGGAACCCGCCCGCCACCACCCCGAAGGAACCCTCATGACGTCCGCGACGCACGCCGAAGTCGCCGCGCTCCTGGAGCGCGCCCACCGGATCGGCTCCGACCCCCGCAACACGAACTACGCCGGCGGCAACACCTCGGCCAAGGCGACCGGGACCGATCCGGTCACCGGCGGCGAGGCCGAGCTGCTCTGGGTCAAGGGCTCGGGCGGTGACCTCGGCACGCTCACCGAGGCCGGCCTCGCCGTGCTCCGGCTGGACCGGGTGCGCGCGCTCAAGGACGTGTACCCGGGGGTGGAGCGCGAGGACGAGATGGTCTCGGCGTTCGACTACTGCCTGCACGGCAAGGGCGGCGCCGTCCCGTCCATCGACACCGCGATGCACGCACTGGTCGAGGCCGCGCATGTCGACCACCTGCATCCGGATTCGGGTATCGCCCTGGCGTGCGCGGCCGACGGCGAGAAGCTCACCGCGGAGTGTTTCGGGGAGAAGGTCGCATGGGTGGGCTGGCGCCGGCCCGGTTTCCAGCTCGGTCTCGACATCGCGGCCGTCAAGGAGGCCAACCCTCAGGCGGTCGGCGTCGTCCTGGGCGGCCACGGAATCACAGCCTGGGGCAGCACCTCCGAGGAGTGCGAGCGCAACGCCCTCTGGATGATCCGCACGGCTGAGACGTTCCTCCAAGTCAACGGCAGGGCGGAGCCGTTCGGCCCCGTACTGCCCGGACGGGGGGCACTGGCGCGGGAGGCACGCCGGGAGCGGGCCGCGGCGCTGGCTCCGGTGATCCGCGGTCTGGCGTCCACGGACCGTCCGCAGGTGGGGCACTTCACCGACGCGGAACCGGTGCTGGACTTCCTCTCCCGCGCCGAGCACCCGCGCCTCGCCGCACTCGGTACGTCCTGCCCGGACCACTTCCTCCGTACGAAAGTCAGCCCGCTGGTCCTCGACCTGCCGGCCGACGCCCCGCTCGACGAGGCGGTCGCCCGCCTCGAGATGCTCCACGAGAAGTACCGGGGGGCGTACCGCGCCTACTACGACCGTCACGCGACACCCGAGTCCCCCGCGATGCGGGGTGCGGACCCGGCCATCGTGCTGGTGCCCGGTGTGGGCATGTTCTCCTTCGGCAAGGACAAGCAGACCGCTCGGGTCGCCGGAGAGTTCTACCTCAACGCGATCAATGTGATGCGGGGTGCGGAGGCCGTCTCCTCCTACGCTCCGATCGAGGAGTCCGAGAAGTTCCGCATCGAGTACTGGGAACTGGAGGAGGCCAAGCTCCGCCGTATGCCGCCGCCGAAGGCGCTCGCCACCCGGGTCGCCCTGGTCACCGGCGCGGGGTCCGGCATCGGCAAGGCCATCGCGCACCGGCTGGTCGCGGAGGGTGCCTGTGTCGTCGTCGCCGACCTCGACGCCGAGAACGCGGCGGTGGTCGCCGACGAGCTCGGCGGGCCGGACAGAGCCGTCGCGGTGACGGTCGACGTCACCAGCGAGGAGCAGATCGCCGAGGCGTTCAGGTCGGCGGTGCTCGCCTTCGGCGGCGTGGACCTGGTCGTGAACAACGCCGGGATCTCCATCTCCAAACCGCTGCTGGAGACCACCGCGCGGGACTGGGACCTCCAGCACGACATCATGGCGCGCGGTTCCTTCCTCGTGTCGCGCGAGGCCGCCCGCACGATGCAAGCCCAGAACCTCGGCGGCGACATCATCTACATCGCGTCGAAGAACGCCGTGTTCGCCGGTCCGAACAACGTCGCGTACTCGGCGACCAAGGCCGACCAGGCCCACCAGGTGCGACTGCTGGCCGCCGAGCTCGGCGAGCACGGTATCCGGGTCAACGGCGTCAACCCCGACGGGGTGGTGCGCGGTTCCGGGATCTTCGCCGCGGGGTGGGGCGCCCAGCGCGCGGCGACGTACGGCATCGAGGAGGAGAAGCTCGGCGAGTTCTACGCCCAGCGCACGCTCCTCAAGCGGGAAGTTCTTCCCGAGCACGTCGCCAACGCCGTTTTCGCGCTGACCGGTGGGGATCTCACCCACACCACCGGCCTTCACATTCCCGTCGACGCCGGTGTGGCGGCGGCCTTCCTGCGCTGACCACGCGATGAGCCGTGTCTCGCCCCGTCTGCTCTGCACGCGGGCGGGCCACGGCCCCGCCCGGATCGGATGAGATTGCCATGTCTGCGACTTCACGACACGACCCGGTGTTCGCCGCGGTCGACCTCGGTGCCACCAGCGGCCGGGTGATCACCGGCCGGGTCGGTGCCGACGCGTTGGTGCTGACCGAGGCGCACCGCTTCGCCAACACTCCGGTCCGGCTGCCCGACGGGCTTCTGTGGGACGTGCTCGCCCTGTACCAGGGCATGCTGGACGGACTCCGGAAAGCGGCGCGCAGCGGGCCTTTCGCCTCTGTCGGCATCGACACATGGGCCGTGGACTACGGTCTCCTGGACTCCGACGGGGCGCTGCTCGGAGTGCCGTTCCACTACCGGGACAGCCGTAACGTCCGGGTTGCCGACGAGGTGCTGGCCCGGGTCGGGGCACAGGAGCTGTACGGCGTGAGCGGATTGCAGCATCTGCCGTTCAACACCGTCTTCCAGCTCGCCGCCCATCGTTCCACCGCACAGTGGGAGGCGGCGCGGACGCTACTGCTCATGCCTGATCTGCTGGTGTACTGGCTGACCGGCACGGTGGGCGCGGAGGTGACCAACGCGTCGACGACCGGACTGTTCGACGCCCGTACCGGGGGCTGGTCCGATGCCCTGATCGGGCGACTGGGGCTGGAGCGTTCGCTGTTCCCCGCGCTGCGCGAACCGGGTGACCCGGCGGGGACGCTGCTGCCGCACGTCACCGAATTCACCGGTCTGCCCGCGGGCACGCCCGTGACGACGGTCGCCTCGCACGACACGGCGTCGGCCGTCGCCGCGGTCCCGGCCACCGAACCCGGGTTCGCGTACGTGTCGTGCGGTACCTGGTCGCTGGCCGGTCTGGAACTGGACACGCCGGTTCTGACGGAGGAGTCGCGGGCCGCGAACTTCACCAACGAGCGCGGGGTCGACGGCACCGTCCGCTATCTCCGCAACATCATGGGCATGTGGCTGCTGGAGGAGTGCCGGCGTACCTGGGAGCGGGACGGCCGGTCCCCGAGCCTGCCGCAGCTCCTCGCGGACGCGGTCCGAGCCCGGCCGTTCGCCGCGGTGATCGATCCCGACGATCCGGCGTTCCTCGCCCCGGGTGACATGCCCTCGCGCATCGACTCCGCTCTCATCCGGACCGGGCAGGCGCCGCCGGACGGCCCCGGCGGGTACGTGCGCTGTGTGCTGGAGAGTCTCGCTCTGGCGCATCGCCGAACACTGCGGCAGGCCGCCGGGCTGGCGGGCCGTGAGCTGACCCGCATCCATCTGGTCGGGGGTGGTTCACGCAACGAACTGCTGTGCCAGTGGACCGCCGACGCGACCGGTCTGCCGGTCACCGCGGGTCCTGCCGAGGCGACCGCGCTCGGCAACGTGCTGCTCCAGGCGCGGGCCCACGGCCTGGTGGGCAGCCTGACCGATATGCGCCGGCTCGTCGCGCGCACCCAGGAACTGCGCCACTACAGCCCGCAGGGGGACCAGGCGGGCTGGGACCGGGCCGCTGACCGCCTGGATGCGACGCGTGCGGCGGGTACCCCGACCGCCGCCGACCGCTCCGCAGAAGACGATGGAAGGAATACCGATGGCTGACGAAGCACTCGACGCCACTCTCGTCCGCACCGCACGCCGCCGTACCCGCGTGGGCCTGGTCTCCGGCGGGCTGGCCGCCTACTGGCCGCAGTTCCCTGGTCTCCTGGACCAGCTCCGGGACTCGGCTCGCTACGTCACCGAGCGGTTCGAGGCCATGGGATGCGAGGTGGTCAACGCCGGCTTCATCTCCGATCCCCAGGAGGCGGCCGACGCGGCGGAGCAGCTCCGCAGGGCCGACTGCGACATCGTCGTCACGTTCCTGACGACCTATCTGACCGCTTCGATGGTGCTGCCGATCGCCCAGCGCACCCACACGCCGGTGCTGGTCATCGATCTTCAGCCGACCGAGGCGATGGACCATTCGAACACCGACACGGGGAAGTGGCTTGCCTACTGCGGTCAGTGCCCGCTGCCCGAGGTCGCCAACGTGTTCCGCCGCAGCGGGATCGCTTTCCGCTCGGTCTCCGGACATCTGCGGGACGAGAACGCGTGGAACCGGATCCGCCGGTGGATCTCCGCGGCAGGTGTACGGGGTGCGATGCGCCATGGCCGGCACGGGCTGATGGGCCATCTCTATCCGGGGATGCTCGATGTGTCGACGGACATGACGCTGGTGTCCTCCCGGTTCGGCGGCCATGTCGAGGTGCTGGAGTTCGATGACCTGCGGGTACGGGTCGCGGCAGTGACCGATGAGGAGGCTGCCGAGCGCGTCGCGCTGGCCCGGCGTGTGTTCACCCTCGACGAGTCCGTCGACGAGGGTGATCTCGACTGGGCTGCCCGGGTGTCCGTGGGACTGGACCGTCTCGTCGAGGACTTCTCGCTCGACAGCCTCGCCTACTACCATCGCGGCCTCGACGGTGAGATCCACGAGCGGCTCGGTGCCGGGATGATCCTCGGCGCTTCCCTTCTCACCGCCCGCGGCGTCCCGGTCGCCGGTGAGTACGAGCTCCGCACCAGCCTCGCCATGCTGATAGCGGACACGCTCGGCGCCGGCGGGTCCTTCACCGAACTGCAGGCCCTGAACTTCCGTGACGGAGTCGTCGAGATGGGCCACGACGGCCCGGCCCATCTGGCGATCAGCGCCGAGGACCCCCTGCTGCGGGGACTCGGCGTCTACCACGGGAAGCGCGGCTGGGGCGTCAGTGTCGAGTGCGACGTGAAGCACGGCCCGGTGACCACGTTCGGGATCGGGCAGGAGGCGGACGGCTCGTTCGTGTTCGTCGTCTCCGAGGGCGAGGTCGTCCCGGGCCCGTTGCTGAAGATCGGCAACACGACGTCCCGTGTCGACTTCGGCTTCGACCCAGGTGAGTGGACGGACGCCTGGTCCTCGACGGGCATCGGGCACCACTGGACCCTCTGCACGGGTCACCGCGCGAAGGACTTCAAGGCGACCGCCGGACTTCTCGGCATTCCCTTCCGCGCGGTCACCGGGCCGGGCGACCTCTGAGCGGCGTTCGTACCGCTCGGAGGTGACGCCGGTTCAGCCTGAGGCCAGCCCGAGTTCGAGTTCACCGAGCGGCTCGAAGTGGCGGGCGACGTCCGCGTCGGTGACGTCGCCCGGCTCGGCCGGGTGCCACGTCGGACGACGGTCCTTGTCGATGATCTGGGCGCGTACGCCCTCCACCAGATCGGGCCCGGCGAAGGCCCGGCAGGAGACCCGGAACTCCTGGTCCAGTGCCGCTTCCAGGCTTTCGAGACGCCGGGCGCGGCGCACGGCTGCAAGGGTGACCTTGAGCGCGGTGGGCGACTTGGAGAGGAGCGTCCCGGCGGTCTCCTTCGCTGCGGGCTCTCCACTGTCGACGAGGCGGCCGATGATCTCTTCGACGGTGTCGGCGGCGTAGCAGGAGTCGATCCACGAGCGGTGGGTCGCGAGCTCCCCTTCGGGTGCCGTCGTGACGTATCGCCCCACCGTCTGCGTGACTCCGGCGGCCGTCGTGCAGAGGGCAAGGGCCGCGGTGAGCTCCGCCAGCCGCTCCGAGGGCACGAAGTGGTCGGCGAGCCCGCACAGGAGTGTGTCGGCGGCGCCCACGGCCTGCCCGGTGAGCGCGAGGTGGGTGCCGAGCTCACCGGGTGCCGCGGCCAGCAGATAGGTACCGCCGACGTCGGGGACGAAGCCGATCCCGGTCTCGGGCATCGCCACTCGGGAGCGCTCGGTGACGATACGGACGTCACCGTGGGCGGACACCCCGACCCCGCCGCCCATCACGATGCCGTCCATGAGCGCCACGTAGGGCTTGGGGAAACGGGCGATACGGGCGTTGAGCCGGTACTCGTCGCGCCAGAAGTCCACGGAAGCGCGGCGTCCGGCTCGCGCGTCCTCGTAGATCGACCGGATGTCGCCGCCGGCGCACAGTCCGCGCTCGCCGGCTCCGCTGATCACGACGGCCGTGACGGCGTCGTCCTGCTCGGCGAGAGTGAGCGCCTCGTCGATGCTGCGCACCATGGTGTGGGTGAGCGCGTTCAGGGCCCGGGGGCGGTTGAGCGTGATGTGCAGGCTGTGACCCTCGGTATGCAGCAGGACAGGCTCGTCGTCATTCATATGTGCGCTCCGGTCAGGCATGGGCGGTGCGTCCACCGGTCGTGGGAGATCTCTGCCTGCCATTCTGCGACGGCCTCCTCGACGCTCCGGAGGCGGGTGCCCCGGCGAACCGCTGTGGCACTCCCGCACGACGGGCTCGACAATTGAGACCTACGGGCCGCGACGTCCAGCAGCCCCGCCGGACGACCTCCGGAGCAGGAATGACCGACGATCCACGGCGAGCAGGTTCCAAGGCTCCGCCTCCCCTCCGGTCCGACGGGACCGGTAGCAGCGAAACGGGGACGGCGGAACGCCTCGCCATGAACCGGACCGGCAGCTTCGAATGGGACCTGGACGCCGGGACCCTGGACATCGACGAAGCCGGGCTGATGGTCTTCGGCTTGGACCCTGACACTTTCGACGCACGGCCCGGGGCCGTGGTGGAGCGGCTGGAGCCGTCGGAGCGAGCCCGTCTGGACGTCACCATCGACGAGGCGCTCTCCAGCGGGAGCAGTTCCTACAGCGTGCACTTCCGGGTGCCCCTGGCGGACGGCACCCGCCAGTGGACTCACGTCCAGGCCAGGATCCTGCGTTCCGAGGACGGCCGCGCACACCGTGTCATCGGTGTGGTACGGGACGCGACGGCGGAAGTCACCCATTCGGCCTTCGTGCAGGATCTGGAAAAGCGCCGCCAGCGCCAGACCAATATCGTTGAACGCACAACGAGTGCGATGTCACGTGCGGTGACCGTCGACGACGTCACGGCAGCGCTCACGGGCCCGGGCGGCCTGGCCGGGCTCGGCTCGGACGGACTGGCACTCGGACTGGTGGAGAACTCCGCGCTCAACATCATCGCGTTGAGCGGCGACTCCGTGGAGGTACTCGGTGGACTGGGCTCCGGGGAGCTCGACGCGAACCTTCCCCTGGGCGACACGATTCTCAGCGGAAAGCCCCGGTTCATCACCTCGCTCGACTCCCTGATCCGGCGCTATCCGGTGCTCGAGCCGCACATGGGCCGGCTGAAGTTCCGCGCCGCCGCCTACCTTCCGCTGGTCGCCCAGGCACGACCTCTCGGCGGGCTCGCTCTCTTCTACCGGGAACGCACGGTGTTCAGCGCGGACGAGCGCATTCTCTGTCTCGGGCTGGCCGCCATCGTCGCCCAGTCGCTCCAGCGGGCCATGCTGTTCGACGAAGAGCGCGAGTTCGCCACCGGGCTCCAGTCGGCCATGCTGCCGCGGCGGATCCACGACATCGAGGGCGGGGAGATCGCGGTCCGGTACCACGCGGCGTGGAGCGGCCGGCAGGTCGGCGGCGACTGGTACGACGTGATCGCGCTGCCCAACCACCGCTTCGGCGTCGTGGTGGGTGACGTTCAGGGCCACGACACCCACGCTGCCGCGATCATGGGCCAGCTGCGTATCGCCCTGCGTGCGTACGCGGCCGAGGGGCACCCGCCGGCGACGGTGCTGGCTCGTGCCTCCCGCTTCCTGGCCGAACTGGACACCGACCGCTTCGCCACGTGCGCGTACGCACAGGTGGATCTCGCCACGGGCACCGTGCGTGTGGTGCGTGCCGGGCACTTCGGCCCGCTCATCCGGCACACCGACGGCAGGGTCGCCAGCCCTCAGGTGCGCGGTGGTCTGCCCCTGGGGATCTCCACGACCTTCAAAGACGAGGAATTCCCGGAGACTCGGCTCGACCTGGTACCGGGCGAGACCCTCGTCCTGTACACCGACGGACTCGTGGAGGAGCCCGGCGCCGATATCGACTCGGGCGTGGCCACGCTGGTTCACGAGATCAGCAACGGCCCGGCGGGCGCCGAGGCGCTGGCGGATCATCTGTCGGACCGGCTGTGGGAACGGTGGGGTTCGGGGGACGACGTGGCGCTGCTGGTGCTGCGACGCAGCCCGGACCTGGGGTCACCACGCGCTCCTCGGCTCCATCAGTACATCCATCAGGCGGACCCGGAGGGCCTGTCGGATGCGCGCGCCATCGTCCGCCAGGCGCTTACGGACTGGGACATGGCCGCACTGGCCGACGACGCGGAGCTGGTCACCGGGGAGTTGCTGGTGAATGTGCTGCTGCACACGGAGGGCGGGGCCGTTCTCACGCTGGAGGTCCTGCCGGAACCTGTCCGGCGCATCAGGCTGTCGGTCCAGGACCGTTCGAGTGTCTGGCCGCGGCGTCGCACTCCGGGAGAGACCTCGACTTCTGGACGCGGCCTGCTGCTCCTGGACGCGGTCGCCACACGATGGGGCATCGAACCCCGGGGAGAGGGCAAGGCCGTCTGGTGCGAGATGGGCCCGGCCTCCCCTGATTCCGACACCACCCCGACGGCCGCCTCGACTGCACCTCGTCCCTGATCCGAGTTCGGCATCCGAGTGCAGCCCCCGGATCCGGCGCGGCCACGAGGAACGCGGTGAGGGGCGTACCGCATCGCTTCCGACGCGGTACGCCCCTCACCCGGCCTGCCGGTACCGGCCCGTCGGGCCGGACTGCCGGAGTACGTCAGTGCTGCGCGGAACGGCGCTTACGGACGGACCACAGGATGCCGCCACCGGCGAGCAGAACCGCGATCGCGGCTCCCCCGATGACGGGCGTCGCGGACGACGAACCGGTCTCGGCCAGGTCGGGCGCGCTGGGGCTCGACTTCGCCGGGGCGGGCGCGGCCTCCGTTGCGGTCTCGCTCGGCTCGGGGGTCTGCGTGGCCGGCGGCTCGGTCGGCTTCGTCTCGGTCGGCGTCGGCGTCGGCGTGCTGTCCTCACACACCGGGGCCTGCTTGGTCAGGTCGCGCGAGAACTTCTCGTTGTCCCCGGCCTTGACGACGAGCCGGACTGTCAGCTCCTTGTCGTGCGGCGGCAGCTGGAGCGGCGTCTTCGTGTGGAACTCCCGACCGAACGTCGTCGCGGGGAGCAGTTCCTTACCGCCCACCACGGAGACGGTCACGACGTTGGCCACGTCGCTCGAGTAGGCGGTCAGGTCGACGCTCACGTCGGAGCAGGTCACGACCCAGGTGGGGGTGTGAGCTGCGGCCGGGGCGGCGGAGATGACTCCGCCGGCCAGGCCGACAACCGCAGCGGCCGCGAATGCTCCCGCGCCACGCCACGATCTCCTGGGTATGGTCATGGATTCTTCCTTCATACGAGTTTCCCCGCCGGACTGGCGGTGGGGCGCACAGTACTGCCCCCGCCACCCGGGTGTGCACCCACCCCACGAAGCATCGGACACACCAACTGTTGCCACATCACCGCGACTTATGACATGGCGGACACGCCGGGTCCGGAGCGGGTGCGGCCAGGGATGGCTCGATGAGACAGTGACCAGTACATATATCTGTTGTCGCACGATGCGGCCCGCCTTGGAGCCCGACCCGTTCTATGCGATTGCTGTTGATCCGTCACGGTCAGACGCCGTCCAACCTCGGCCACTTCCTGGACACCGCGCGCCCCGGACCCGGGCTCACCCCTCTGGGCCTGCGCCAGGCGGCCGAACTGCCGGCCGCCCTGGCAGATGAGGAGATTCAGGCCCTCTACGCGTCAACGCTTGTGCGCACGCAGCTGACGGCGGCACCCCTGGCTGCCGAACGAGGTCTGGAGGTACGCATCCGCGACGGCATCCGCGAACTGTCCGCCGGGACGTTGGAGATGCGCGCCGACCAGGTGGCGGTGGCGGAGTATCTGACAACGGCATTCGCCTGGTCCGCCGGCGACACGGCGAGGCGTATGGCAGGGGGCGAGAGCGGCGCCGAGGCACTGGCCCGCTTCGACGCGGTGGTCGCGGAGGCCGCCTCGGCTGCCGGACCGGCCCACACGGGTACGGTCGCCCACTCGGGCACGGTTGCTCTGATCAGCCATGGCGCGGCGATCAGGATGTGGACGGCGGCCCGGGCCCAGAACGTCTCGGTGGAGTTCGCCGCCGCCCGTGCCCTCGACAACACGGGAGTCGTGGTGGTCGAGGGCACGCCCGAAGATGGCTGGAAGGCACTCTCCTGGGCCGGCACCGTGGTCGCTCCGGAGACCAGGAGCGGTGTTGAGGACGCCGGACCCGCGGGTCGTACGATCTCAGGTGTCGGCGACTGAGCGGTGTCGGCGACTGAGCGGCTCGGCGGGCGCTTCAGAGGGCCTTGTACATGATGTGCAGTCCGACGTAACCCTCGGCGGGATGGTTGAATCCTTCCGGAAGCGTCCCCAGTACTTCGAAGCCGAGCGAGCGGTACAGCCGTACGGCGTGGGTGTTGGTCTCCACCACAGCGTTGAACTGCATGGCGCGGAAGCCCGCTTCCCGCGCCCACTCAATGGTGTACTCGCACAGGGCCCGGCCCACACCGCGGCCGGAGCGCCGGGAGTCGACCATGTAGCTGGCGCTGGCGATGTGCGATCCGTTGCCCATGTGGTTCCGGTTCATCTTGGCCGTGCCCAGGACTGTCCCGGCGCCGTCGACCGCGACGACCGTGCGGCTCGGTGCGGACAGGAGCCACCACCCACTGGCATCGTTCTCCCCCAGGTCCAGGGGGAAGGTGAACGTCTCGCCTGCGGAGACGATTTCGTGGAAGAACGGCCAGATGGCGGGCCAGTCCTCCGCAGTGGCTTCTCTGATCAGCATGGGGCAAAGATGCCTGTGTCCACGGGCCGGTCGCAAGCACTTAATGATCTCGGCTCCGTCGCCTGCCCAGCCCGATCCGGGCAAGGAGGCCCGGCCCGGCGACGGCCGGCACGGCGGCGCGACCCGGCACCTGGTCGACCGCCTCCCTCGCCCGCAGGGGTACAGGTACCGGCGCACCACCGGATTCACCACCTGGCCGGGGAGCGGAGCGACGCTCGCGCGCCCGGTCCAGCTCCATGACCAGGTTCACCCGGCGCCACAGGATCTCGTCCGGATCGTCGGCCAGCATCAGCTGCCCCATGGTCTCCCTCCCGGACACGGATCCCGGCCGTCCGAAGGCAGGTTCCGGCCGGACACGCGCAAGGTAGGCGCGTTCGTACGGGTCGTCCACCACTTCCGCGAGCTGGACCGCGTCCAGCGCGGACGCCTGTACCGCGGCACGCGCCCATGGATCCTCCGTCCGGCTCAGCAACCTGTCGATCCTGCGCGCACGCCAGTTGCGCGCACGCCAGTCGACGCCGGACTCCAGCATGGTCCGCATCCCGACCGGGCTCTTTCCGGCGAGCAGCTCGGGCTCCTTGGCGCCGAAACCTGCGAGTTCGTCCACGAGATAGAGCCAGACCACCGCACGGTACCGATTCAGATAGAACGCCACCGGTGAGATGCACCCGATCCGGGCGAGCCCGCTGAAGCGGACACCGCTGATGCCGAGCAGTGCAGCGCCCTCCGCCGTCCCCGCCGTGCGCACCCTGTCCCGGAGGGATTCGGGGAAACCGGCCATGGCTTGCAGCCTGTCGACTTCTTGCCTTCGGACCCGCGGCCTTCCGCCGCCCGGCGGCGCGTCCGTGCTGATAAGCTCGAGATGGACGGCGAGGTCGAACTCGCCGCGCTTCAACTCCAGCTCCTGCGCGGCGCGCCCTGCGGCCAACGTGCTACCCGCGCCCTCAGCCGCTCCGGCGCCCGCACCCCCTCCCGCGTCCGTCCGCTTCGCTCCCGCGCGGGCAGTGCGTGCCGCTTCCTTGACAGCCATGACTGGCCTCCCCCGTGTGGTCGAATACTCTCTGTGACCACGGTAGCCAGGGGAGGCAGATCTCGCTGCCCCTGTGGATAACTCCGAATGCTCAGCGAGAAGCGCAGCTCAGAGGCGGTCGGTTCGCTCCGCACCTTGCCGTGCTGTGACGCCGAGGTGCTCGCCCACGCGATTGACCATCAAGGTCATCTCGTAGGCGACCTGGCCGACGTCGGCCTCCGCGGAACTCAGCACGCACAGACAGCTGCCGTCACCCGCCGCCGTCACAAAGAGCAGTGCCTCGTCGAACTCCACCATGGTCTGACGCGCTCTTCCGGCCCGGAAGTGACGCCCCGATCCCCTGGCCAGGCTGTGCAGTCCGGACGAGACCGCCGCCAGGTGCTCGGCGTCCTCACGTGCCAGTTCCGTGCTGGCTCCGGTGACCAGCCCGTCGTTCGACAGCACCAGCGCGTGCTGTATGTGCTCCACCCGGCTGGTGAGATCGTCAAGGAGCCAGTCAAGTCCCTGATCCATCGGCATGTGCTCATCCTCCCCGTTCGTTCCCCGCGTCGATGGGCAAGCCTCGCGCACGGGCCCCTCGCGGGCAAGCGCCTCCCTGCCCCCGGGGCGTCGCTTCACGCCATGCTCGGGATGTCGTCCGAAGATGGACTCATGGCACACCACATGACCCAGGACGAATGGCGGGCGTTCCTCTCGGAGGGGACCCGCACCGCCAAGATCTCTACCGTACGCGCGGACGGAAGCCCGCACATCGCGCCCGTCTGGTTCCTGCTCGACGGTGACGATCTGGTCTTCAACACCGGGAAGGAGAGCGTCAAGGGCCGCAATATGGCGCGGGACGGACGGGTGTCGATCTGCGTGGACGACGACCGGCCCCCGTTCGCGTTCGCCGTGCTCCGAGGGCGTGCGGACCTGAGCGAGGACCTCGCCGAACTACGCCACTGGGCGACCCGTATCGCAGGCCGGTACATGGGTGCGGAGGCGGCCGAGGAGTTCGGGGCACGCAACGGTGTGGCCGGCGAACTCGTCGTACGCGTGCACATCGACAAGGTGCTGGCCATGGCGGATATGGCCTCCTAGGGTCTTTCGGTCGGTTCAGGCCGGACCGGGGAGCGGGGTCCGGTGCCGTGCATCGCAAGGCGGAGCAAGGAGACGACGCGGAGCGTCGCCGACTGACGACAACGCCGCGAGGTGCGGTGCCAGGGCACGCGAGCCCGGCAAGATCCGAACGAGAGGGCTGGACCGTGCCGGCGGACCGGCACGGTCCACTCCGTCCGGCTCAGATCGCGCCGGCTTGCCCCACCGAGTCGAGCAGCCGGGCGGTGTGCATCCGCCCGGCGTACTCGACCATGCGGATCAGGACCTCCTTTCCTGAGGCACGGTCGCGCGCGTCGCACAGCACGACCGGTGTGCCCCGGTCGAGGTCGAGTGCGCGGGAGACGTCCTCCTCCCCGTACGTACGTGCACCCGAGAAGCAGTTGACGGCGACGACGAAGGGAATGCGGCGGTGCTCGAAGTAGTCGACGGCCGGGAAACAGTCCTCGAGCCGTCGGGTGTCGGCCAGCACGACCGCTCCCAGCGCCCCCGTGGACAGCTCGTCCCACAGGAACCAGAAGCGGTCCTGCCCCGGGGTGCCGAACAGATAGAGCGACAGCCCGGACCTGATGGTGATGCGGCCGAAGTCCATGGCCACGGTCGTGGTGGTCTTCTGGTCCACTCCGCCGGTGTCGTCCACGGACTGCCCTGCCTCACTGAGGAGTTCCTCGGTGCGCAGGGGCCTGATCTCGCTGACGGCTCCGACCAGCGTCGTCTTGCCGACCCCGAAGCCGCCGGCGACCAATATCTTCAGAGCGAGGGCCGTGGTGTCCTCGGTCTCTTCCCCACCCGTGCTGTCCACATGCTCGGAGGACATCCATCACTTCTCTCGCGAGTGCCATCAGTAGAGGCGACAGCATGGCAAGGAGCGGCCGTCGCCGAAGGGAGTGAACGGTTTTTGACCGATGTGGCCGGATGGACCCGTTCGATGTTCACATCCGGCCGCTCAGGTCGGAATTCGACTCGGTGATCGAGGTATTCGAGGCATTTCAGGTATTCGGGCACCCCAGGCATTCGACGTGTCGGACGCGCGAGGGCAGCGCGCACAGCCATCGCGGAGGAGGCTGGTCACAGCGCCCGCAGGCCGTCGATCACCTCACGCAGGATCCGCTCGTCGGGAAGCTGTGCCGGGGAGACCGGACGGCTGACCCGTACGAAGCCGGCTTCGAGCAGATCGCCGAGGAGCACTCTCACCACGCCGACGGGCAGGTCGGCGTCGGCGGAGAGTTCCGCGACCGACTGGGTCTCGCTGCGGCACAGCGTCAGGAGCGCCCGGTGCTCCGGGCCGAGCAGTCCCTCGTCGGAACCGTCCGGCGCGGCCTCGTCGACCGCCACGAGCGCGATCAGGTCGAAGCGCACACCGCTGGGCCCCGGATCGGTACGCCCTCCCGTCACGGCGTAGGGGCGGACCAGCGGGCCCGCCTCGGCGTCGTACCACTGGCTGCCCACTCCTGTGCCGTCGTCACTCATGCCCGTGCGCACGGCCGCCCCCTCAGCCGGTCGCCGGTGGTTCGGCGAGCCTCACAGGCGTGGCGAGGTGCTCGCCCACCCGCTTCACCAGGCGCGCCATCTCGTAGGCCACGAGGCCGATGTCCGCGAAGGCCGTGCTCAGCACGGCGAGACAGGATCCGTCGCCGGCTGCTGCGACGAACAGGAAGCCCTCGTCCATCTCGACCATCGTCTGACGCACTCCCCCGGCGCGAAAGTGCCGGCCCGCCCCTTTCGCGAGGCTGTGAAAGCCCGAGGCCACAGCCGCGAGGTGCTCGGCGTCCTCTCTGCTGAGGGCGCTGGACGCACCGACGGCCAGCCCGTCGTTGGACAGCACGACTGCGTGCCGGACTTCGCCGACCCGTGCGACGAGATCGTCCAGCAGCCAGTCGAGTTCGCCGGAGCCACGGGGAGCCGCCGCCCTCTCGTTCGCGATCATGCCTGGTCTCCTTCGGTGTACGGCCGGATACCGGAAGCGGGTCCGGATGTGCTGCCGCCGGGCGCGGTCCCGCCGCCGCGGACCCATCCGTTGCGGTAGGCGGTCATGCGGTCGCGGGCCTGCTCGGGCGTGCGTTCGAGCGGCGGAGTGGCCCCTCGGTCGCGCGAGTCGCCGCGCTCCGGGTGCGGCCTCTCACGCAGCTGGGGTACGAGGCTGGCCTGCCGGACCCGACGCGGCAGCTCGCCGTCCTCGTCCGAAGGGCTGGCGGGACCCGGAACTCCCGAGAGACCCGTGGAACCCGAGGGTCCCTTGGAACCCGAGGGGCGCGCGCGCCGGTGCAGCGAGGTGACCGGGGCGGGTGCGGTCCTGGGGCCTGTGCGGGCTTCGACGGGCGCACGCGGCTCGATCGCGGGCACGGCCACGGGGGCGGGGAACGCGGTGGGGCGCGAGGCAGCCGCGCGGTGCCCTGGTCCCGGCGCCCTGCTGCCGTCGTCGTCCCGGGCCACCGTCGCAGCGTTCCCGGGGTCGGCGCCCGCAGGAGCGGCCGCCTGCCCTGCCGGCAGTCCGCCCTGGAGCACTGCGGTCGGCAGCAGTACCACCGCCGTCGTGCCCCCGTACGGCGAGGTGCGCAGCTGGACCTTGACCTGGTGACGGGCGGAGAGTCTGCTCACCACGAAGAGGCCGAGCCTGTCGCTGTCGAAGAGGTCGAGGGCCTCCGACTGCTCGATGCGCCGGTTGGCCTCGCCGAGCAACTCCTTGCCCATGCCGAGCCCGCGGTCCTCGATCTCCAGGGCGTAGCCGTTGCCCACCGGTTCGCCACTGATGCGCACCTTGGTGTGCGGAGGGGAGAACTGTGCCGCGTTCTCGACGAGTTCGGCCAGGAGGTGGGTGAGGTCGGCCACTGCGGCCCCCTTGACGCCCGCATCCGGCAGCGCCCGCACCTCCACCCGTGAGTAGTCCTCGATCTCGGAGACGGCGGCACGCACGACGTTGGTCAGTGGTACGGGCATCCGCCAGGCGCGCCCGGGTGCCGCCCCGGAGAGAATGATCAGGCTCTCCGCGTGCCTCCTCATCCGGGTCGTGAGGTGATCGAGCCGGAACAGGTCGCCCAGCTCGTTGGGATCCTCGGCGCGACGCTCCATGCCGTCGAGGAGGGTGAGCTGGCGGTGGACGAGAACCTGGCTGCGACGGGCGAGGTTGACGAAGACTCCGGAGATCCCGCTGGCGAGTTCGGCGCGTTCGACGGCGGCGCTGAGCGCGGCACGGTGAACGGTGTCGAGCGCTTCGCCCACCTGGCCGATCTCGTCGTGGGAAGGCTTGCCGGGCGGCGCCTCCGCCCGGATGTCCAGCTCCTCGCCGGCGCGCAGTCGCTCCATGGCGCGAGGCAGTTTGCGCCGGGCGATCTCCAGCGCGCTGTTGCGCAGGCTGACGAGCTCGACCACGAGCGCCCGGCCGATGCGCACGGAGATCATGAGTGAGGCGGCGGCGGCGAAGAATCCGAAGAGGACTGCCGCTCCGGCGGGACTGAACAGTGCGCGGGCAAAGGGGTCGGCGGCACGGTCGGTCGCGCCGGTTTCGATCGAGCTCAGCTCCTCACGCACGGCCGTCGCGTCGCGTTCCCATGCCGCGGCGGACACCGCCTGCGCGGCTCGGCGGCCCGGCTCCGCCTGGAGCACCTTGTCCTCGGCTGCCGTGATCCTGCGATAGGCGCCGTCTTCGGTGAGGACGCGCCAGGCACTTCGGCCGGTGGACGGCAGATCGGCCCCGGCCGTACCTGCGAGGCTCCGGCGGGTCGCCACCGCGCCGGTGAAGTCGCGCAGCTGCTCACCGTCGAGTGTCCCGGTGAGTCCGGCGGAGGCCAGCAGTGCGTCCTCCCGCGCCAGCATCTCGCCGCTCCGCGCCAGTTCGAGCAGGACGCGGGCCTCTGATCCCAGCTCGGCGTCCTGAATCCCGGTCAGTGCGCCGGAGACACCGAACGCAGCGGAGATGGCCTCGGAGTACTGCGTGAACGCGGCCTCCGCGTCGGCGCGTCGGTCGGCGTCCCGGTCCCGGCCCCGGGAACCGCGGGCGGGAGGGTCCAGGAGGCTGCTGCGCAGGGTGGTGAGTTGTTGGGTGTGCTCGAGGAAGGTGCTGAGCCGGCCCGCGACTCCCGCGGGGAGGTTGCCTGCGTCGGCGACCGTGTGCCGGTCGCCCAGGCGCAGCGCTCCGAGCGCGGCATCGGTGTGCTTCGCCTGCCGCTTCAGGTCAGCGGCGTGCCCGGTGCCCGGGGCCACCGACTGGCGCAGTGCCGCCTCGCGTTCGGTCTGCAGGGCGGCGACGGCCGTCTGGACCGGTGCTCGTACGGTGCTGTCCACGCGTTGCAGTTCGCGCAGTCGGGCCACGTCCTGCGCCGTGGTGACGGTGGCGAAGCCCCACAGGGCGAGCAGTGAGACGACCGGGACCATCAGCAGGGAAATGACCTTGGCCCGCACGGTCCTGGGGCGCAGGGATCCGCGGCGCGCCAGGAGATCGTCCGGCGCCGCCGACCCGGTCTCGTGGTCGGTGCGCTCGTCGGCCGGCCGGCCTGCGTGCGCGCGTCGTCCGCGCGGCGGTGGCGCGGCCCGTTCGGCGTGCGCACCGGGGTCGGGGGTCGTCGTGCGGGGTGTGCGCATGGCCTCCTCGTTCCAGGTGTGGAGCTGAGTGCCCCGAGTGCTGTGTACGGCCGGACTCCGCGCCGTCCGGTCGCCGGGGCGGTGTTTCCGCCGCCCCGGCGTCAGGGCGCCATGGCGGCCGGGGCCCGTTCGGTGGCGTCCTCGACGCGCTCGCGGGCCGCCGGTGAGAGCGCGACGAACGCCGAAGTGAGGAAGAGGTACGAGCCAAGGCCGACGGCGAGCGGGAAGATGAACTGCATCACGGTCGCTCCGGAGAGCTCCGATCCCGACGGCGCGACGCGGACTCCGACGGCCAGCATTCCGGTGTAGTGCATGCTGCTGACTGCCGCGCCCATGACGAGTGACGCGATAGCCACGGCCCCGGGCGTCCTGATGTTCAGTGCCGCCCAGAGTGCCGCTGTCGCGGCGACGACGGCGATCGTCACCGAGAGCGCCACGAGCAGCGGGTCGTACGCGACGGTGCCGTGCAGTCTCAGGGCGGCCATGCCGAGGTAGTGCATGCTGGCGACCCCGAGCCCGGTCGTGAGGCCGCCGATGAGGAGCGCACGCGAGCGGTCACGACCGTAGCCGACCACGAAGACTCCGGCCCCGACCACCACCATGGCGACCAGCAGGCTGAGCAGGGTGAGCGGAACGTCGTAGCGGATGTCGGTGCCGGTGACACCGAAGCCGAGCATGGCGACGAAGTGCATCGTCCAGATGCCCGTTCCGATGGCGGATGCGGCGGTGAGGAGCCAGTTGCGGCGCGAACGACCGCTCGTGGCGAGCGCGCGCACGGTGCAGCGGAGCCCGAGTGCGGCGCCGATCGATGCCATCGCGTACGACAGCGCGGGTGTCAGCCAGCCGAAGGTGGCGTGGTCCAGGTGTCCCATGGATCGGGGACGCTAGCCCGCTGAGGGGCGTATGCCAGGGGCGCATTTCGAAAGCTGTTGAAATATGACAGAGAGATGTTCCCGAACGATCGGGCCGGGTTCGAACGTGCGCACCGCACCGTGCCGTTTCGCTCGGATACGGACTACGCGATCATGTCTGCATGGCCGACGACCACGCACATGTCCAGGATTTCTTCTCGGTCCGAGCAGCGGGCTGGGACAGCCGGTTCCCGGATGACGGGCCCGCGTACGCCGCCGCCGTCGACACCCTCGGGCTGCGCCCCGGCGACGCCGTTCTCGACGCGGGCTGCGGTACGGGGCGCGCACTTCCGCACCTGAGGGACGCCGTGGGACCTGGCGGCAAGGTGCTCGGCGCCGACCTCACACCGGCCATGCTGGATGCGGCGGTACGGGCGGGGCGGGCCGCCAGTGGTGACCTGCTCGTGGCCGACGCGGCACGGCTGCCGGTGCGCGGCGGAGCGCTGGACGCGGTGTTCGCGGCCGGCCTGATCTCCCATCTCACCCATCCGGGAGAGGGACTGCGCGAGCTGGCACGCGTCGTGCGCCCCGGTGGCCGGCTGGCACTGTTCCACCCGATCGGCCGGGCCGCGCTCGCCGCGCGGCACGGCCGCAGCATCTCCGACGCCGATCTACGGGCGGAGCCGCATCTCGGTCCCCTGCTGGCACACGCGGGGTGGGTACTTGACTCGTACACCGACGAGGACGACCGCTTCCTGGTGCTCGCCGTACGCGCGCACTGAGCGTCCGCGCGTCACACGGGACGCCCGGCGACAGCTCGCACCAGTGCATCCGGGCGGTCGAACATGAGGACGTGTCCGGCCTTCGGGACGGTCTCCACCCGGACGCCGGCGGCCATCAGCTCCTGTCTGCCAGGGAGTTCACCGCTCAGCGCGCCCTGCAGGAACACACGCTCGGCCGGCGACTCCATCAGCATCCGGCGCATGGTCGGGTCGGTGCCGCGTGCCAGGCCGGTCGCCGTGCGGTGCAGGGCGAGCGGGTCGGCGAGCCGCATGGTCGCGGCCCAGGCCGGACCCACCCGCGCCAGCACCCGGGCGAAGCCGCCGCCGTGCACGAACTCCTCCTCCGACTGTCCGGCGATGCCACTGCTGCCCGCGGTGACCGGCGGGTACGGATCGAGGTTGGCCTCGGTGAGGACCAGGCGCCGGACGAGCTCCGGACGCCGGTGCGCGAGGACGATCGCCACCGCGCCGCCCATGCTGTGGCCGATGAGGTCCGCGCCGCGCACTCCCGCTCCGTCGAGTGCGGCGGCCAGAGCGTCCGCGTGGTCCTCCAGCGTGTAGCCGAAATCCTGGGGCCGGTCGCTGATGCCGTGGCCGGGAAGGTCGACGAGGAGTGAACGGCGCCCGGTCAGCGCCGGGTCGGCCGAGATGTGCGCGTGATACACGGAGGACATCGCTCCGAGCCCGTGCACGTACACCGAGGCCGCGCCGATGTCGTCGGGCGCCCCGCCCGACTCGGTCCACCGGACGACACTGCCCCGCTGGTCGAACTTCGCCTCGTGCACTGGTCCCACTCCCCCACTCGTCCGCGTACCGCTTCGCCTGGAGCATACATCGTCACCGATGTATTATCGCAACGATGTACTCCGCGTATGAGGCAGAATGCGGGCATGCTGGAGCTCTCCATCCTCGGATTCCTGTACGACGCCCCCCTGCACGGCTACGAACTGCGCAAACGCATCACGGCCCTGACCGGACACGTGAGGCCGGTCGCGGAAAGCACGCTCTATCCGGCCATCAAGCGGTTGGAGAAAGCGGGGCTGCTTGCCCGGGAGACGCAGCCGGGCAGCACGGCCGCACCCCGTCACGTCCTGACACTGACCGAGGCGGGCAGAACGGAACTGCGGCACCGTCTGGCGGAACCCGCCAGGGGCGACATCACCGACGAGAATCGCTGGTTCACACTCCTGGCGTTCCTGCGCCATCTGCCGGACCCGTCGGCCCAGGCCGAGGTGCTCCGGCGGCGGCTGGCCTTCCTGGAGGAGCCCGCGAGCTTCTTCTACGCCGGGGACCGGCCGCTGCGCGCCGAGGAACTGGACGATCCGTTCCGCCAGGGAATCCTCACGATCGCCCGGGCGACCAGTGAGACCGAGCTGAGATGGCTCCGCTCCACCCTCGGCTCACTCGACCGGACTGCCTGAGGGCCGCTCGTGCGGGACCGGGCATCCGCGGACGCCCGGAGTGGGGAACGTGCCGAGCCCGGCGACCTCGTACCCGTTCGGGTAGCCCTTGATCTCGGGGTTCTGACGGGCGTAGTGCGCGGTTGAGCGGGGTGGCAGGAGCCGTACGGCTCGGGCCCTCAGGCGCAGCGTTCCGCGGGTCAGCCCCCGGGCGACGGGGCCGGGGCGTTCGTAGCGGAACGTCCGCAGCAGCGAATCGTCGAGCAGCGCCAGCGCCGCCTTGCGCACGACGGGTGCGAGGGGGCGCGGATACCAGGAACCCATGAGGGCCAGCGTCGCGTCGGAGACCGAGCGTGCACCCTCGTCCCAGCCGAAGTGCTCCTCCTCGTAGGTGTCCAGGGTGCGCTCGAAGTCCTCGTACGTCTGCGGCACGTCCTTGATGCCCAGATGCGTGCCGAGGGTTCGGTAGTAGGCGGCGAAGGCGCGCAGCTCGTGTCCGGACAGCCTGCGCCAGCCGTAGGTGTCGAGCCACCGTTTCGGGGTGACCACGAAGGTGCACAGGACGTAGCGCATGTCGTCGTCGCTGATGTCGTAGCTGCGGTGCATCCGGTTGATCCGCCGGACCGCCGTGCGTCCTGCGTCGCTGTCGAAGCCGTGCTCCACGACGGAGTCGAGGAGAAGCGCGGTGTCGTCGTACCGCTTCTGTGAACGTTCCGTCAGTTCCCCCGTCTCCGCGAGAAGTCGGCCGATACTGGGGACGGCGTAGGTGCGGTACAGGGCGAGTTCGAGTGCGCGGGTGACGTCCCAGGGGAATTCGTACGTCACGGTGAGACGGTAGATCTCGAGGAAGTCCCGCTCCGGGTCGAGACGCTGGATCTCCTTGAGCCGTTCGAACCGCTTCACCCTGGCTGTCCCCTCGTCGGCCGGAGGCACGAGCCTACGCGGGCCGGGCTGACGGGCACCACGGTGCGAGGGGGTGCTCCGGCGTGCCGGAGCGGGGGCCGAGACCCTCCCCCACCGGGCAAGATCCCTTGTCAGGGCCTCGACGGCAGGGTTACCGAGTAGTTAAGGTGCGCCGACGGACGAAGCTGTGAGGAAAGAGGAGGGTGCTGTGGCCGGGACCGATGAGGCGGTCGCCGACGACGACGCACTGTTTGTGCTGACCGCGGTACTGCTGACCCCCGCGCAGTTCCCGAGCGTGCTCGGCGACGACTACGTGGCCGCGTGCGGCGCACTCGGCCTCGAGCCGTACGCCGAGGGATACGGTCTGGTGCTCGGCCAGGACGGCGGCGGCGCCCGCTGGACGGTCGTCGTCGATGATGTCTCTCTGGTGGCTGTCGCCATCGCCTCCTGGGACTGCGGCATGGAGTACGACCTCTCCCCGGACGACCGCTCGGTGGTATGCGCACTGCCGGGCTGGCCGCTGGCCCTGGCGGTCGCGGCGCCCGGCGTTCCCGAGCCGCACGACCCGCTGCCGGACCCTGCTGCCGAGGGAACCGACCCGGCACCCCTGACACCGCCGGACACCGAGGCGTGGGGAGCGGCCCAGCGCCGTCTCGGCGCGGACGAGATAGCCCTGCAGTGGGCCGCCTGGCGCGAGCAGATCGACGACGACACCACGTTCAGCAGGCCCGGCGGGAAAGCGCCGGAGGACGGGAAGCCGGAAGGCGGGCAGGCTACGGCCGAGCAGGCATCGAAGGGTGGGCAGGGGAATGCCGGCAATGCCGCGGAAGGCAATGGCTCCCGGCAGCACCCTGGCGTTCGCCGAGCGCTCGAAGAGGCCGACGGATACATATCGGCCCCACCCCCGCCCGGCCGGATACGCTCCGCGTTCGCCCCCGGCGGGGCCCGCATGCTGCGCGTCGACGGCCCCGGCTGGTCCCTGGTCGCCCGAACCGACGACATCGCATTCGTCCTGCTGGACGAGGAGCCGGGCGAGGTCCTCCCGGTCGGCCGCGGCCCCGAACTGCCGGGACTGTTGAAGTCACTGGACGAGTTGGCGGTGCGGCCGACCTGAGTCCAGGGTCCGCAACGAGTGACCGGCAGCCGCCACCGCGCCGATCCGTGGGAGCAGGCGGTCTGTGCGGACCCGGACCAGCACGCCTGCACCCGAGCGGGCCGGACAGGAGGTCCTAGACCCGCTCCAGCGGACGGTGCGGTTCGGCGGGCAGCTCGCTCGTGACGGGGTCACCGGGCCGCACGACTCCGCCGACTCTGACGATGCCCATGATCCCGGCCTTCCGGACGATGCCGCCGTCCTGGTCCCTCCCGACGACCTGCTTGAGCAGTCCGTCCTGGAAGCGGTCGATCTGGAGGCACGGGTTGCGCAGGCCCGTCACCTCGACGACAGCCTCGTCGCCGAGGTGGAGCAGCGTGCCCGCCGGAAGGGCGAGAAGGTCGATGCCGCCGGTGGTGACGTTCTCACCCAGGTCACCGGGCGCGACGTCGAATCCCGCCTCCCGCAGTTCGGCGAACAGCTCCTGATGGATCAGGTGGACCTGCCGCAGGTTGGGCTGCGTCGGGTCCTGAGCGACTCGCGACCGGTGTTTGACCGTGACACCTGCGTGGACGTCACCCTCCACTCCGAGCCCGGTCAGCAGGGTGACGCTGTCCCGGTTCGGTTTGGTGAACGCGTACACGCCGTTACTGCTGACGGCCACGACTGTGCTGTTCAGCGCCCTATCTCCTTACGGCTGATCCTGCGGAGCCTGCGCCTCTGGGCCGGATCGAGCATCAGGTAGCCCACCGTGGGCACCCCGATGAGGACCAGCAGCGACCACCAGAATCCGATGAACGGAATCAGGACGACTGCCGCGACGACTCCCCCGATGGCGATCTTTGCACCGTTCGACATGATCCATGCCTCCTCCGCGGCCCGAGCCGCTCCTGATGTGAGAACGCCCGCGACCGCCCATCGGTTCCAGCAGGCCGTTCCCGTCTAGCGCAGCGGCTCGCCGACCTCATGCATGTGCTCCAGGGCCTGCCGGTAGGACTCGATGAGGCCGGTCTCCGCGTACGGCATCCCGATCTCGCGGCAGTGGGCCCTGACCAGCGGCTGCGCCAGCCGCAGGTGGGGGCGTGGCATGCTCGGGAAGAGATGGTGCTCGATCTGGTAGTTCAGGCCGCCGAGGAACCAGTCCGTGAGGACGGCGCCGCGGACGTTGCGTGAGGTGAGGACCTGGCGCTGCAGGTGGCCCCAGCGGTCGCCGTCCGGGTCGGGCATCTCCATGCCCTTGTGGTTCGGCGCGAAGGCCATGCCCAGGTGGAGGCCGAAGAGCGCGTGGTGCACGAGGGCGAAGACGACGGCCTTGCCCAGCGACATCGTGGTGAGAAGCAGCGTCGCGTACAGCGCGAGGTGGCCGGCCAGCAACAGACCGGCGAGCGTACGCTCGCGGACGGGCTGGCGGCGCAGGAACTGGAAGCCGTAGATCTTGAGGGCGATGCCCTCGAGGAGCAGCATCGGGAAGAAGAGCCGCGCCTGATTGCGCGTGAGCCAACGGGCGAAGCCCTCGCGCTGTGCCGCCTGCTTCTGCGTCCACACCAGGGCGCCGACCCCGACGTCGGGGTCCTTGTCGATGTGGTTGGGATTGGCGTGGTGCCGTACGTGCTTGTCGTTCCACCAGGCCTCGTTCATGCCGAGGAGCAGGTTGGCGTGGACCAGCCCGACACTGCGGCTCGCCTTGCGGTTCCCGGATATCTGCGCGTGCCCGGCGTCGTGCCCGAAGAAGGCGGTACGCGTCCACAGGACGGCCAGCGGAAGGGCGAGGAACAGGGTCCACCACGTGTCACCGAGGACCACCATGCCGGTGATGACCCCTCCGAGAGCGACCAGGTTGGCGGAGATGCCCGCCGCGTACCAGCCGGTGCGGCGCTCCAGGAGTCCCTGGCTCTTCACGGCCTTCAGGAGCGGTGCGAAATCACTGCCGGAGGCCTGGGAGGTTCCCGGACCTTCCGATCCGTCACGGGTGTGGTGCGCAACGGTGGCTACCGCCTGGGGCATGACGTCTCCGGTTTCTGGGGCATCTACGCTGACCTCGTCAAACGTACGGATGGCGGGCCTGCGGCTGCCATGACGTCACCACCCCGGTCGTGCGGGGGCCAGCCCCCTCCCCCGTGGTGATGCCGACTGCACCCCAAGCTTCAGAAGGCAGAAATGAGTGAGGTGGCTCACTGTGCATTTCTCCCGGAACGGGCCTTGGATGGAGTACCCTCGGCGACCCCGGGCTCACTAGTCAAATTTGAGGAATCTGACATCGCTGTGCACAGGCTCCCTGCGGCAACAACACACGACGAGATCGTTGAACTGTCCCGCTGCTCCGCAGTCTTCCTCCCCGCGGATCCGGCCCGTACCGGCCTGATCGCGTTCTGGAACCCGGACGGTAGCACCCCTCCCGGTGGACCAGGGAGTTCGACGGAACTGACGGTCGTCGGAAGCGACGCCCGCCCCTGCACCGTGCAGGCGTTGGCCGTGCCGGTACGTGACGCGCTGCCCGTTCTCACACGGGCGCGCGCGAGCGCGGACGCCTCCGCCGCGACGGCGTTCTGGGGCGCCGCCGGGATGCTCGCCCTTCAACTCGTCGCGCGTGGGCTGCTCCTGCCTGGGCTGAGCCCCGGCGACAACGACGCCTGGCGCGCCGGCCCGCTCACCGCCGAGGACCTTGAACGGATCAGGATCCTGGCGGCTTCCATGCCACCCACCGCTCACGCGGTGCCGCTCGACGCGGCTGCGGATACGGTCATGCTCGCCGAACCCGAGCCGCTGCTGCGCTCGTTCCTCGATGCCGTCGCCGACGGAATGCCTCGCACCCCGGCCGCCGAACTCGTCACGGGCGGGCCCGCGTTCGCGTCCCGGGCCGCCCAGCACCTGCCCGGGCTACGGCCGTGGGCGGCCGATGTGGCCGCCGGCAACGACGCGGGCGTCCGGCTCTCTCTGCGTATCGAAGTGCTGGGCCTCTCCGGGGCGACCGACGCGGCGGACGGTGCGGACGCACAGCCGTCGTTCCGTGCCGTCCTGCAGATCCACAGCGTTCAGGATCCCGCCCTGGTCGCGGACGCGGCCGACGTATGGGCTGCCCGCTCCCCCGGCGCCTCGCTGTTCGGCCCGCGCGCCCGCATGGACGCCCTGTTGGCACTGCGCCGCGCCGCCCGCGCCTGGCCTCCGCTGACACCGCTGCTGTCGGCCGCCGTGCCGGACGCGGTCGAGCCGGCCGACGAGGAGATCGCGGAGCTGCTCGGCCCCGCCGCCCGTGCCCTCGCCGCGACGGGAGTTCAGGTGCACTGGCCCAAGGAGCTCGCCAGGAAGCTCACCGCGCGCGCGGTGATCGGTCCCTCGGGCGCGTTCGGCCGGGACGAGCAGGAGGGCGCGGCAGACCGCCCCGTGAGGACGGAATCGGGCACGCCCTCGCTCATGTCCGCCGACGCGCTGCTCTCGTTCGACTGGCGGTTCGCGCTCGGGGACCGGAAGCTGAGCCGCGAGGAACTCGACCGGCTCGCCGAAGCGGGCAGACCTCTGGTCAGGTTGCGTGACCAGTGGGTCCTCATCGACCCGGAGGAGGCCCGGCACGCCCGGGAGGCTCAGGACCGGAAGGTCACGCCCATCGACGCCCTGGGCACCGTGCTGACGGGAACCGCGGACATCGGCGGACGGCGCGTGCAGGTTTCGGCGACGGGCTGGCTCGAGGAACTGCGCGTGCGTCTCGCCGACCCGGAGTCGCGGGACCTGCAGACGGTCGGTCAGCCGAAGGCACTCGCCGCGAACCTGCGTGACTACCAGCTGCGCGGCCTGAACTGGCTGCACACCATGACGTCGCTCGGCCTCGGCGGTTGTCTCGCCGACGACATGGGGCTCGGCAAGACCATCACCCTGATCGCCCTGCATCTGCACCGCCAGGGCATCGAGCGCGCCGCGGGGCCGACCCTCGTGGTGTGCCCGACCTCCCTGATGGGCAACTGGCAGCGGGAGATCGAGAAGTTCGCCCCGGGCACGCCGGTACGCCGCTTCCACGGCGCGGCGCGTTCCCTGGAGGACCTGGCCGACGGCGAGTTCGTCCTCACCACGTACGGCACGATGCGCCTCGACGCGGCACGGCTCGCACAGGCGTCGTGGGGCATGGTCGTCGCCGACGAGGCCCAGCACGTGAAGAATCCGCACTCGGCAACGGCCAAGCAGCTGCGGACCATCGGCGCCGGAGCACGCGTCGCGCTCACCGGCACCCCCGTCGAGAACAACCTCTCCGAGTTGTGGGCCATCCTCGACTGGACGACCCCCGGGCTGCTGGGCAGGCTCGGTACGTTCCGTACCAGGTACGCAGGCGTGGTCGAGGGCGGCAACGACCCTGCCGCCGGCGAGCGGCTGGCCGCACTGGTACGTCCGTTCCTCCTGCGGCGCCGCAAGTCCGACCCCGGCATCGCGCCGGAGCTGCCGCCGAAGACGGAGACCGACCGCGCGGTGTCACTGACGGCGGAACAGACCGGTCTGTATGAGGCGGTGGTGCGGGAGACCCTCGCCGAGATCTCCGGCGCCGACGGCTTCGCGCGACGCGGACTCGTCGTGAAACTCCTGACGGCGCTCAAGCAGATCTGCAACCACCCGGCGCAGTACCTCAAGGAGGAGCGGCCCCGGATCGCGGACCGTTCGGGCAAGGTGGAGCTGCTGGACGAGCTGCTCGACACGATTTTGTCGGAGGGGGCGAGTGTGCTGGTGTTCACCCAGTACGTGCAGATGGCGCGGCTGCTCGAACAGCATCTGGCAGCCCGCGGGGTGCCCACCCAGTTCCTGCACGGTGGCACGCCCGTCGCCGCGCGGGAGGCCATGGTGAACCGGTTCCAGGCGGGCGGTGCCCCGGTGTTCCTGCTGTCGCTCAAGGCTGCGGGTACGGGGCTCAACCTCACCCGCGCCGGGCACGTGGTGCACTTCGACCGCTGGTGGAATCCGGCCGTGGAGGCGCAGGCCACCGACCGTGCGTACCGGATCGGGCAGACCCAGCCGGTCCAGGTGCACCGGCTGATCGCCGAGGGAACCATCGAGGACCGGATCGCCGACATGCTCGTCCGCAAGCAGAAGCTGGCGGACGCCGTCCTCGGCGGCGGCGAGGCGGCGCTGACGGAACTGACGGACGCCGAACTGGCCGACCTGGTCGAACTGCGAGGGGGCGCACGATGAACGACAGCCACGGACCGGAGCGTACGTTCGCGGCCCTCCCGCCCGCACACGGCAGGGGATTCGCGTCGTCCTGGTGGGGGCAGGCGTGGCTGAAGGCGCTGGAGGACACGGCGCTCGACGGTCAACAGCTCAAGAAGGGCCGCAAGCTGGCCCGCGAGGGCAGGGTCGGCGCGGTCTCCGTCCGGCCGGGCCGGATCACCGCGGTCGTACAGGACCGCGATTCGACCGCGTACCGAAGTGATGTGCTCCTCCAGCAGCTGAGCGAGGCGGAGTGGGACCGTTTCCTGGACATGGCGTCGGAACGGTCCGGGCACATCGCCGCGCTGCTGGACCGTGAGATGCCCCCTCATCTGGTGGAGGACGCGGCGGCAGCCGGAGTCGAACTGCTGCCGGAGATCGGCGACCTGGAGCCCGAGTGCAGCTGCGAGGCGTGGGACCACTGCCCGCACACGGGGGCCCTGTGCTACCAGGTGGCACGGCTCCTGGACCAGGACCCGTTCGTCCTGCTGCTGCTGCGGGGACGTGACGAACGGCGGCTGCTGGACGAGCTCCAGGTGCGCAGTGCCGCGCGTGCCGTCCGTGGGGCGGACCATGCGGATCCAGGGCCGGACCCTCTGGCGGGTGCGGGTCTCCCGCGCGGCGTCCGGGCCGACGAGGCGTTCGCCGCGCGGGACATCCTGCCGCCCCTGCCCCCTCCTCCGCCGCTGCCTGCGGAACCGGGTCCGCCGCCGTCGCTGGATTCGGAGACGGATCCGGTGGCGGGCGTCGACCCTGCCGCTCTGGAGGTACTGGCGGCGGACAGCGCCGTACGGGCCTTCGCGATGCTGGCGGATGCCCTCGCCGAAGGTCACGAACAGCAGCCCGTGGCACAGGGGTTGACGCCGGATCAGGACGCGGTGCGGCTGGCTGCCTGCACCCGGCCGTACGGTCAGGTGTCCGCCCGTCTCGCCTCGGCCTCGGGACGGCCGCGGGCGGACCTGGACGCCGCTGTACGGGCCTGGCAGTACGGGGGAACGGCCGCGCTGGCGGTGTTCGACGAGGAGTGGCTGCCGGGCCCGGAAGAGCTCGCGCGGGCCCGTGCGCAGCTGGCCGCCGCATGGGAGGACGGCGAGGGCCCGCAGCTGCGCGCCGCGAACAACCGCTGGACCGCAACGGGCTCCGGTGCGCAGTTGCGGTACGGGCGGGACGGACGCTGGTGGCCGTACCGCAAGGAGCGCGGCCGGTGGCTTCCGGCCGGGCCGGCGGACGAGGATCCGGCGGGCGCGCTGGCCGGGGCACTGTCCGACGTCTGAGCGGCCGGCCGTCCCGTTCCTCACCTGCTGCCGGCGGTACCGAGACGTCGTCGACACCGCCCAAGCTGCCGTCACTGCCGAGGGGTTGATCCCGCACGACACACCGTCACCGGGCGCAGCCGTCGGTCCCGCGACGCCTGCGCCCGGTTGCCGTTGTGCGCGCGTGCCGTTCCCCCACGGGAGGACCTCTTCCTTCCCCCGTAACCCAGCCCTACCGTGAGACGGCCGGTTACTCTGCCGTAAAGCGGACGGCCCGTCACGGACTACGGGCGTCTCCCGAACAGGAGTGTCGATGCGCCGCAGAAGGATTCTCCAGAGTGCATCCGTCACAGCCGCCGCGGCCCTCTTACCGGCATCGGTCCGAGCAGCCGCGGTCCCCACGGGCGACACGGACTACCCGTCGGCCCACTGGGCTCCGGCTTCCCCTTCCAACTACACGGCGTCGAGTCGGCCTTCGGCGTATCCGGTCGACTTCGTCGTCATCCACGTCGCCCAGGAAACCTTCGCCGACACGATCGGCATCTTCCGGAATCCGGACAAGCAGGTCTCGGCGCACTACGTGGTGCGCTCGGGGGACGGTTACGTGGCCCAGTGCGTGCGCGAGAAGGACGTCGCCTGGCACGCGGGGAACTGGGACCACAACACCCGAAGCATCGGCATCGAGCACGAGGGCTGGGTAGACCGGCCTGCCTACTTCACACATTCCATGTACGAGCAGTCGGCCAGGCTCACCGCGAACATCTGCGACCGCTACGGCCTGACCAAGGATCGTGCACACATCATCGGTCACCACGAGGTCCCTGGCAGCGACCACACCGACCCCGGGGTCAACTGGGACTGGGTGCGCTACATACGGCTCGTCAACCTGCTGTGACCCACCGGGCCCGCCGACGGGGTCGCCCTGCCCGGCAGGCCTCAACCGTCCGGGTCCCGGTGCACGTCCGCGTCGTCCGCGCCCCGATTCCGTACCGGGGCGGGAGAGCCCGTGGCACTGTCCGGCCGGCCCTTCCCCTGAGCAGCCTCCTCGCCGCCCGTCCCGCCACCCGGCATCACCGCTCCGCCGCGCAGGCGTTCCAGGTCGGAGGCGCGCACCTGAATCACGAACAGGGCGATCAGTGCGGCGACAACGGCCATGACGGCAGCGACGACGAACGCGCTGGAGACTCCTGAGGCCAGCACCTCGTTACCCCAGGGGGCCGGGAGTTCGCCCGTCCTGCGGAATTCCAGCTGCTGGGCCGGGGTCGACTCGGCCAGGAAGGCCGGTACCTGGTCGGTGGCCTCGTTGCGGCTGGCCGTACCGAAGACCGTGACCAGGATGGACAGGCCCAGCGAACCGCCCACCTGCTGAGTTGCGTTGAGGACGCCCGACGCGGCTCCCGCCTCCCGCGGTGCCACTCCGGAGACGGCCATCAGCGTCAGCGACACGAACTGCATCCCCATGCCGAAGCCGAAGACCAGCATCGGGCCCAGGATGCTCCCCAGGTAGCTGCTGTGGATGTCGGTGAACGTCAGCCAGCCGAGTCCCAGAGCCGCCAGGACCGCACCCACGACCATGAAGGGCTTCGGCCCCCACTTGGGCAGCAACTGCGAGGCGATACCCGCACTGATGGCGATGACCACGCTTATGGGGAGGAAGGCGAGCCCCGCCTGCAGCGGACTGAAGTCCAGGATGTTCTGCACGAAGAGCGTCAGGAAGAAGAACATGCCGAACATCGCCGCCGCCAGGCTCAGCATCATTCCGTAGGTGCCGGCGCGATTGCGGTCGCGGAACATCTTCAAGGGGGTGATGGGCTGCTTCGACCGGCTCTCGACGGCAAGGAACAGGCCCAGGAACAGCAGCGCCGCGAGGAACGACCCGATGGTCAGGCTGTCGCTCCAGCCGTCCTCCGAGGCGCGGATGAAGCCGTAGACGAGGAGCACCATGCCGATCGTGGAAGTGAGCGCACCGAGGACGTCGAAGTGACCTGGATGGCGTTCCGACTCCTTGATGTAGCGGGGTGTCGCCAAGGCGATCAGCAGCCCGATGGGCACATTGACGAAGAACACCCATCGCCAGTCGAGCCATTCCACCAGGATTCCGCCCGCCAGCAGGCCGATCGCACTGCCACCCGCGGAGACTGCGGCGAACACGCCGAATGCCCTGTTCCGCTCGGGTCCTTCGCGGAAGGTCGTGGTGATGAGCGAGAGCGCCGTGGGAGACGCGATCGCGCCGCCGACGCCCTGCAGCGCACGGGCTGCGAGCAACTGCCAGGAATCCTGCGAGAGTCCACCCAGCAGCGAGGCGAACACGAAGAGCAGGACGCCGAAGATGAAGACTCTCCGGCGCCCGAGGATGTCGCCAAGCCGGCCGCCGAGCAGCAGCAGCCCGCCGAAGGTCAGGGTGTAGGCGTTGATGACCCAGGACAGGCTCTCGGTCGAGAAGCCCAGCGAGGTCTGGATGTGCGGAAGTGCGATGTTGACGATGGTGATGTCGAGAACGACCATCAGCTGGCACGAGGCGATGACGAACAGTGCCATACCCTTGCCGCGGCCCCGCTCCGGGGATTCGGCAAGTGTCGAGGTATTCGCCGCTGATTCCGTCATAGCAGTACTGCAATTCGAGCCGTTCGCACAGTGGGTGAACGGAAACGTTCACCCATCGACCGTAGGCCGAACGGGCGTTCCTCGCCAATCGGGGCCGCCAACCCCTCTCAACTGCCGTCGACAGGGCGGCGCGGACCCCGCCGGGACGGCGGGATCCGCGCGCGAGGTCCGACCGGACAGGGGGATCCGGCGGGACAGGTGTGCGTCAGACGAAGTTCACGTCACTGCACAGGAAATAGGTCTGGTCCATGTGCGAGGCCTGCCAGATCGTGTAGACCACATGCCGACCGCTGAGGCCTGAGGTGCTCACCGGGACCTCGTAGTTCTGGCTGGGGCCGTAGCTGCCGGTCTCCGCCACCAACTGGAGGTCACCCCACGTCAGCGGCTGGGAGGCGGGGTCGAAGCCCTCTTCGGTGACGAAGACCTTGAAGTAGTCGGCGCCGTGGCTGGCCTGGTCGTACAGCTTCACGGTGAAGTCGCTGCCGATGTCCGTGGTCTTCCAGGCACCCACCGTGTCGAGCGAGTTGTAGCGGCCGCTCTCGGTCCGGCCGCCGCTGCACAGCTGACCGTCGGGCACCGCGGCCGGGAAGTTGCCGCCGGAGCCGTTGCGGTACAACCCGTTCCAGTTCCACATGGCGTTCGGATCTGCCTGCCACGCCTGCCAGCACATGGGGTCTTCCTGTGCCATGGCCGGGTTCTGGAAGTCACTGCCCCAGCGCAGCCAGCAACCGTAGTTGCGGGAGGCCGGGTCGATCACGGAGCCGTGGGCGTTCGCTGTCCCGGTCCAGGGGAGCATGCAGAGCAGCGCGGCAACGAGCACGCCGCCCAAGCGAAACACCCAGGGACTTAATTTGAAGTGATCATGACAATTCATGCTCGATCTCCACCTTCGGGAGTGGGGGGATTCAACGGCGTGGGAGCGCTCCCGCGCCACTTGGGCTGTGCCCGGCCGTGCGCAGTTCAAACCCGTCGGAACACTCAGCCGGGAGGTCACCAATAGTGCTTGCGGCCGCCGACTGCATGACCCACGGACCCCAGGAGCCACAGGATGACCCCGATGACCAGCAGGATGATGCCGATGGTCCACAAGACGCCCAGCCCGGTCACCAGGCCGAGGATGAGGAGAATTGCTCCAATAATGATCATCGTTTCCTCCGACCGTACGGCCCTCGGCTCGAAATGTGAGCTCTTTTGAGCATATGCCCGCAGTGACCGCAATGACCACCACGTATATTCACTCCGATGCGCCGGGCATGCTCAGGCGGCGTATACAGGGAGAGGGGCCATTTCTACGTGGTGCGCCATAGATCGGCACACCGGGGAGAAGGTCACGATGAAGGCGCTCACCTGGCAAGGAAAGCGCGACGTACGCGTCGAGACGGTGCCCGATCCGAAGATCGTGGATCCTACGGACATCATCGTGCGCATTACATCTACGGGTATATGCGGGTCCGATCTGCATTTGTACGAGGTCCTGGGCCCCTTTCTCGATGCAGGTGACATTCTCGGACACGAGCCGATGGGAATCGTCGAGGAGGTCGGCCCTGCGGTCACCGCGGTCGCGGTCGGCGACCGTGTCGTGGTCCCTTTCAACATCTCCTGCGGTACGTGCTGGATGTGCGAACAGGGCCTGCAGTCGCAGTGCGAGACCACGCAGGTACAGGAGCGCGGCACCGGGGCATCACTCTTCGGGTTCTCCAAGCTGTACGGGCAGGTACCGGGCGGACAGGCGGAACTGCTCCGTGTCCCCTTCGGCAACACCCTGCCCGTCAAAGTGCCCCACGGTCCGCCGGACGACCGCTTCGTCTACCTGTCGGACGTGCTGCCCACCGCATGGCAGGCGGTCGCCTACGCCGATGTGTCGCCGGGCGGAAGCCTGACGGTTCTCGGGCTCGGCCCGATCGGTGACATGGCTACGCGGATCGCCCTCCACCAGGGGGTGGAACAGGTCATCGGCGTGGACCTGGTACCGGAACGGCTGGCCAGGTCGCGCGCGCGTGGCGTCACCGCGCTGGACCTGGAGGAACACGACAACGTGGCGGACGAGATCCGCCGTCTCACCCACGGACGCGGCACGGACGCCGTCATCGAGGCCGTCGGTATGGAGGCGCACGGAGCACCCATCGTGAGGACGGCCCAACGGATCGCGGCACGGCTGCCCGACGCGCTGGGCGCCAAGGTCATGGAGCATGCCGGCCTCGACTGCATGGCCGCCTTCAACACGGCCGTCGACGCCGTGCGCCGCGGCGGGACCATCTCCGTCGTCGGCGTCTACGGAGGTGCGATCGATCCCGTGCCGATGCTGACCCTGTTCGACAAGCAGGTCCAGCTGCGCATGGGCCAGGCCAATGTCAGGCACTGGGTGGACGACATCCTCCCGCTGCTCGAGGATTCCGACCCCTTGGGCGTCGACGGTTTCGCCACACACCGGCTGCCCCTGGCGGAAGGGCCGCAGGCATACCGCACCTTCCAGGAGAAGAAGGACGGGATGGTCAAGACCCTCCTGACCGTCTGAGCCCCGTCAGCTGCGCGGCAGCAGTGTCCCCAGCGGCCCCAGGTCGAGGTTCAGGTCCTCGGGCCGCACGCCGTGCTGCTCGCACAATTCGGTCATGCGCTGGTCGAGCAGCATGAGCGTGGTCCCGATCTCGTCGACCTGCCGATCGGTGAGGTCCCCCTGATCGATGCGGCGAATGGCCTGTCGCTCCATCAGCTGCCTCAGCAGTTCCACCACGGTCAGGACGAGAGCGACGAGGTCGTGCCCGAGCTGATCCGTGTCCACGTCGACGCGGGAAGCGCGGGAGGCGGTCACAGCGGACCTCCGTCTGCCCAGGGTGACGGGATCCGCTCGTTGACGGACGACAGCAGGGCGTGGAGCGACAGTCGTACGAGCGGGACGTCCGCGATCGCGATCACCAGGTCTCCGCTGACCACCACACCGGTTGCCAGCAACCGGTCCAGCAGGTCGACGAGCGGCACGCCGATGGGGCCGGTCAGCGGCTCGGGATTGTTCCAGGGCACGACGTCGTGCGCCATCCGCTACACCTCGCCGACGAATGAGTAGGGAACCCAGGGCCCCGACAGTTCGATCTGCGCGCCGGTGCTGTCCTGGAGCGTCCTGGTCAGCGTCTCCAGCTCGCCCGACCGGCATTCCGCGACCAGATACGTGGCGTTGAGCACCTGGACCCGGTGATCGCCGGCCAGTTCGGGGCTGTGCGGCCGCAGCCTGCGAGCAGCCGCTGCCACCTTCTGGAACTCCGCGTCCACCGTCTCCGCGATACGGAGACTCTCTTCCTGCCGCTGCTCGCGCCGGGCCTGCATCCCGCGTTTGCGGTCCAGATAGGCAAGGCCCGCTCCCGGAGCCGGACGGGCCCGGTCGGCGGGCACGGCCGCACGGCGCGGAAAGCTGCTCACGTCCTCCGCGGGGCGTTCGGTGTCCGGCGCGGGGCGTTCCGCCGCGTAGACCTTGACTCCCCATTCCGAGTGCTCCGCGGTTCGGGCGAGCGCGGCGTGGAAACGCCCGGCCTCGCCGGTGAGCGCCTGCCGGGCCCGCTCCTCGTCGTGGTAGAGAGTGGCCAGTGGCAACGGAACGGTGGGGCAGGCCGCTGCGGCGGTCGTCACGATGTGGTGATGGGCCCGTGCGTAGCGTTCGAGCTCGGCCGTGTCGGACAGGCGCGCCTGCCAGGCTTCGTCGGAGAATTCGTCGGCGCGAACGGTCTGGACAACGGCCGTCAGCTCTCCGAACGGCATGGTGCGTACCGGTGCGTCCGCAGTGACGCCCGGCAGTTCCTCGACCGCGGCCGGGACCGGGGCCCCGCACACCGCGAATACGTAGATGGCGTTGCCGTCCGAAGAATCGGCTCCCGACTCCGTCATGTGCTTCGGTTCTCCTTGCTCAGTGACTGGCCGCGCGGTCGTCGTGCCCCGCCGGTAGTTCGTCCGCCTTCGACTCGAGTGCCTCCAGGCGTTCGCGGAGTTCGCGGTTCTCGTCCTGGAGCGCATTGCGGGCGGCGTGCGAGCTGAGCGCCGGATCCGTCTCCCACCAGTCGATCCCGGCCTTCTTCGCGGTGTCCACGGACGCCACGAAGAGGCGGAGCCGGATGGTGAGCAGTTCGATGTCGAGCAGGTCGATCTTGATGTCGCCTGCGATGACGATGCCTTTGTCGAGAACACGTTCGAGAATGTCGGCGAGGTTGGTCGTCTGAGGTCCAGGGACCTGGTAGCCGTTCTGCACGAGGCCCGCATCAGTCACGGCTGCGCCTCCGGCCTCGGTGCTTCTTGGGCGCGGGGGCCTCCTCCTCAGGCTCCTCTTCCTCTTCTTCCTCCTCGGGCTCCTCTTCCTCTTCTTCCTCTTCTTCCTCCTCGGGCTCCTCTTCCTCGTCCTCGGGCTCCTCTTCCTCCTCGTCCTCCCACTCACCGTCTCCCTCGTCGTCGTCCTCTTCCTCGGGCTCGCCCTCTTCTTCCTCGCCCTCTTCTTCCTCGCCCTCCTCCGGCTCTTCCTCCTCGGAGTCGGCTTCCTCTCGTTCCACGGCGTCTTCGTGGCTCTCCACGACTTCGCCGTCGCGGATCTCGCCCCGCCAGCCCTCGGGCTCTTCCTCGGTGAGCGTGACGTACCGCTGGAAGTGCTTGAAGTCCAGCCTCATACGGCGACCCTGGGCACGCCACAGGTTGCCTGTCTTCTCGAAGAACCCCGAGGGGTAGTACTCCACGACCAGGACGATCCGCGTCAGCTTCGGAGCGATTTCATGGAAACTGACAGCGCCTCGGGTAGTGCCTTTCGCGCCCTCGGAGGTCCAGACGATCCGCTCGTCGGGCACCTGCTCCTGAACGGTCGCCTTGAAGCTGCGGGAGGACGGACCGACCTTGACCTTCCAGTCACTGGTCACCTCGTCACTCGTCGAGACGTCGCGCACGCCCTTGGCGAAGCTGCTGAACTTGTCGTACTGCGTCCAGTAGTCATATGCGTCCCGCAGGGACACACCCACATCGAGGACCTCGATGATGCTCGTGATCTTGCTGCCGCTGGACTTGCGCTTGCTCTTTCCTCCACCGAAGGCTTGCTTGGCCTTGTCCACCACGTTGTCCTTGACGCCCTTGGCCTTCTCCGAAACGAACGCCTTCACCGGCGATTCGCCCTGCAGGACACGGGAGCCGATCGAGGGAAGCGAGCCCCCGTTCTCCGCGATGTCCGTGAGCTGCCCCGTGACGTCGGTCAGCTTTCCGCCGGCCTTCTCGGCAAGTTTCTCCACCTGCGCGCTGAGAAAGTTCGACGCCTCTCCCCGGAGCCGGTCGATGCCCGACTCCGCAGCCTCCGGTTCGTCTCTGTCTGTCCTGGCCATGACTGGCTACCTCCGCCGTTCTGTGCGCTTGGACGCGGCTCGCTTTGATGACGTGGCCTTTTTGGCCGTGGACTTCTTGGCAGGCGCAGACTTCTTGGCCGCAGACTTCTTCGCAGGGGACTTCTTGGCAGGGGACCTCTTGGTCGGCGCAGACTTCTTGGCGGAGGACTTTTTGGCGGGAGACGCCTTCTTCGCAGCGGTCTTCTTCGCCGGAGCCTTCTTTGCCGGAGCCTTCTTCGCCGCGGCCTTCTTTGCCGGAGCCTTCGCAGCGGCCTTCTTCGCCGGAGGCTTCTTCGCAGCAGCCTTCTTCGCCGGAGCCGCCTTCTTCGAGGGCGTCCGCTTGGCGGGAGCCTTCTTTTCCGGAGCAGCTCTCTCTGCCGGAGCCTGCTTCGACGGACGTCGGGAGCCGCGGGACCTGCTCGGTTTCGGCTCCTCTTCGTCCTCTTCCTCGTCCTCTTCCTCTTCCTCTTCCTCTTCGGCGTCCTCGTCCTCGGACTCGTCCGGCTCCTCCTCGAACTCCTCCTCGTCCTCTTCGTCCTCGTACTCCCCCTCGGGCTCCTCTTCTTCGTCCTCGTACTCCCCCTCGGGCTCTTCCTCCTCCTCGTACTCGCCCTCGTACTCGCCGTCCTCGTCCGGCTCCTCCTCGTACTCCTCCTCTTCCTCATCCCGGTCCGTGAGCCGGGCGGTACGGTCGCTGAGCGCATCGGCGAGCGTGTTCATGCCACGATCCGCAGCGGCCGTCAGGGCCTTTCGGCCCGACTCGAGGACCTCGCCCTTCAACTGCTCCTGCAGTTCGGCGAATTGGGGCATATCCCCCAACCTGCGCATCCCTTCGGCGGCAAGCTGGCGTGGTTCCAGACCGAACCGCCTGCCCGCCAGATATGTCGCGATCGTGATCGCCAGACGACCCTTCTTCGTACGGCCGAGCACATATCCGCCGACCACCGCGGCCGCCAGAGTCACCTTGGTCTGGTCTTCCATGAGTCAGTCACCTTCGATCGTTCTGCACGGAGCGGACCCGAGCGACGTGCAGCCGTTCGAGCAGCTCTTCCTCTTCCCGTTCGAACTCGTCCAGGCTGACGTTGCCGTCCTCCAGCTCCTGGTTCAGCGCCGCCAGTTGGGCCCGGAGCACACCGGGGTCGTGCATCTCGCGGTCGGCCGCGTCGTTCACCTTCTCCGCCACCCAGATCACTCCGCGGACCGGTGCCAGTGGAAGCAGGAGGATCCCGCTGATCAGCCCCATGTCAGCTCCCCGCCACCGCTGTCCGGGCGGGCTGAGCAGCGACGAAGCTGTAGCAGGGCAGCGGTCCGGCGATCCGGAGTTCGACGTGTGCGCGGTGGGTGTCCGCGAACGACTGCGCCGCTGTCCGGAAGCGCTCGCTGTCGCGCCGGTCGATGAGGAACGACACGTTCAGCGCGCATCCGTGGACCTCCGGCCCGGCTGCCACCGCCCGGGCCATGGGCGTCAGCGTGCGTACGATCCTCTTGCCGGCGTCCGCAGCCCTGCGCGAGAGAGCAGTGGCGATCGCCTCTCCCAGCCGGACGCTCGCCTCGTAGCCGGGGCGTCGGCGCACCTCCTCCCGGAGCCGCCGTACCTGGTTCTCCTCCGCCAGGACCGCAGCGAGTGCGTCCTGGGCCGGAAGGGCCTTGAGGTTCATCTCGACGCCGTCGGTCAGGTGCCGCAGAGAGGCGAGATGGCTTTCCCGGGATCCGGCCAGTTCGCCGCGTACCGTGTCCTCGTCCGCCGCGACCATTCCGAAGCGCATGGGGAGTACGGGGCCGAGGTCCGCGAGTCCCATCAGCAGGTCCTGGTGTGCCATGAGGTCCCGCCGCCGCGCCCGGAGCTGCGGCGGCGCATCGCTCACCACAGCGGTGACCGGCCCTTCGCCGATCAGCCGAAGCGCGGCAGGCGGGCTACCCACACCGGCGGCCTTCCGCGGGAGCGATCCACCCGTCGGGACGATTGCGTAGACGTACACGCCGTTCGCTGTCACGCTCATGCCTCCGCGCGGCGTCGTCGGCTCGCACCTTCACGTGCGGGCGCCCGGCGTTTCCTGGGTCGCTCGTGCTGCTCCTCCTGGTCGTCCGAGTCGTCGTCGTCACCGGCGCCCACCGCCTTGCGGACGCTGTCTCCGACGGACTCCGCGGCCTTGCGTACCTTGCGCTTGCCGACGGACTTGGCCGCGCCCGCGCCGAACAGCTCGGGGACGGTCCTGCTGCCCGAGTCGCGCTCCAGGTCGAGGCGGTTGCATGCTTCGGCGAATCGCAGGTACGTGTCCACGCTGGCGACCACGATGCGTGCGTCTATCTTGAGGATCTCGATGCCGACCAGCGAGACCCGGACGAACACATCGATGACCATCCCCCGGTCGAGGATGAGTTCCAGAACGTCGTAGAGCGTTCCGGCGCGCGGCGGGCACGGCACGACTTCGTCGGCGTACATGGTGGTCATGGAGTTTCCTTCCGGCTGATGGGGCAACACGGGTCACTCGTCGGCGGCGCCCCGTCGGTACCGGCGGACCCTGCTGTACTCCAGGAGCTCGCCGTCCTCGTCCAACTGCACCTCGTAGGAGGCGAGCAGGCTCGTCGTGTCGGGGATGCGCTGGACTTCCAGCACATCCACCACGACGCACCATCCGTCCTCGCTCCGTCGCACCGCGGACACCCCCTCCGTGGGATGGCCGATGAGGCTTTCCAGGCTCTGACAGGCGACACGGGCGGCATGCTCGGGGCCTCGCCGGGACGAGGGGCGCGAGGCTGTCGCCTTCTTTGCCTGCCCGGCACGGGTGCGCTGTTTCTCTGCCATGGGATCCAGTCTCACGACAGCAGGGCTCCGCGCATCTTGGGCGGCAGGCCGACGAGGGTCCGGTCCTCACCCCTTCGGCCCGCCGGGACAACGAAGTCGGCGCAAGGGGGTGCACAGTCGTAGGCATGCGTGAATCACATGAGGAGAGCGGGCCCGAGGACGGACATGCGCGCCCGCCGGCCGTCGGGGACACCACCGTCGAGGCCCTCGGGGCGCTGACCGAAGCGCTGGAGACGGTGGAGCGGGCTCGCGGCCGCCTGTACGACTTCCATCAGCTGACGGGCGGCGCGGACCTCACCCTGGACCGGGCTGTCGAGCTGCTCCGAACGGCCGGTCACGCGGGCCATGCCGACCTGGTGGAGCGCGAGATCCTGGGGCGCAACGTCATCCCGGGCTGCTGGACCTACCAGGTCGTGGAGGCGTACGACGCGACCTACTACCGGCCGTTCGTGGAGGTCGAAGCCCGGGTGCGGCAGGACCTCGTGGCAGGGCGGCAGCATCTGTACGAGGCGGAGATGAAGGAAGCCCGGCGTACCCACGGACACCCCGACCACACCTCCGGGCTCTGACCGTGGAGGCGTCCACGGCCCTGCGCCGGATCGCGTTCCTGCTCGAGCGGTCCCAGGCGGCCACGTACCGGGTGAAGGCCTTCCGCACGGCTGCTGATGCGGTCACAGCCATGGAGGACGGCGAGCTCGCGAACCGGGTGGCGCGGGGCTCCCTGGAGTCGGTGCGGGGCATCGGCCCCCGGACAGCGGAAGTGATCCGGGAGTCGATGACCGGTGCGACGCCCCGGTACCTGGAACGGCTGGAGAAGGAAGCCTTGGAGCCGCTCACCCAGGGGGGTGAGTCGTTGCTGGCGACCCTGCGCGGCGACTGCCATACGCACTCCGACTGGTCCGACGGGGGGAGTCCGATCGCGGAGATGGGCAGGGCCGCGGCGGAACTGGGCCACGAGTGGACCGTGCTCACCGACCACTCCCCCAGACTGACCGTGGCCAACGGGTTGTCTCCGGAGCGTCTGCGCCGTCAGCTGGACGTGGTGGCGGAGCTGAACGAGCAGTGGGCACCCTTCCGGCTGCTCACGGGAATCGAGTGCGACATCCTGTCGGACGGCTCCCTCGACCAGGAACCCGAGCTGCTGGAACGTCTCGACGTGGTCGTCGTCTCCGTCCATTCGAAGCTGCGCATGGGCGCGGCGGAGATGACGAAGCGGCTGCTCGCGGCGGTACGCGATCCGCACGCGGATGTGCTCGGGCATTGCACGGGGCGTCTCGTGGGCGGGCGGACCCGCCCGCAGTCGGAGTTCGATGCCGACGAGGTCTTCGCGGCGTGCGCGGAGGCGGGGACGGCCGTCGAGATCAACTGCCGACCCGAACGGCTCGATCCCCCACGCCCTCTGCTCAGGCGCGCGGTCGCTGCGGGGGTTCTCTTCTCCGTGGATACGGACGCCCATGCCCCCGGTCAGCTGGACTGGCAGATCTACGGCTGTGCGCGGGCGGAGGAGTGCGGGGTCCCGGCCGACCGTGTCATCACTTCATGGACGGCGGTCCGGCTGTTGGAGTGGACCCGGGGGAAGACGGCCGGATGACGGTCCCGGTCATTCGGCGGTGGCGGTCGCGGGGCCCGCAGCGGGCCCGGCGATGCGGACCGCGATCAGGGCCACGTCATCCGTACCGGCTGCCGCGAGTCCGTTGAGCAGCTCGTCGCAGAAGGTCTCCAGCGGCTCGCGCGCCAGTGCCGCGGCGTGCTGGCGCAGTCGGGCCAGGCCCCGGTCCAGCATTTCGTCGCGGCGCTCCACGAGCCCGTCCGTGTAGAGCAGGACGGTCGAGTTCGGGGGGAGCACTTCCATGTCGGCCGGGCGGTGTTCGTCCGGGTCGACGCCCAGCATCATGCTCCTGCCGCCCTCGAGGAATCGGGTCTCGCCCTCCCAGGTCACCAGGAGCGGCGCGGGGTGGCCGGCCACGGCGTAGTGCAGTCGCCAGGGATCGCCGACGACCGGCTTCTCCACCAGGGCGTAGATGCACGTCAGCGTCTGGTGGGGGTAGAGGATGTGGGTGGCAGCGTCCAGCCGCGCCAGGATCTTGCCGGGCGGCTCCTTCCTGTCGCAGGCGATGCCCCGCAGCATGTTGCGCATCTGGCTCATGGTCACCGCGGAGCGGAGGTCGTGACCCGCCACATCTCCGATGATCAGCGCAGTGGCGCCCTCGGCCAGCAGAAACGCGTCGTACCAGTCGCCACCTACCTGAGCCGTCGCGACCGCCGACTGGTACCGGGCGGAGAGCTCCAAGGGCCCTTCGGCCGGCAGGTCGGGCAGGAGCGAGCGTTGCAGGCGTTCAGCGGTGTGCTGAGCCTCGAAGTGCAGGCGTGAGTTGTCGACGGCCAGGGCGACCCGGTGGGCGAGGTCCTCGACGAGGGGCAGCACGTCCTCGTCGAGCCGGGCCTCGCTCGTGGTCCGTACGAGCGTGATGACGCCCAGCACCTGTCGGCGTGCCCGCAGCGGTGCGATCACGGCGGTGTCGGCCGTCATGTGGTCGAAGAGTTCGAGCTCGCGCGCATGCAGTGGGTCGGCGGCACGGCGCGGCGGGAGGAAGTCCGTCAGGAGTATCGGGCCGGCACCCTGCATGGCTCGTGCCGCGGCCGCGTCGGAGCCCTCGGTCGGCGGGAGGAGCCCCTCGTACAGGCCCGGCGAGAGGCGGTCGGCGTCGCGGTGCTGGACGACGATCCTGCGCAGTCGGCCCCGCCGGTCCACGAGGTCGACGGCGCACCAGTCGGCGAGCCCGGGTACGAGTGTGTTGCACAGCCGGCGCAGGCCGGTCTCCTCGTCGAGGGTGCTGGCCAGTGCCTCCGCCGCGTTGGTCAGCAGCGTCAGCCGGTCGAGCGCGTCCTGTACCTTTCGGTCCACTTCGTACGCGTCGTCACCGTCCGACGGATCGCCGTCGTGACGCCCCCGGTCAGCGCACATGCGTACTCCTTCGAGCCGGACGGGTGTTCCCGCTTCCTTCCTCGATTGTCTGCCTGGTCGGCGGGCCCGGCATGCGCCGGAAGGCTGTGGCGGGACCTCCGGCGTACAGTCGATCACGATGCCTGTGTGGTTTCCCTGGATGACGGGGCAGGAGGTGCCCATGCCCGATCAACGCACTGGCCCCTCTCTTCCGCGAACCCGTGGCCCGGTGTCGGCGGGCGTGGTCGGCTTCCTGCGCGGTGACGCGCCTCTGCCGGATCCCGCCTCCGCCGTGGACACCGACGCGTACGGGGACGATCTGCACCTTGCTCTGTACGCCTGCTACGAACTGCACTACCGGGGTTTTGCCGGCGTGCGGCCCGATCTGGAGTGGGATCCGGGTCTGCTCACCGTCCGCGCCGAGCTGGAAAATCGTTTCCTCAAGGCGCTGCGCCGTGACGCCACAGGAACGGCTGATCTCGACGACGTACTGGCCGGCCTGTTGGTGGAACCGGTCCACGGGACCGGGCTCTCGTGGTTTCTGCAGGACCGGGGCGAACTGCGGCACATGCGGGCCTACGCGGTGCAGCGCTCCCTCTACCACCTCAAGGAGGCCGACCCGCACGCGTGGGTGCTGCCACGGCTGAGCGGACGGGCCAAGGCAGGCATGGCGGCGATCGAGTACGACGAGTTCGGAGGCGGACGCGCTGATCGCGTTCACGCACAGCTCTTCGCCGACCTCATGACCGACCTGGGTCTCGACAGCACCTACGGCCGCTACCTGGACGACGGCTGCGCCGAGATGCTGGCCCTGGTGAACCTGATGTCGCTCTTCGGCCTGCACCGGCGGCTGCGCGGCGCGCTGGTGGGGCATTTCGCCGCTGTGGAGATCACCTCCTCACCCGCTTCCCGGCGTCTGGCCCGTGCCATGAAACGAACGGGGGCGGGGCCGGCGGCGGAGTTCTTCTACACGGAGCACGTCGAGGCCGACGCGGTCCACGAGCAGGTGGTGCGCCGTGACGTCATCGGCGGGCTGCTCGACGACGAACCGGAACTGGCGGCCGACATCGCCTTCGGCGTCACCGCGACCTCGTGGCTGGAGGACCGGCTCGGGGAACGACTGCTCGCGGACTGGCAGACATGATCCAGCCGCTCGCACCGTCCCGTTCGCACGGGCTCATGGAGTCGGAACCCCGAGTCGTTCCATGGAGGCAAGGAGTCCTGGATGTCCGCAGAACTGACTGAGAAGCCGGCCCGTGTGTCCCGGCTCCTGACGCTCCCCGGCGTGTACGCACCGCAGCACGACACACGCCTCCTCATGGCGGCGCTGGACCAGGAGGAGATCGGCCCGGGTACCGACGTCCTGGACCTCGGTACGGGCAGTGGTGCACTGGCCCTGCACGCGGCGCGGCTGGGGGCGCGGGTGACAGCCGTGGACATCGCACGGCGGGCCGTGATGACCGCGCGGCTGAACGCACTGCTGCACCGCCGGCGCATCACCGTGCAGCGCAGCGACCTTCTGTCCGCACTGCCCGGCAGCTCCTACGACCTGGTGATCTGCAATCCGCCCTACGTCCCCTCCCCCATCGGCCGACTGCCGGAGCACGGTTCCGCGCGGGCCTGGGACGCCGGGTACGACGGTCGTGCGGTCCTCGACCGTGTCTGCGCGGCGGCTCCGGCAGCGCTGCGTCCCGGAGGCCTTCTGCTGATGGTCCACTCCGGCCTGTGCGACAGCGACGCGACCCTGCGCCGTCTGTCGGACGCCGGTCTGCACGCGCGGGTCAGTGACCGCGCCCGCGTGCCCCTCGGGCCCGTGCTGCGGTCCAGACTCCGTTGGTTGAGGGAGTCGGGCCTGGTGGGCGAGAGCGAAACGACCGAGGAACTGGTGGTCATCCGTGCCGAACACCCCTGAACGTCCACGCAGGATCTCTCTCGACGACGAAGGCCCCATGCTGGTCGACGGGCCTGTGGAAGTCACGTGCGCCGACGGGAGTGTGGCCGTGTCGAACCGGTTCGTCGTCGCCGTCTGCACCTGCCGGCGGAGCCGGATGTACCCGTGGTGCGACACCAGCCACCGGCGTCGCACGAACCGTGAGGAGAACACCGATGCTGAGCGGGGTCGAACGTCCGAACGACCTCACGGTCGCACACCCTCGGCGGGACCTTCCGGACCGGCCCCGGGAAACCCAGGGGCGGACGGCACCGGTGAACCCGCCGCCCGACAACGGTGAGGACAGCCGCAGCGGCCGGGAAGCCGGACCGGCCGGGTCGTCCTACGCTGGGAGTGCGGGTAGGTCCGATCGCACCGCCACAAGCCGGAGGAGCTCATGGCTGTACGGCACAAACTGATCAGGAGGAGCGCGGACGCGGTCTGGGCCGTCCTGTCCGACGGGGAGCGCTACGACCGGTGGGTGGTCGGCACGGCCGACTCCCGTCCTGCGAAGGGCCGGTGGCCGGGAGTCGGTTCCAGCATCGCGTACCGGGTCAGGATCGGCCCCGTCGAGCTGGACAACGAGACCGTCGTGCGCCGCTGCGAACCGCCACGGATCCTGGAACTCGAGATCGACAGCGGTCATCTGGGGACGGCGAGGGTCGCGTTCGATGTCCGCCCATGGGGCGACGACACCCTGTTGATCGTCGACGAGCACCCCTTGCGAGGCGCGGGCGCCGCACTGCACAACGCGGCCTTCGATCTGGTGATCCAACTGCGCCACCGAGCCATGCTCAACCGGCTGGCCAAGGTCTGCGAGCACGAGGAGAGCTGAGGCCGCCTCAGACCTCCGCCCGCAGCCTGGTCCGCGTCGCCCCGCGCAGCCGGCGGAGCACCGACTGGATACGGGGGTGGCGCTCGTGCATCTCCGCCGAGTGGCGGTCGAGCTCCTCACCGAGGCGTTCCGTGCGCTTGCCGATGTCGAGTTCGTCGAGAATGCGGTCCACCTCGGCTAGCAGGGCTCCGTGCAGCTGCCACTGCCTGGGATATTCCTGAACGTCCTCGAGCAGCAGGTCCGCCACCCGGTCGCGTGTCGCGCGACTGCGGCCGAGTGCCTCGGCGAGGCGCTCCTCGGCCTCCTCCCCGCTGGCGGCGATCGGTGTCGTGATCATCACCGCGAAGCCCTCGATCGCGTCCGACATGTGTCCGAACAGCTCCCGCAGGGATACGGCCACGTCCTCGGGGAAGAGCGACTCGTCCGTGCGCGCCTTGGCCAGGTCGGTCAGGGTGCGGGTCATCACACGGAGCACCACGGCGCAGATCTCCAGTGTGTCGAGTCCGGTGCGCAGCACCACGCGGTACAGCATCCCCTGCCGTACCCGGGGATTGAGCATCAGACTCTCCTCGGCCTGCCGCAGCGAGGCGTCCACCTCCACGATGTCGTGGTCCAGCCTGCGTGCCTCGTGCAGGCGTGCGGCAGCCTCCGGCACGGGGTGGTTGCCGCCGATCTCCTCGCCCAGAGCCCGGAACATGCTGCCCATCCGCTCCCCCAGGCCTCCGATGGAGACGCCCGCCGTCTCGACCCAGACGGGCGGCGCGAACAGGAGATTGAACAGGAGTCCGACCCCTGCGCCGATGAGCGTCTCGAACACTCGCTCCCAGGCTGTGTCGGCGACCTGCGCGACGCCGAGAACGAGCATCGCACTGATGGCCACCTCGGGCACGAACTCGTTCACTCTGACGAAGCGCCCGATCAGGAGCGAGGTGAAGATCGTCAGTCCCAGGCTCCACCAGCTCAGCCCGACCAGGGAGCTGAAACCGCTGGCGATCAGCACTCCCACGACGACCGAGTTCACCCGTCGGATTCCGGTGGTGAGCGTGGCATACAGCGTCACCTGCACCACGAGCAGAGCCGTGAGAGGAGCGGTCAGTGGTGCCGGATGGGGCTCGGGCAGAACCCACTGGGCCACGGCGAAGGCGATGACCGCCGCAGCGGTGGACCGCAGCAACTGCGCGGCGGCAGGCTCGGTGGTGCGCTGCACGAGTTTGATGACGGGCGCGGGCGCGGATACTCCAGGCATTCCTTGACGGTGCCCCGAACCGGGGTGCCGCAGCGCTTCGGAGGGCAGGCAGACTCCGTACGGAGGTACCCGCACCCCTCCAGGACCTGCGATGCGGGGCGGGCCCTGCGGGGGCATCGTGGAGGTATGGCTATCTCACACACTCCCCCGGTCTCCCTGTCATCCACGCGCACCCGCATACCCCCGGGCGAAACGCCTCCGGGTGAGGGCTGCATCAGCGAGGCCCACGTCGAACGTGCGGACGGCGGCATCTGGGAGCATCCGGCCTTGTGGGCCGCGGTGGTGCTGCTCGGCTCGGCCGTCGTCGCCGGATACTTCATCGCCCGCATCTTCGGTTTCACATGAGTGCACGCGACACCCTGGACGCGTTGCTGGAGCTGCAGGGCACGACGTACGCGGACGAGGCGGGCATCCGGCTGCGCGACACCCCTCAGCCCTTGTACCAGCTCCTCGTGCTGAGCGACCTGCTGAGCGCCCGCATCCGCGCCTCCGTGGCGGTGGCCGCGGCACGGGCGCTGTACGCGCACGGTATGCGCACTCCGCGCCGGATGGCCGACGCGACGTGGCAGCAGCGCGTCGACGCGTTGGGCGAGGGCGGGTACCGCCGGTACGACGAGCGGACTGCCACCCAGCTCGGGGACGGCGCCGTCCTGCTGCTCACCGCGCACGGCGGAGATCTGCGTCGCCTCCGCCGGGACGCCGATGGTGACATCGGCGCACTCCGCACCATGCTGCGGCGCTTTCCCGGGGTGGGTCCGACGGGTGCGGACATCTTCCTGCGCGAGGTGCAGACGGTGTGGCCGGAGACGGCCCCCTACCTCGACGCGAAGGCGCTGCAAGGCGCCCAGCGGCTGGGCCTGCCCAGCTCGTCGGCCGGGCTGACACGGCTGGCGAAGGGGCGGGACCCCGCGGTGCTCGCCGCAGCTCTGGTGCGAACCGCTCTGGGCAAGGACGTCGCGGCCTCGGTCCGGTCCGCGGCCTGAGCACGGCTCGTCAGCGCGGCGGGCGCGGCTTGCCGGGCTTGGTCGAGCGGCCGTCCAGGAGCGCGCGTCTGATCTGGGCAGCGGTCTCCCTCGCGTGGGCCGAGGTCGCCGTGCGGTCGGCCACGGAAGTGACGAACCGGTGAGTGGGGCGCAGGCACTGTCCGCAGGGCGTGTCGGTGGTGACCAGGTAGCCGTCCTCGCACTGCGGGTTCGCGCAGTGGCCCGGGCTCAGCAGCGCTTCGGCGACCTCCTGCGCGGTCCAGCGGCGCCGGCCGTCCTCGTCCTTCTCCTGGAGTGCGTGCGCCCAGCGGACGTTCCACCGGCGCTCGAGGCGGTCCAGAAGCTGGTCGGGGGTCCGCCGGGAGAGTTCCCGGTGGATCAGTTCGTGGACGGACTGCGGGGTGCGGTGACCGAGCGCCTGGACCAGCGGTTGCGGGAGGGCCTGCAGGATGTACGTGACCGGATCGCCACCTGCCCGCTCCCGCCACTTGCGACATACGCAGGGACCCACGAGAGGCAGCTGTCGCTGGCACCGACCGCACATACCGCGGCACTCGGCGCAAAGCCCCTCGTCGAGTCCGTCCAGGTGGGGGGCGGGAGCGCGGCCGCAGTCACGGCAGCAAGCGGCGCAGAGGCCGCAGAGGCGTTCGTCGCCCTGTTTCGTCGCCCACTGCCGCTGCTGGCAGCGGCAGCAGAGAGCCGTGTTGCAGTACTCGTGGTGGGCGGCGCCCGATTGCCGTCCGGGTGGCGGAAAGGACATTGCTGCGTTCCCTCACTGGTCCGGTGCGGCGCTCTGCCACGATCAGTCGCCATTGTCCCGCACCCGGACGGTGCGTGGGGTCAGGTCAGGGCTTCAGGCCGCTGACGACATTCGCTGTGGCGGCGATCCCCTCGTGGATGGTGGGAGCCATGCTCGTACCTGCGAGGAAGAAGCCGAGCAGGGCGCAGACGATCGCGTGCGAGACCTTGAGCCCGCCGTTGCGCAGGAAGATCACTGCCAGGATCAGCAGGAGCAGCACCAGTGAGATCGAAATGGCCATCGCCAACCTCCTCCGCCGCGCCGGAATTGCGGCATTCGGCCGCCAGTGTGGCGCAGCGGAGGGGCCATCCGGCGGACTGGCGTGTCCGCCGAACGGGTGTTGACGCAGGGTGATCGGAGGCGCCGGCCGCGATGCGGTCAGCGGCTGGTGCGGCCGGCCCGGTCACGATGGCGGAGAAACGCTTCGAGGCCCGCCAGGTCGTCGGTGTTCAGATGGTCGACGCCGGCGGCGAGCAGCTCCGTCCACACGGCGTCGCGCTCCGGTCCCGCCACATCGGGCGTGGCCCAGAACCGGACCCGCTGACCGCTCGTGCGGGCGGCGGAGACGAGAGTGCGCAGTCTGTCCCGTTCGGCGGCGGGGAAGGGGCCGGTGCCCAGCCAGCTGAAACTCTGGGTCCAGTTGCTGCTGATGAGCGGGATGAAGGAGGCGGGGGCGGCGGTCCCCAGATCGTCGAGCCGACCGTCGTAGAAGGCGTAGCGCGTGCTCTGCGCCTCCATCGGCGCGCGGGCGGCGCGGTCACCCGAGATGACGGGCGTCACCGCACCGCTGCGTACCCGGCCGTGGCTGAAGCGGGTGAGGATCTGCCGGTAGCGCCGGAGCACCGCGTCGAGTGCGAGGTAGGTGGCGGCGCCGTCGGTCTTGATGTCGATCAGCAGCTGGAGCGGGGGACGGTAGCCGGAGTACACGGAGCCGTGGTTCGCCCTGACCCGGGCGAGCAGCGGGTCGAGGTAGAGCGAGGTGAGGGTGCGGGTGGGATCGAGGCCGGACTCCTCGTGAGCGACGAGGAGTTCGCCGCCGACGAGGAAGATGTCCGCCTCGACGCTGGTGAACCCGTGCGCGAGCGCGTCGTGGAGGGGACGCGGGTGCAGGTAGTCGTTGTGCGCGTGGGCGCGGGCCAGCGGGCGCGGGCCGTGGGGGCGGCCGGAGGGGACGGCGGGCGCCGCGGTTGCCGACTGGGCGGGGATGAAGGCGCCTGCGGCGGCGGTGGCCAGGGCGGTGGTGACGACTCTGCGGCGGGTCAGGTGTGCCATGGGGTCTCCCTGAAGCGGTGAGCGGGCAGAGCGGGCGGGTGGACGCGACGAGTATGGAGCCGCGAGCACATCGAAAGTCAGGTACCTGCCAAGAATTGGACCCGTCGCCTTCCGCCCGTCGACTGCGCTGTGCCTGCTGTTACCCAGGTGATCGGGCCGGTGGGACGAGGGGATGGGACCGGGCGGGCATGCCGGAGCGGGGGTACGTGAGCACGTACCCCCGCTCCTGTCGTGATCCGGACGAGAGGCCCTACGGTGCGGGCAGCTCCACCAGCCGGGCGACGGCCTCGCGGTGGCGCCCTGCCGTGCCGTACGCGAGGGAGTCGGCCTTGGCCCGCTTCAGGTAGAGGTGCGCCGGGTGCTCCCAGGTCATACCGATCCCGCCGTGCAGCTGGACGCACTCCTCCGCGGCATGCACCGCGACCTTCGAGCAGTAGGCCTGGGCCACGGCCACAGCGAGCGCTGCGTCCGGGCTGCCGGCCGCCAGCGCGTCCGCGGCGTTGCGTGCCGCCGCGCGCGCGGAGACGACCTCCAGCCAGAGCTGGGCCATCCGGTGCTTGAGCGACTGGAACGAACCCACCGGCCGGTTGAACTGGTGCCGTTCGCGGGTGTGGCGGACCGTTTCGGTCAGGCACCACTCGGCGATGCCGAGCTGCTCGGAGGCGAGCAGTCCGGCTCCGGACAGCAGCCCCTTCGCCACGGCCTGGGCCGCGGGCCCGGCCTCGGCGAGCCGGGTACCCGCAGCCCCTGCGAGGGTGACCGTGGCGAGTGGACGGGTGAGGTCGAGCGGAACGAGCGAATCGACGGTGACGCCGTCCCCGGCCCTGTCGACGGCGAACAGCCCCTCGGCGGTGGGCACCAGCAGCACATCGGCCGCCACCGCCTCGGCGACACCGGTCACCGTCCGGTCGAGGGTTCCGGTCATCGCCGCGGCGGCATCGGCGGCGGGCGTGGCGAACGGCAGGGCGAGAACGGCGACCTTGCGCCCCGCCGCCAGGTCCCCGAGCAGTTCACCCACCGGACCGTCCTGCGTGTCGAGCGCGAGGAGGATCTCCGTCGCGACGACGGCACTGGTCAGATACGGGGCGGGGGCGACGCTGCGGCCGAGCTCCTCCAGGACCACGGCGGCCTCACGGTGGGAGGCCCCCTGTCCGCCGAGCTTCTCCGGCACCAGCAGTCCCGCTGCCCCGATGCCGGCGGCGAGCGATTCCCACAGCCGCAGGTCGTACGGCGTGTCGGACTCGATACCGGCGATGACCGTCGGCGCGTCGGCCCGGTCGGCGAGCAGCGAGCGCACCGCGGACCTGAGGTCCTCCTCGGTCTCCGAGTAGAGCAGGTCGGGGGCGTGGGCTGCTTCGGTCTGTGCGGTCATCGGGAGAGATCCTTCCAGGCGACATCCTTGTCGTTGCGCGGTTCGACGGGCAGACCGAGGACGCGCTCGGCGACGATGTTGAGCAGGACCTCGCTCGTGCCGCCCTCGATGGAGTTGCCCTTGGAACGCAGATAGCGGTAACCGGCGTCGCGTCCGGTGAAGTCGACGAGCTCCGGTCGGCGCATCGTCCAGTCGCTGTACAGCAGGCCTTCGTCGCCGAGCAGTTCGACCTCGAGGCCGCTGATCTCCTGGTTGAGGCGGGCGAAGGCGAGCTTCATGCCGGATCCTTCGGGGCCCGGCTGCCCGGCGACGAGCTGCTGGCGCAGCCGCTCACCGGTGAGCCTGGCGACCTCGGCCTCCACCCAGAGCGTGACCAGCCGCTGGTGGAGGTCATGGGTGCGCAGCTCGGGGCGTTCGCGCCAGGTCTTCGCAACCGTGCCGATCATGCCGCCTTCGCGCGGGATGCGGGCTCCGCCGATCGAGACGCGCTCGTTCATCAGGGTGGTCTGGGCGACCTTCCAGCCTTCGCCCACCGGGCCGAGGCGCCGGCTGTCCGGGATGCGCACTCCGGTCAGGAAGACCTCGTTGAACTCGGCCTCGCCGGTGATCTGGCGCAGCGGCCGTACCTCGACGCCGGGGTCGGTCATATCGCAGATGAAGTAGCTGATGCCCCGGTGCTTGGGCACGTCCGGGTCGGTGCGGGCGATGAGGATCGCCCAGCGGGCCACATGGGCGCTGGACGTCCAGACCTTCTGCCCGTCGACCACCCAGTCCTCGCCGTCACGGACGGCGCGCGTACCGAGGGCCGCCAGGTCCGAGCCGGCGCCCGGCTCGCTGAAGAGCTGGCACCACACCTCCTCGCCGACCCACAGGGGGCGCAGGAAGCGCTGCTTCTGTTCGTCGGTGCCGTAGCCGAGGATCGTCGGCGCCGCCATGCCGAGACCGATGCCGATACGCCGCGGATCGTTGTCCGGGGCCTGGGCGGCGGCGAGTTCGGCGTCGGCGACGGGCTGCAGGGAGCGGGATGCGTCGAGTCCACCGAGGCCGACGGGGTAGTGCACCCACGCGAGACCGGCGTCGAAGCGTGCCGTGAGGAAGTCGGTACGGTCCGTCGTGGCCGGCGGATGGGCGGCGAGCAGTTCCTGCGTACGCCGACGGATCTCTGCTGCGTCGATGCTGGTCATCGGGCGCCTCCTGCCGGTAGGACTACGATGCGGCCGGTGCTGGTGCCGTCGGCGACACGCTGGACGCCGCGCGCGGCGTCGGCCATCGGGAGCCGCTCACTGACCAGGGGCTTGACGACGCCCTGTGCGGCCAGCTTGGTGAGCTCGTCATGACAGGCGCGGACCGCGGCCGGGTCCTTGGTGTTGTAGAGGCCCCAGTGGAGCCCGACGATCGAGTAGTTCTTCACCAGGGCGTGGTTGAGGCCCGGGGTGGGGATGGTGCCGCTCGCGAAGCCGACGACGACGACGCGGCCTTCGAAGGCGATGCATTTCACGGACTTGGCGTAGGCATCGCCACCGACGGGGTCGTAGACGACGTCCGCGCCGCGTCCCGCGGTGGCTTCCTTCACTGCGGCGACGATGTCCTCGCTGTGGCGGTCGATGACCAGGTCGCAGCCGAGTCCACGGGCGATCGCGGCCTTGTCCGGTCCGCCGACGACTCCGATGACCGTGGCGCCGGCCGCCTTGCCGAGCTGGACGGCGGCGCTGCCGACGCCGCCGGCCGCCGCGTGCACGAGCAGCGTCTCGCCCGCCTGCAGATGCGCGCGGCGGTGGAGTCCGAACCAGCCGGTCTGGTACCCGATGTGCAGTGCGGCCGCTTCGGCGTCGTCCAGGGCGTCGGGGGCGGGCAGCAGGGCGGCCTCGTCCGCGACGACGTAGTCGGCGAAGCCGCCGTTCGGGAGAGCGGGGGTGGCGAGCACACGGCGCCCGTCCTCCGTCTCGCCGCAGATCTCCACACCTGGGGTGAACGGGAGCGGGGGCCGGACCTGGTACTGGCCGCGGCAGAGCAGCGCGTCGGGGAAGTTGATGTTCGCCGCGCGCACCTCGAGCAGCACCTGCCCCGGTCCGGGACTGGGCCGGTCCGCTTCTTCGAGCTCCATCACCTCGCTCGGCTCGCCGTTCCGGTGCACTCGCCATGCCTGCATGAGGGGCCTCCACAACACTGTCGGCATTACCACTGCTCCGGCGCATACTAAGCGGTTGCTTGCCCGTCTGGGAACACCTGGCACCGGTCGGCGACAGCTCCTTCACGCACGCTTCGGTCGCGCCCTGACATGCATGCGCTCGCCCTGCGGCCCGAACAGGCTGAGAAACTCGACCGGCTCGTCGCCCACGGGTCCGAACCAGTGCGGCAACCGGGTGTCGAACTCCGCCGCCTCTCCGGGCACCAGGACCAGGTCGTGCTCGGCGAGCTTGAGGCGCAGCCGCCCGTTGAGCACATAGAGCCACTCGTATCCCTCATGGGTGCGCTGTTCCGGCTCCTCCGTGCAGGGCGCCTCCTGAATGACCTTGTACGCCTGGAGACCGCCCGGCCTCCCGGTCAGCGGCAGGGAGGTCTTCGAGCCGTGCACGATGGGCTTCGCCCTGACCCGCGGGTCGCCCACGGGGGGCGCCCCCACGAGATCGTCGAGCGGCACCTCGTGGGCGCGGGCGATGGGGAGCAGCAGCTCGAGACTGGGACGCCGCCCCCCGGATTCCAGCCGCGACAGGGTGGACACGGAGATTCCGGTGGCCTCCGAGAGCGCGGCGAGGGTCACTCCCCGGTCCTTGCGGAGCCGGCGCAGCCGGGGGCCGACTCCGGTGAGTACGGCATCGAGTTCGGGGTCGTCCTGACTCTGTTCCTTCATGACCCCATTGCAGAATCAGCAAACGGCTTTGTCAATCGGCCGAGGATCCCGTCCCTGACGGGAAGACGGGACGGTCCTCCCGCGTTACACCCTGCGGGCCGCCCACGGACGGCCGCGACCTCGTGCATTCCGGGAACGGATCAGGGCAGGGTGAGGGAGGGGAGCCGCTTGCCCGACCGAGCCGGGTCGTGTCGAGCCGCCCCTGCCTCCGATACCCCGGTGGGTATTCTGGCGCGGGGTGGGTGAGACCCCGCCGCTCTCCGTGCCCCGGTGAACGAACGAAAGGAACCCGCTCGTGACCAGTCCCGCTTCCCTCTCCCCCGCCCAGGCCGCAGCCCGGCTGGAGGAGTTCACCGTCATCGACGTGCGGGCGCCCGGTGAGTACGCCTCGGGGCACGTCCCCGGCGCCCTCAACATTCCGCTCGACCGGCTCGGCGAAGCGGTACCCGCACTCAAGTCCGCCTCCGCCCGCGGCTCCCTGCTGGTGGTGTGCGCCTCCGGTGTGCGCTCCACGAAGGCCTGCGAGGTCCTCGCCCGGGCGGACATCCAAGCCGTCACGCTGACCGGCGGCACGTCCGCCTGGGCGGGCGACGGGCACGGCCTGGACCGCCCCGAGGGGGGCCGGGCCACCTGGCCGATGGAGCGCCAGGTGCGGCTCGCGGCCGGTTCCCTGGTCGTGGCCGGCCTGCTCGCGGGCAAGCGTTTCCCCGCAGCGCGCTGGCTGTCGGCGGGCATCGGTTCCGGTCTCGTCTTCTCCGCGGTGACCAACACCTGCGGCATGGCGGCGGCACTGGCGAAGCTCCCGCACAACCGTGCGCCTCGTGCCGCAGCCGACCTGGACGCGACCCTGGACGCCCTGCAGCGCTGACCCGGCCGCGGCGGGGGCTACCGGTCGCTCTCGCCGCGGACGAGTGCGAGCAGCCGGTCCAGGACGCGCGGTCCTCCCGCCCGCAGTCCGTCGTGCTCGAACTCACTCGTCACCCAGGTACGCAGGCCGCGGATCGCGGCGGCCGTGCGCAGCGCGTGCTCCGTGTCCACGTACATGTCGTCGTGGTAGACCGCCGCGGCGACCGGCACCTCGTTGGCCGCGAGCCGCTCGGTGTCGTACAGGGCGGGCCAGTCGCGCCGGGCGGCGAGCAGCTCGGCCGTCTCGCGCAGGGGGCGCAGCGCAGGATCGACCTCGAAGTGCCAGGGGTGGATGCTCTCGCCGGTGAAGATCACGGGGCCGTCGCCCACCGACGCGGCGTCGAACTGCGGGAATTCGGCGCGTACGCGTTCGGCGGCCCAGCCGGTCGGCCGGCCGCCCTGCCCGTAGATCGCCTCGTGCATCACGGCGTACAGCGGGTGGCCCGCGAACGACGTGGCCGTACGCATGGCTTCCTGGAAGGTGTCGGAGAGCTCGATGCCGTGCGGGCCGCCGACGAAGGCGTTCTCCAGGAGGTGGTGGAGCTGGTGGCTGCCGTTCCCGCCGCCCAGCAGGATGCCGAGGGACTGGAATCCTTCGGGTGTCAGGCGGTGCCCGCCGCTCGTGGGGCGGTGCTCGGACAGGTACGCGGCGATCGCCCGGGCGCGGTCGATGTCCTGCGGGTAGCGGGCGTAGTGGGCCGCGACCTTCCGCTCGATACGCGGATACGCGGCCCGGTAGACGTCATCGGCATGGGCGTCCAGGGAGGGCAGCCCGCCGGTGATCAGGACGGCCTTGAGCCCCTCGGGGGCGGCGGACAGATACCGGACGGCACAGAAACCACCGAAGGACTGACCCAGAACGGTCCAGGGCGCACCACCGGTGAGCCGGGGGCGGATGAGTTCGCAGTCCCGGACGATGCTGTCGGAGCGGAAGTGCGCCAGGTAGTCGGCCTGCTCGCGCGGCCCCCCGCGCAACGGAAGGGTCTGCCGGTTGGCCGGGGTGGAGAGTCCCGTGCCGCGCTGGTCGAGGAGCAGGACGCGGAACTCCCGCACCGCCCGCCCCAGCCATGCCTCCGTGCCGATGAACCTGCGGGCGCCGAAGCCGGGACCGCCCTCCAGGTACACCAGCCAGGGCAGGTCCTCGTCCGGCTTGCCACCCGCCACGACCTCCCGGCCGAAGATCTCGATGGTCTCGCCGCCGGGGTCGTCGTGGTCGAGTGGGACCGTGAACCGACGGTCGGTGAGGACGAGGCCGGGGTGGCGATAGCTGTTCAAGGGTGCTCCTGGATCCGGTGTTTCCCGGACAGTTCAGCACATGGCCCGGGCCCGGACGGCCCCGGGCCGCGTGCGCCGCACCCCGGCGGCTCCTACTGTGCGCTCGGGGCGCATTAGCCTGTCAACTTACCCGCGTTTGCCATTAACCCGCGTATGCAATTATTGTTGGCGCCAGTAATCATCGTACGCGGATCGGCACAGTCCGGCGCAGCCGCAGCCCTTCGGCCCGGCAGCGTCCGGCACCTCAGGAAGGTCTCCCATGTCCACGGTCCCCACCGTCACTCTCAACAACGGCATCACGATTCCGCAGCTCGGCTTCGGCGTCTTCCAGGTTCCCGACGACGAGACCACCGCAGCGGTGTCCGGCGCGCTCGACGCGGGCTACCGCTCCATCGACACCGCCGCCGTGTACGGAAACGAGGCCGGCGTGGGCCGCGCCCTGGCCACGTCCGGGATCCCACGCGCGGAACTGTTCGTCACCACGAAGCTGTGGAACGCGGACCAGGGCTACGACTCTGCGCTCGCCGCCTTCGACGCGAGCCTGGCCAAGCTCGGCCTCGACTATGTGGACCTCTACCTCATCCACTGGCCCACGCCCGCCCGCGACCTCTACCCGGACAGCTGGCGTGCCCTGGAGAAGCTGCTGGCCGACGGCCGGATCCGGGCTGCCGGAGTGTCCAACTTCCAGCCCGCCCACCTGCGCCGCCTGATCGACGCCGGCTCCGTCGTCCCGGCCGTGAACCAGATCGAGCTGCACCCGGGCCTCCAGCAGAAGGAACTGCGCACCCTGCACGCCGAGCACGGCATCGCCACCGAGGCATGGAGCCCTCTGGCGCAGGGCGCGCTGCTGGACGACAGCGCGCTGGTAGCGGTCGCCGAGCGCCACGAAAAGTCCCCCGCCCAGGTGGTCCTTCGCTGGCACCTGCAGCTCGGCAACGTCGTGATCCCCAAGTCGGTCACACCCGCCCGCATCCGGGAGAACATCGACGTCTTCGACTTCGAACTCTCGTCCGCGGACATGGACGCGATCGCCGGTCTCGACCGGGGCATGCGCACGGGCCCGGACCCCGACACCCTCAACTGAACCGGAACCGGCCGTCAGTCGAGCAGAGCCCGCAGGACGGCGCGGAACACGCGTCCCAACGCCCCCAGGGCGCCCATCTCCACAGCGGTCTCGCCGAGGTCCGCGGCCGCATCGGCCCGGTCCGCCCGGTGTCCCGCGGACCGGCACTTCCGGCAGGTCCCGCCACTCAGCCGACGATGTCTCCCACACCGGGCGCACGAGCCCGAACGTCTCCCCATGGGGAGATCATCCCACCTGCCGGAAAGCCCTCTGTGACCCGGAAAGGCCCTCAGCGGCCCCGCCGGTAGCTGCTGCCGTCCTTCGGGCGGACCAGCAACCCGGCAACCACCAGATAGCGGCGCAGGGCCGCGCAGTCCTCGTGCACGGTGAGCAGCGCCTCGTTGACCTCGCGCTCGGTGTAGTCCCGGTCCTGCTCGAAGAGCGTGTGGGCGAGGTGGACGAGCAGCTGCTCGCGGCGGGCAACCTTCCGGGGGATCGCCGTCAGGCGACCGTGCGAGAAGAGCGCTGCCACCTGGTGCGAACTGCGGTTATCTGTTTCGGACATGCCGGAAGCGTGGCAGGCGCCGGCCGTACGGGCAACGCGATTTTCCGCGTTCCCGGCGGGCCGGCGCCTGCGGTGCGGCGGGTCGGTGGACACAAGAAATTCCTGACTGCCGCGATGCCGGTCGTACGGTGTGATCATCCATATCGACTTCACGACAAAGGCGGTCCCGCATGGCCCTGTTCGATCTGCCCCTGGACGAACTGCGCACCTACAGCAGCGGGTCGGCGGAGCCGGCCGATTTCGACGCCTTCTGGTCGGCCACCCTCGAGGAGGCCAGAACCCACGACCTCGATGCCACATTCGAACTGCGCACCGACACCGGCCTGACCACCGTCGATGTGTACGACGTGACGTTCGCCGGCTTCGGCGGACATCCGGTCCGGGGCTGGCTCGTCATGCCGGCGGGCACCACGCGGCCGCTGCCCCTGGTCGTGGAGTTCATCGGGTACGGGGGCGGGCGCGGGCTGCCGCATTCGTACCTGCTCTGGGCGTCGGCCGGCATGGCCCACTTCGTGATGGACACCCGTGGCCAGGGAAGCGGCTGGGCTCCGGGCGACACGGCCGACCCCGTGGGGAGCGGCCCGTCGCTGCCGGGGTTCATGACCCGGGGCATCGAGGACCGGGACGCGTACTACTACCGGCGGCTGATCACGGACGCGGTACGGGCCGTCGAGGCGGCCCGCTCGCACCCGCTGACGGACGCGGCCCGCACCGCCGCGATCGGTGCGAGCCAGGGCGGCGGGCTCGCCCTCGCGGTCGGCGGGCTGATACCCGACCTGGCCGCTGTCGCACCCGACGTCCCGTTCCTGTGCGACTTCCCCCGGGCGATCAGCCTGACCGACAGGATGCCCTACCGCGAGATCGGCAACTACCTCAAGACGCACCGGGGCCGCGCCGAGCAGGCGAGGGCGACGCTGGCCTACTTCGACGGGGTGCACTTCGCGGCCCGCTGCCGGGCGCCCGCACTGTTCTCGGTCGCCCTCGAGGATCAGACCTGCCCGCCGTCCACGGTGTTCGCCGCCTTCAACGCGTACGCGCACCCGGACAAAGAGATCGAGGTGTACGACTTCAACGACCACGAGGGCGGCGGACCGTTCCAGCAGGCGGTGCAACTCGCCCGGCTGCCCCGGCTGTTGAAGGCCTGACCTCCGCATACGCGGGGCCGGGCACTTGACCCGGCTCGCGTACGGAGCCTAGGTTCCCCTGGAGAGAAAGCGCTTGCTATCAGGCGCTCGCCATCCGACCGGTGATCTTCAAGGGGGTACGTCATGCCCAGCCGTCCTTCACACCGAGGACCGGTCCGGGTCGCGATCGTCGGCACGGGCGCGATCGCGCGGGGCAGCCACCTGCCCGCGCTGACCGCGCTCGCCGCCGGTCAGCCGCTGGAGATCGTCGCCGCGGTCGATGTCGATGCGGCGTCGGCCGAGGCGTTCTGCACGGATGCGGGCATCCCCCACCCGTACACGGACCTGTCCGCCATGCTGGCCGAACAGCGGCCCGACCTGGTCACGCTCTGCACCCCGCCCCGGTTCCACCGCGATCAGACCGTTGCCGCACTGCGGGCCGGGGCATGGGTGTGGTGCGAGAAGCCGCCCTGTCCTTCGCTCGAGGACTTCGACGCGATCGAGGCAGCCGAAGGCCCCGAGGACGGCGGGCCGTACGCGGCGATCGTCTTCCAGCACCGCTTCGGTTCGGGCTCCCGCCATGTGCGGGAACTACTGGCCGAACAAGCGATGGGCAGGGCCCTGGTGGCCCACTGCCAGACGACCTGGTACCGCGACGAGGCATACTACGCCGTTCCCTGGCGCGGGAGTTGGAGCAGCGAGGGCGGCGGGCCCGCCATGGGGCACGGCATCCACCAGATGGATCTCCTGCTCGACCTGCTCGGCCCGTGGACGGAGATCCGCGCGATGGCGGGGCGGCTGGTGCACGACGTCGAGACGGAGGACGTCTCCACCGCGCTCATCCGCTTCGAGAGCGGCGCGATGGCCACGGTCGTGAACAGCGTGCTCAGCCCGGACGAGGTCAGCCGGATCCGCATCGACTGCGAGCACGCCACGGTCGAACTCACTCACCTGTACGGGCATCGCAACGCGGACTGGCGGATCACGCCCGCACCGGGAGTCCCACCCGCGCAGGCAGCCTCCTGGCGGGACTTCGGAGCCGACGTCCCCACTTCGCACGAGGCACAGCTGCGCGAGCTGCTGGAGGACCTGCGGGCCGGGCGCAGGCCCCGCAGCAGCGGCACCGACGGCCGCAAGAGTCTGGAACTGGTCACAGCCCTCTACAAGGCCGCTTTCACCGGGGCGACGGTCCGGGCCGGTGAGACCGGTCCCGGCGATCCCTTCTACGGCGCGTTGCACGGCAACGCTCCCGGCTGGGCTCCCCGCCCGAGGGCAGAATCCGCGGAGGTCACGGCATGACGGGGGCGGTGGAGCTCACCCACGTGCACGGCGACCACCTCGCCGTGTCCGTCGCCGGCAGCGGGGTCGAACTGCTGCGGTACGTGTACCGGGCCGAGGCCCCCTGGGAGGCCCCGAAACCGTACATCCACCCGCTGCGGACGCTGTCCGGCCGGGTGGTGACCGACTACCGCCCCAACGACCACCGCTGGCACAAGGGCCTGCAGATGACCGCCTCGCATCTGTCGGGACAGAATCTGTGGGGCGGCAACACCTATGTGCACGGCAAGGGCTATCTCGCCCTGCCCGAGCGCGTCGGCTCGATGGCGCACCGCGGATTCGACGAGGTGTCGGTGCACGACCGCGGGGCCGGCATCACCGAGCGGCTGACCTGGCACCCGCACAGCGGAGAGGTCTGGGCCGAGGAGGTCCGTCACATCGAGGTGCACGATGTCGACGCGACGACCGGGAGCTGGGCGCTGACATGGTCGTCCGCGGTCACCAACCGGCGCGAGGAGCCGCTCCGCCTCGGCAGCCCGACGACGCACGGCCGTCCGGGCGCGGGGTACACCGGGCTGTTCTGGCGGGGGCCGCGCGCCTTCCGCGACGGGCGGATCCTCGCACCGGACGCCGAGGGCCCGGAGCTCATGGGGAAGCAGGCCGACTGGCTCGCCTACAGCGGTGAGCACGACGGGGTGGACGGCCACGCCACGCTCGTCTTCGTCCACTCCCCCGAGAACGACCACACCGGCGCGGGCGGAACTCATCCGGCGCACTGGTTCGTGCGGAACACCCCGTTCGCCGCTGTGGCTCCGTCGTTCGCCTTCCATGACGAACTGGTCCTGGCACCCGCTGAGACGATGACCCGCCGCTATCGGGTCCTGGTCGCGGACGGCGCCTGGGACCGCGACCGGATCGCCGCCCGGGTCGGGGCGCTGTCCTGGTAGGCCCCCGGGTCGGGGGCTGCCCAGGTAGGCGCCCGGGTCAAGGCGCTCTCCTGATAGGCGCCCGGGTCGGGGCGCTGTCCAGGCAGGCGCCCGACCTCAGGGAGATCTCCCCGAGCAGCGGCTCCGCTACCGCTCTCCGGCCGGCGCCAGGACGAACACGGGGATCTCTCGGTCGGTCTTGGTCTGGTAGTCGGCGTAGTCGGGGAAGGCCTCCACGGCCCGGCCCCACCACAGGGCCTTCTCCTCACCGGTGACCTCACGGGCGACCATGCCCTGCCGCACGGTGCCGTCCCGCAGGTCCACATGGGGATCGGCGACCACGTTGTGGTACCAGACGGGGTGCTTGGGGGCGCCACCGAGTGAGGCGACCGCGGCGTAGCGGCCGTCGTGCTCGACCCGCATGAGGGGCGTCTTGCGGATCTTGCCGCTCCTGGCGCCGCGCGTGGTCAGGAGGATGACGGGCTTGCCGTGCAACGTCGTCCCCTGCGTGCCGCCCGAACTCTCGATGAGCTCGACCTGCTCACGCACCCACGGCGTCGGACTCGGCTCGTACTCGCCCTCGATCGGCATGACACGTGCTCCTCTCGTCGACGTCCTGCGTCGTTCGTCCCTCACACTTCCCCGGAAGGTCCGGGGCACGCGGGGACACCGGCGGACAGGTCACGTCCGGGTGCCTCCACGGGGCTCATGAGACATCCGCTCACTTAATCGCGCACCTTTGATGTCTATATACACACTTATATCCGAATTACACACTTGCCCCGCTCCAGGGTCGCTCGTGCGCAGGGCATACCGTGGGGCGGAGTGTAGTAAGCCAAGCCTTACTCCGCCGCACCATGCCCCTGACCACCCGCCCGAAGGAACAACCTCCATGACACGCCCCGTCCGCGTCGCCATCGTCGGAGCCGGTCCTGCCGGAATCTACGCAGCGGACGCGCTGCTCAAATCCGACGCCGCCCAGGACCCGGGTGTATCGATCGACCTGTTCGAGCGCATGCCCGCCCCCTTCGGCCTGATCCGATACGGCGTGGCCCCGGACCACCCGCGGATCAAGGGCATCGTGAAGGCCCTGCACCAGGTGCTGGACAAGCCGCAGCTGCGGCTGTTCGGCAACGTCGACTACCCCAACGACATCGGCCTGGACGACCTGCGGACCTTCTACGACGCGGTGATCTTCTCCACGGGAGCCGACGCGGACCGCGCCCTGGACATACCGGGGATCGACCTCGACGGTTCCTACGGCGCCGCCGACTTCGTCGCCTGGTACGACGGGCACCCCGAGGTCCCGCGCACCTGGCCCCTGGAGGCCGAGAAGGTCGCCGTGCTGGGCGTGGGCAACGTGGCCCTCGACGTGGCGCGCATGCTCGCCAAGACGGCGGACGAGCTGCTCCCGACGGAGATCCCCGCGAATGTGTACGAGGGCCTCAAGGCGAACAAGGCGCTCGAGGTGCACGTCTTCGGGCGTCGAGGTCCGGCCCAGGCCAAGTTCAGCCCGATGGAACTGCGCGAGCTGGACCACTCCCCCAACATCGAGGTCATCGTCAACCCCGAGGACATCGACTACGACGACGGCTCGATAGCGACCCGGCGGGAGAACAAGCAGGCCAACATGGTCGCCTCCACGCTGGAGAACTGGGCGATCCGGGACACGGGCGACCGTCCGCACAAGCTGTTCCTGCACTTCTTCGAGTCCCCGGTGGAGGTCCTGGGCGAGGACGGCCGCGTCGCCGCCCTGCGTACCGAGCGGACCGAACTGGACGGCACCGGCAACGTCCGGGGCACCGGCCGCTTCACCGAGTGGGACGTGCAGAGCGTCTACCGCGCGGTCGGCTACTACTCGGAGGAGCTGCCGAAGCTGCCCTTCGACGTGGCCTCCGGTACCGTCCCGCACGCCGCCGGACGGGTTCTGAGCGGTGAGGAGCCGATGTCCTCGGTGTACGTCACCGGGTGGATCAAGCGTGGTCCGATCGGCCTGATCGGGCACACGAAGGGCGACGCCAACGAGACGGTCGCCTGCCTCCTTCAGGACCACACCGCCGGGCGACTGCCCGCCCCCGAGCAGCCCGAGCCCGATGCGGTCGTCGAATTCCTCGAGCAGCGCGGCGTCCGCTACACCACCCGCGAGGGCTGGCACCGCCTGGACGCCCATGAGCAGGCGCTCGGAGCGGAGCAGGGCCGCGAGCGGATCAAGGTCGTCGAGCGCGCCGCCATGCTGGACGCGTCCGGCGCCTGACAGCGAACAGTGCGCCCCCGGAGCTCCTCGGCGAGCTCCGGGGGCGCGGTGCTGTCAGGTCGCTCCAGCCGGTACCGCCTGCTGCCGAACGGGACCGCCCCGAGCCCTTAGACTCGGCGAATGGCGAAGTATCTCGACGTACACCCCGAAAATCCTCAGCGACGCACCGTCAGCAGCGTGGCCGACAGCATCCGGTCCGGTGCGCTCGTCGCGTATCCGACGGACTCCTGCTACGCCCTGGGATGCCAGTTGGGCAGTCGCGACGGCATCGGGCGGATCCGGTCGATCCGGAATCTCGACGATCGCCACCACTTCACCCTGGTGTGCCAGAACTTCGCACAGCTGGGGCAGTTCGTGCAGATCGACAACGACGTCTTCCGGGCCATCAAAGCGGCGACGCCCGGCAGTTACACCTTCATCCTCCCCGCCACCAAAGAGGTGCCGCGGCAGTTGCTGCACCCGAAGAAGAAGACCGTCGGGGTCCGGATTCCCGACCACGCCGTCGCTCAGGCACTCCTCGCCGAACTGGGTGAGCCGCTGCTCTCCAGCACGCTGCTCCTGCCCGACGAGGAGGAGCCGATGACGCAGGGCTGGGAGATCAAGGAACGCCTCGACCACGTGGTGGACGTCGTGCTCGACTCCGGCGACTGCGGCACCGAGCCGACCACGGTCATCGACTTCTCGAACGGCGAACTCGAGATCGTACGTCGCGGAGCGGGTGATACCGCACGGTTCGAGTAACCCTCGACGCCCCGGTCACTCCGCACTGTCGGCTGTTCCGCCGGCAGTCGCGGTGCCCGGCCCGCTCAGACCTGCTGCCCTCGCGAGCCGCCGCAGCGAGTCCTCGAGCGCCTCACGGTCGTACGTGCTCGTGGTGACCAGCACTTCGTCGGCGCCCGTCTCCTTGATCACCAGCTCCAGTTCGGCCGCGACCGTCTCCTCCGTGCCCGCAAGGTGGCCGCGCAGCCCGCTCTCGAACAGCCCTCGCTCCTTGTCGGTCATCGCCAGTCCCTCGATCCGCTCCGCCGGGGCGAGCGGCGGGAACGTACCGTGGGTGCGCGCGTACGCCATGGACCAGGCCTCGGGAACCAGGAGCCGCCGGGCCCCCTCGGCCGTCCCGGCGACCGCGATCGTTCCCGCCACGACCACGTAGGGTTCCCGGGCCCAGGCGGAGGGCCGGAACTCCCTGCGGTAGACGTCGACGGCGTGCAGCAGCTTCTCCCGGCCGCGAAGGTCGCCCACCACCAGAGGAAGCCCGGCCGCGGCGGCGATCGACGCGCCCTCGCCGGTCGCGAGGACGTATGGGGGGATCCGCAGCCCTTCGGCGAGCCGGGCGTGGACCTGGGGATGGGCTTGCTGGGTGCCGTCCAGCCAGCCCAGGAGCTCGGAGAGCTGCCCCGCGAAGTCGTCGGCGTCCTGCTTGCCCCGGCCCAGCGCCCTGCGGATGCCGTCGGTGAAGCCCACCGAGCGTCCGAGGCCCATGTCGATCCGCCCGGGGAACAGCGAGGCGAGCACGCCGAACTGCTCGGCGACGACGAACGGCTGATGGTTGGGGAGCATCACTCCGCCCGTGCCGACGCGGATGACGGAGGTGGCGGCCGCGACGGCGGCGGCCAGGACGGTCGGCGCGGATCCGGCCACGCCCGGCACGCTGTGGTGCTCGGAAACCCAGAAGCGGTGGTACCCGAGAGATTCGACCACTCCGGCCAGCCGGACGGTGTCGCGCAGTGCCTGCGGACCGTCGCGCCCCTCCCGGGTGCGGGAGCGGTCCAGGAACGAGAAACGGGTCGATTCGATCGAAGGGCTCACGCACGATTCAACGCTCGCGGCCCACCAGGATTCCCGTGCTGCGAGCCCGACCCGGTCCCGGGTGCCTGCCCACCCACCAGACACGAAGTCCACTTTGTCGCTAAAGTCCGTAACGCCCTCCGCGGCATCAGGCGGCTGGACGGTGGGTCCGGTGGCTCTTCCATCCGCCGGTTCCCGTATCTGTCTCGCACGAGGGGATGACATGGCAAGCTCCGACACCGGGACCGATGCCGTCCAGGGCTCCGGCACCGCGGTCAAGATGACGCTGCTCACGCTGACCATGATGGTGGTCGGTTCGATGGTCGGCGCCGGAGTGTTCTCCCTGCCCTCCCGCTTCGCGCAGGAGACCGGTGTCGCCGGGGCGCTGATCGCCTGGGCCATCGCGGGTACGGGCATGCTGATGCTCGCGTTCGTCTTCCAGACGCTCGCCGTGCGCAGGCCGGACCTCGACGCCGGTGTCTATGCCTATGCCAAGGCCGGGTTCGGCGAGTACCTCGGATTCTTCTCGGCGTTCGGATACTGGGCCAGCGCCTGCGTCGGCAACGTGACCTACTGGGTTCTGATCATGTCGACGATCGGAGCCGTCTGGCCCGCGCTCGGGGACGGCGACACCGTGCTCGCCATCGTGCTGTCCACGTTCGGCCTGTGGGCCTTCTACCTGCTCATCCGCCGGGGCGTGAAGGAGGCCGCCGCGATCAACAGGGTGGTCACCGTCGCCAAGGTGGTCCCGATCCTCGTCTTCGTCATCCTCGCGCTCTTCTGCCTCGACACGAGCGTCTTCGCCGACAACTTCGCCGGAGCGGACTACGCGGGCTCCCTGTTCAACCAGGTGCGCGGCACCATGCTGGCCACGGTGTTCGTCTTCCTCGGCGTGGAGGGCGCCAGCGTCTACTCACGTCACGCCAAGCGGCGCGAGGACATCGGACGGGCCACTGTGCTGGGCTTCCTCAGCGTCTTCGCCGTCTTCGCCTCGGTCACGATCGTGTCGTACGGCATCCTGCCCATGGCCGAGATCGCCGAACTCCGCCAGCCGTCCATGGCTGCCGTGCTGGAAGCGGCTGTGGGGACCTGGGGCATGGTCTTCGTGAGCGTCGGGCTGATCATCTCCGTGCTCGGCGCCTATCTCGCCTGGACCCTCATGGCGGCGGAGGTGCTCTTCGTGGCCGCCAAGGACGACGACATGCCGCGCTTCCTGCGCCGCTCCAACTCCGCCGATGTGCCCGTGCCCGCCCTGCTGATGACCACCGCACTGTCCCAGGTGGTCCTCGTCGTCACCCTGTTCTCGGACGACGCGTTCAACTTCGCGCTCGACCTGACCAGCTCCCTGTCCCTGATCCCCTTCCTGATGGCGGCGATGTTCGCCGTGAAGATCATGGTGCGGCCGGATGAGCTGACGGCCGGACAGGGCCGCAGGCGTGACCTCGTGGTGAGCGTCGTGGCGACGCTCTACACCGCGTTCCTGCTGTTCGCGGCAGGCCTGAAGTTCGTGCTGGTCTCCCTCATCATCTACGCCCCTGCCACGATCCTGTTCGCCATGGCCCGCCGGGAGCAGCAGCGGCAGGTGTTCTCGCCTGCCGAACTCGTCATCTTCGGCGTCTCCATCGCCGGAGCCGCCGTCGGAGTGATCGCCCTGGCCGCGGGCTGGATCAGCCTCTGACGACCCGTCCGCAATCCGTCCTGCTCCGGGCAGGCACACCAGCACACGACCGAAAGGACGCACTCATGACGAACACGACCGACGCCGGCGCAGCTCCCGTGCACGGTGTGCACTCCGAGGTGGGCAGACTGCGCAAGGTGCTGGTCTGCGCACCCGGCCTCGCCCACCGCCGGCTCACCCCCAGCAACGCCGGCGACCTGCTGTTCGACGATGTGATGTGGGTGGACAACGCGCAGCGTGACCACGCCGACTTCGTCAGGAAGCTCCAGCAGGGCGGCGTCGAGGTCGTGGAACTGCATGAGCTGCTGGCCGCGACCCTGACGGTGCCCGGGGCCACGTCATGGCTCCTCGACCGCAAGATCACCGCCAACGAGGTCGGCCTGGGGCTCATCGACGCGACCCGCGCCTTCCTGGAGTCCCTGGAACCCCGGAAGCTCGCCGAGTACCTGATCGGGGGCCTGGCCACCACCGACCTGCCCGCGGAGTACCGCTCCGGCTACCTCGGCCTGGCCCGTGAGTCGACCGGGGCGCGCGAGTACCTCATGCCGCCGCTGCCGAACACCCTCTACACCCGCGACACCACGTGCTGGCTGTACGGAGGAGTCACGCTCAACCCGCTGTACTGGCCCGCCCGTCATGACGAGACCCTGCTGATGAAGACGGTCTACCGCTTCCACCCGGACTTCGCCGGCGACACGGTCTGGTGGGGTGATCCCGAACTCGACTGGGGCAGCGCCACGTTCGAGGGCGGTGACATCATGCCCGTCGGCAACGGTGTCGTCCTCATGGGCATGAGCGAACGGACCTCCCGGCAGGCCATCACCCAGGTCGCCGCCGCCCTGTTCAGGAAAGGCGCCGCGGAGCACGTCGTGGTGGCGGGCATGCCGAAGCTGAGGTCGGCGATGCACCTGGACACCGTCTTCACCTTCGCCGACCGCGACATCGTCACCCTCTACCCGAAGATCATGGACGCGGTCCACACGTTCTCCCTCCGCCCCGGCGACACGTCACCGGGCGTGGAGGTCACCGATGAGGGGTCCCGCCCGTTCGTCGATGTGGTGGCCCGGAGCCTCGGTCTGCCCGCTCTACGGGTGATCGAGACGGGCGGCGACGTGTACGCCTCCGAGCGCCAGCAGTGGGACAGCGGCAACAACGCCGTCGCCCTCGAACCCGGGGTCGTCTTCACCTACGACCGCAACACCCAGACCAACGACCTGCTGTGCGCGGCCGGGGTCGAGGTCATCCCGATCGTCGGTGCGGAGCTCGGCCGCGGCCGGGGCGGTGGCCACTGCATGACCTGTCCCCTCATCCGCGAGCCTGTCGAGTTCTGACAAACCGGGCCCGGGCCGGGCGCCGGGGGCGCGGTCTTCCCGCCCGTCGCGCCCGGCACCGGCGGCTGTCGCGGCGCCCTCAGGCACCCGCCGACGACTGTGTCTCGGCCGCCGCACGGTAGAGCCGGCGCAGCCTCACCACACCCAGGTCGTGCTGGTAGAGGTTCTCCTGCTGGTCGGCGTCGGCCGGCATGGCCTCCAGCATGACGCGGTCCTGCTCCAGGACCTCCCAGTGGCGCTTCTCGATCAGCGTCCGGTAGAGGAAGCGCCAGGAAGCGCGCTGCCAGTCCTCGACCCGGCGGTAGCGCCAGAAGAAGACGCCGCTGCGCCGCTCGTCGACCGGGCAGACCATGCCGACGATCCCGAACGGTCCGCCGGGTCCGGCCGACGGCGGGTACGGGATGGACAGGTCGACCCAGTCCACGCCGGTGCGGCAGAGCTCCACCCAGTCGAAGTTGACACCGCGCTGGTCGGTCTTCTCGAAGAAGTAGCCGCGCCCGGTCTCCCGAATACGGAACTTGGCCGTCGTGTCACCGTCGAACATCGTGTGCGAGTCGTGGTGCAGGAAGGCGCCGTGCATCGGGTCGAGAAGGTTCTCCACGGCGTAGCGCCACGGTGACTCCCACTCGGCGTAGCACAGGAACGCGTCCACCTCGGGGTCCGTCAGCGGTTCCGGGAGCGTCAGTTCGGCAGGCTCCGGGTGCTCCTCGTCGCCGAAGTAGGCGAGGATCGCGCCCGCGACCTCGCGCACCGGCAGCGAGGTGACCAGCTTCTTGCCCTCCAGGCTGCAGCCGGGCAGCCCGGGGACGGAGGAGACCGTCCCGTCGGACTGCACCTCGACACCGTGGTACCAGCAGGCGACCCGGTCGCCGAGGTGCTTGCCGAGCGAGAGGGGTGCACCGCGGTGCGGACAGCGGTCGGCGAGCATGGACAGGGCTCCGTCGGAGCGGCGGAACAGCAGCCACTGCTCGCCGAGCGCGGTCACCTTGCGCATCGCGCCGGGGGCGACGAAGTGCGAGGGGACGACGGGGTGCCACTGGTTGCGCAGGCCGGTGGCGTAGATGTGGTCCGCCGTGGCGGAGGTCGTCAGCGTCATGGTCAGGCTCCCAGTCGGTTCATCTCGGCACGGAAGGATTCCTCGGTCCACGGTGTGCCGTCACCGGCGTGGACCTGGCGGGCGTTGAGTCCGCGCACCACGTCGGCCAGCTCGTGGCCCTCCTTGGTGAAGACCTCCTCGAGGGTCGCGGCGAGCTTGTACTCGTACGGGGTCGGCTCGTGCGTACGGGACTGGTGGATGTCGAGGTACGGCCAGGTGTCGGTCACGGTGTCTCCTGAAAGTGCGGGGGAAGGTGTCACAGGTCGAGGACGAGCCGGCTCCGTGAGGCGCACCGCGAGACGCAGATCATCATCGTGGCGCAGGTGGCACGTTCGGCCTCGCTGAGCAGGAAGTCACGGTGATCGGGGGTGCCCTCGATCACCCGGGTCTCGCACGACCCGCAGATTCCGTCGCGGCACGAATGCGGTGCGTCGATCCCGGCAGCCTCGGCGGCGTCGAGGATGGAGGTGCCGGCGCCGACGGTGAGGGTCACGCCCGAGGTCCGGCACTCGACCTCGAACTCCTCGTCGTCACCGGTGCGTTCCACGGTCGGCGCGGCGAACCGCTCCAGGCGGAGCCGGTCCTCGGGGCAGCGTGCCTCGACGGCCGCGAGCAGGGGCTCGGGACCGCAGGAGTACACCAGGGTGCCGTCGGGCAGTTCCGCGAGCGCGGCATCCAGGTCGATGTGACCCAGTTCGTCCTGCGGGACGAGCGTGACGTCCCCGCCGAGCGCGGCGAGTTCCGAGGTGAACGCCATCGACGCCCGGCCCCTGCCTCCGTAGACCATCCGCCACGTGGTGCCCCTGCGGGCCGCCTCCCTGGCCATCGCCAGCAGCGGGGTGATCCCGATGCCTCCGGCGACGAACAGGTAGGCGTCGGCCTCCTCCAGCGCGAAGTGGTTGCGCGGCTCGGAGACCGTGACCGGCTGCCCGGGGCGCAGCTGTGCGTGCACGAACCGCGAACCGCCTCGCGAGGCCGGCTCGTTGAGCACGCCGATGCGGTAGACGTCCGGCACGTTCGGGTCGCCGCACAGGCTGTACTGGCGTACCTGGCCCCCGACATGGACGTCGAGGTGCGCGCCCGGAGTCCAGGCGGGCAGGGGTTTGCCGTCGGGGTGGGTGAGTTCGACGGAGAGTACGCCCTCCGCCTCCCAGGTCATTCGATGGACGACCAGCTGCAGCGAATGCTCGCTCATGGCCTGTTGCCTCCTTACCGGCAGTACGCGCGACCGGGCTACTGGCCCGGGATCCTCACGGGTGGGGTGAACGGGACCTTCATCGGTCCGAGTGCCGTCAGATCGACCTCGACGAGCGTAGGCCCGTCGGAGGCGATGGCCTCATTGAGCACCGGGCCGGCGTGCTCCTCGGCGGCGATCCGCAGGTACGGCAACCCGCAGGCGCGGGCGAGCAGTTCGAAGTCGGGAGTGGCCAGGTCCACTCCGGAGCGGCGCTCGCTGTAGCGGTCCTGCATGTTGCGCAGCACTCCGTAGCCGCCGTCGTTGAAGACGATCAGGGTCAGCCGGGGCCGTTCCTGGGCGAGGGTGAGGAGTTCGCCGAGGTGGACGGCGAGCCCGCCGTCGCCGGCGATGACGACCGTGGGTGCGTCGGGCCGGGCGAGCGCCGCACCGATGCCCATGCCGAGCCCTTGTCCGATGCCGCCGCCGCGCGGGAAGACGTTGTCGCGCGGGTCGTACATCTCCAGCAGCCGGTTGCCCCAGCTGCTGGAGGGGATCGTGACGTCGCGCGCCACGACGGCCTCGCGGGGCAGCGCGGCACGGATCGCGTCGCAGATCGCGGCCTGCGGTCCGATGTTGTCGTGCAGGAGCGCCCGTACCTCGGTGCGGACGGCGCCGACGCGGTCCGTCCAGCCGCTCTCCGCGGGCCGGGCGTGCGGCAGCAGGGCGGTCAGGGCGGCGGCGGCATCGCCGTGCAACGCGTGGGTGGCGGGGTACACCCGGCCCAGCGCGTCCTCGTCGATGTCGATCTGGATGTGCGCCCCGGGCAGTTCCAGCGTGTAGTCGGCCGTCTCGTTCGAGCGGAAGTGCGTACCGATGGTGAGCAGCACGTCCGCGTCGGCGAGCAGGGCGCGGACCGCGGGGGTGGTGGCGAAGTTGCCGATGACCTGTATGTGGTCCTCGGGCACCGCGCCACGCCCGGAGTTCGAGGTCAGCAGTCCCGCTCCGGTCGCCTCCAGCAGCCCGGCCAGCTCGCCGCGGGCGGTTGCCGCGCCGCCGCCTGCCCAGATCAGCGGGCGGCGGGCGGCGGCCAGAAGGGCGCCGGCTGCGGCCAGTTCGCTCGCCGCGGGAACCGGGGCGGCGGCTGCGGGGGGCTCGGCCGGCTCGTCGGTCTGCGCCGCGAACTGGAGGTCGATCGGCCACTCCACGCTCGCCGGGCCGCCCGGCGCGGTGAGCGCCGCGCGGGCCGCCTCGCGCAGGATGCGGCCCGCCTGTACGGCGTCCGGCACGCTCGCGGCGTGGGCGGAGACCGCCTTGAGCATGCCGAGCTGGTCCTTGGTCTCGTGGATGAATCCCCGTCCGCTGCCCAGGAATTCGCTCTCCACCTGACCGGTGATGTGCAGGACGGAACTGCCCGCGCTGAGCGATTCGATCAGCGATCCGGCCGCATTGCCGGCTCCCGTGCCGGTGGAGGTCAGCGCGCAGCCGAGGGTGCCCCGGGCACGTCCGTAGGCGTCGGCGGCGTTCACGGCGGACGCCTCGTGCCGCACGGGCACGAAACGCAGTTCGCGGTCGACGGCCTCGACGAGCGGCAGGTTGTGCACGCTGACGATACCGAAGACGGTGTCGATGCCGAGTTCCCGCAGGACGGCGACGAGGAGATCGCCTCCGTTGTCGTAACGCATGGTGTCTCCTCAGAGGATGGAGCGGCCGACTCCGCCGCAGACGTCGATGCTGGTGCCGGTGATGTACGAGGCGAGGGGCGAGAGCAGGGTGAGGACGGCGAACGCGACCTCTTCGGCCCGGCCGAGCCGGCCGAGGGCGATGCCGCGGTCGGCGGCCAGTTCCGCCTGCCAGTCCTCGTAGCTCCTGCCGGAGTCGGCGGCTGCGTAGCGCCTCGTCCACTGGCCGGTGTCGATGAGGCCGAGGCAGACGGAGTTGACCCGAATGCCCTCGCCGGCGAGTTCGACCGACAGGGACTTGGAGAGGTTGAGGATGCCCGCCCGGGCGGCGCTCGTCGTGATCAGCCGGGGTTCGGGCTGCTTGGCGAGCACCGCGTTGATGTTGACGACGCTCGCCGCGCCGGAGGCGGCGAGGTGCGGGCGCGCGGCCTGCAGAGGGTTGAGCACCCCGGCGAACTTCAGCTCCAGCTCGTCGCGCCAGTCCGCGGGGGTGGCGTCGTCGAGGCCCTTCATCCGGGACTGTCCGGCGTTGTTGACCAGTCCGTCGATGGCGCCGAACTCCTCGGCGGTGCGGCGGACGAAGTCGTGTACGGCGTCCGCGTCGCGGACGTCGCAGACTCCGGTCAGGAGGCGGTCGTGTCCGGTGCCGAGGTCGGCAGCCGCCTTGGCGAGCCGGTCGGCGTCACGGCCACAGGTGGCGACGCGGGCTCCCTCGTCGAGGAGGGCGCGGACCGTGGCCAGGCCGACGCCCGAGCTGCCGCCGGTGACCACAATGGTGCGGTCGGCGAGTCCCAGATCCATAACTCGTGTCTCCTGCAGTTCAGTTCATGGTGAAGCCGCCGTTGACGGCGATCACCTGTCCGGTCAGGTAGCGGGATTCCTCGCCGAGCAGGAAGGAGACGACCCCGGTGAGGTCGTCCGGCTGCTGCGGCCGGGAGATGGCCCGGTTCATGCGGTAGAGGTCGTGCCGTTCGGCGGGCACGGTCTCGGTCGCCTCGCACTCGGTGAGTCCGGGGGCGACCGCGTTCACGGTGATCCCCTTGTCGCCGAGTTCGCGTGCCATGGCCCGGGTGAGTGCGATGACCGCACCCTTGGAGGCGATGTAGTGGGCGAGGCGGGGGGATCCGTAGAGCGCGGCGTCCGAGGCGATGTTGACGATCCGCCCGGGTGTCGCGAAGAGCGGGTACAGCGCCTTCGCCACCAGCCAGGGGCTGCGGGCGTTGACCGCCATCAGCCGGTCCCACACCTCGATGTCGATGTCCTGGAACTCCTTGCCGCCCACACCGTTGGCGAGGGCCGCGTTGTTGACCAGCCCGTACACGGGGCCGATCTCGCGTACGGCGGCGGCCAGCGCGGCCACCGAGGCGGGGTCGGCCACGTCGCAGCGCACGAAACGGGCGTCGATGCCCTCCGCGCGGAGCTCGGCGACGGCGTGCTCGCCCCGTTCCCGTTCCAGTTCGGCGACGACGACCCGGAAGCCGTCGGCGCCCGCCCGGCGGGCCGTGGCCAGTCCCAGGCCACGGCCCGCACCGGTGACGACGACAGTGCGTGCGTCGGCCGGGGGCTGGTCAGCCACGGGTGACGCCGTGCATCGGCGAGTACTCGGGGTAGGTCGGCACCTGCGGCTTCTGCGTGCCGATGACGACGCAGAACAGGGCGTCGGTGTCGCCCTCGTTCTTGAGCGAACGGGTCACTCCGGCGGGGACCACGATCATGTCGCGGTAGCCGAGGGTGCGGTACTCGGCCTCGTCGGGACCGCGGTGGATGCCGACCTTGACCTCGCCCTCCAGGACGAAGAAGGCCTCTTCGACGTCGTGGTGGGTGTGGGCCGGGCCTTCGGCGCCGGGCGGCAGCAGCATGTTGGAGAAGGTGAACCCGCCGGACGGGAGGATCCGGCTGTCGCTCTCGTGGTTGCCGGTGGCACCCGAGCCGACGTACCGGATCTGGCCGCGGCGGAACTGCGCGCCGGCCTTCTCCTGGAAGGAGAGGGTGTCGAAGTCCGCCACGCGGGAGGCCTTGGTGGCGATGAGGGAGTCGGTGTACGCGGAGAGGTCGTCGCCGTTGTCGTACGCGTCGGTGGTCAGAGGCATGGTGGAAGCTCCTACTCGGGGATGGATGCGGTGATGCGGAGGTGGGAGAGCACCCAGGCGTTGAAGTGGCCCGGCTGCTCCTGGTTGGCCAGGTGACCGGCGTCCTTGACGATCACGTAGGCGGTCCTGTGGATGGCTCCGGCGATGGCCTGGCTCGCTTCGACGCCGGTGACCCGGTCCTGCTCGCCGCAGAGCACGAGGGTGGGCGCGGCGATCGAGGGGAGTTCGGCGCGCAGGTCGGCGGCGGCCATGGACTCGGCGGCGTACGCGTACCCCGGCAGCCGTACCGAGGCGGCCATGGTGTCCACGACCCTGCGCACGAGTTCGTCGGGGGCGCCGGGCGACACCAGCCGCGGTCCGCGTCCCTCGGCGAAGGCGCGCGGGCCGAGCTCGGCGAGCTCGGTGGCCCGCGCCCGCATACCCTTCGCCTTCGCCTCGTCCGTGCCGGAGCCCGTGCTGGAGTCGGCGACGATCAGTGAGGCGACGAGCTCGGGGTGGCGGGCGGCGAGCCGCAGCGCGATCACGCCGCCCCAGGACACTCCGAGGACGTGCGCGGTCGAGGCGCGCTCACGGATGAGAGCGGCTGCCGCGTCCGCGTAGTCGTCCAGACCGAGCGGGCCCGTCGGGTCGGGCGACTTCGCGTAGCCGGGGGCGTCCCAGGCCACGACCCGCGCATAGGAGGAGAGTTCGGCGAGCTGCGGGGCGAACGCCGCCGACGACGAGCCGATTCCGTGCAGGCACAGCAGCAGGGGGCCGTGGTCACCGGCCTCTTCGACGTGGACGTCGGCCGGGGCGTTCACAGGATCCGGCCCGACTGTCCGGCGAGCGCCGCGAGGCTGCGCAGGACCGCGTACGGCACCACCTGGCTGGTGGCCGGATTGCCCGGGTCGGGCAGGTGGGCGACCTCGAAGCGGTACGCACCGTGTGCGCCGGACGCCTCGATCACATGCCGTGTGCGGTGCGCCGCCGGGTCGGCGACGACCTGGACCCGCACAGTGTCCAGGTCGCCGACGGCCAGCGCGACGGACGCGGCCACGTTCGTCGATTTGGGGAACTTGACCGGGACCTCGCGGGCGGTGCCGGACATGACCACGACCGGGCCGGTCGCCGACCGCATCCGGGCCAGCAGCTCCTCGCCCATCCAGGGCTGTTCGAGCGTGGAGGGCAGCTTCGTGGTGGTGAGGCTCACCTCGTCCAGCGGGCCCAGGGAACGTACCGCCTGGAGCAGGTCGAGACCGCCGACGGCACCACCGGTGAAGTACACCCGGCCGGGTCCCGCCGCGAGCAGCCGCTTCGCGAGGTCCTCGTCGGTCAGCGCTCCGGTGGAGGCGATCAGCAGATCGGTGCCGGATTCCAGCACCCGCTCGCCCCACTCCCGTACGACGCCCTGGCCCGCGGCCTCGACGATCAGGTCACAGGTCTCCAGAGCTTCCTCGAAGGTGGCCTGCCGCGCAGGTGCGGCTTCGCCGAGCGGGCGGTTGTCGACGACGCACACCAGCTCGGCGCCGCCCACCCGGCCTTCGGCGAGGGCGGTGCCGACGACACGGCCGATCGCGCCCCAGCCGACGATGCCGACCTTGCGTACGGTGCTCATGCGGTGGCCTCCTGGGCGTCGAGGGGGGCGAGCGGGCCGGGGTCCGGCGCGCCCGCCATGTGGCAGCGGATCTCCTTGGACGGCGGTCCCGCCGTCCCCCACAGGTCGGACAGGTCCGGCACCCGCCGCCACACCCGGGCGATCCAGGCGTCCTCGACGATCTGGGCGACCTCGGAGGTGTACTCGCAGACGAGGCCCGACGGGTCGGTGAAGTAGGAGAAGGTGTTGTTCCCGGGGCCGTGCCGACCGGGACCCCACTGGGGGGTGATGCCGTGGTGGCGGAGCCGGCCGAGGCCCCGCATGAAGTGGTCGACCGAGGTCATCTCGTACGCCACGTGGTTGAGCGAGGTCCACTCGGCCTGGTTGAAGGCGATGCAGTGGTGGTCCGCGTTGCAGCGCAGGAACGCCATCTGGTGCTCGGACCAGTCGGAGACGCGCAGCCCCAGCACCTCGCAGTAGAAGGTGACGGCGGCGTCGATGTCGGTGGTGTTGAGGACGGCGTGCGTCACCCCGACGGGTACGGCGCCGTCCCGGCCGCGCGGGACGACCGCCTCCACCTGGGCGCTGATCTCGATGAGGCGCCCTTCGGGATCGGTGAACCGCAGCCCGTAGCCGCCGCCCGCCTGATGCAGCGGACCTGGCCCGAAGACGGGGACGATGCCGCGTGCGTCGAGGCGCCGCGCGGCCTCGTCGACCTCCGCAGGGGTCGTGACGGCGAACGAGAGGCGGCCGAGGCCGACCTTCTCCCGCTCGGCGAGATGGAGGACGTGGTGCTCGTCGCCCGTGCCGCGGAGCCAGCGGGCGCCGGTGTCGGACTCGACGGTCTCCAGGCCCCAGACCTCTTCGTAGAAGTCCGCGGTCTCGGTGAAGGCCGGGGTGTGCAGCTCGACGTAGCGCAGTGAGCGGAGCCGGGCGATCGGGCCGTGGGGTGGTTGGTGCATCAGTCTCTCCAGACGGACGGACGGGCGTCGGTGCGTGCCGGGTCAGCCGGCCCAGGGAAGCGGGTGGCCCGAGGTGCCCCAGTACAGGGACTTCTGGCGCTGGTAGGCGCGGATCGCGTCGCGGCCCTTCTCCGTTCCGAGGCCGCTGTCCTTCCATCCGCTGAACGGGGTGGAGGCGCTGAACTGCTTGTACGTGTTGATCCAGACCGTGCCGGCCTCGATCCGGCGGGCGAGCTGCCAGGCGGCTCTCAGGTCACGGGTCCAGATTCCGCAGGCGAGCCCGTAGATGGAGTCGTTGGCCTGGCGGACCAGGTCGTCCTCGTCGTCGTAGGGCAGGGCGACCAGGACGGGCCCGAAGATCTCCTCCTGGCAGGTGCGGGAGGTGTTGGGCAGTCCGTCCAGGACCGTCGGGAGGTAGTACGCGCCGTCCTGGTAGCGCTCGCCCTCGGGCGCCGAGCCCCCGCACAGGACCCGTGCGCCCTCGGAGCGGGCGAGGTCCACGTAGGCGGCGACGGAGTCGCGGTGGCTGTGGTGCACCAGGGGGCCGACCTGGGTGCCCGGTTCGGTGCCGGGTCCGACGCGCAGCTTGCGGACGCGCTCGACGAGTTCGCCGACGAAGGAGTCGTAGATCTCCCGGGCCACGAAGAGCCGGGAGCCAGCGATGCAGGACTGCCCGCTGGAGGAGAAGATTCCGAACATCACCCCGGCCAGGGCCTGCTCGATGTCGGCGTCGGCGCGGACGATCGTCGGCGACTTGCCGCCGAGCTCCAGGGAGACGGGGATGAGCTTCCGGGCGGCGAGCGTGGCGATGGAACGACCGGTCTCCGTACCGCCTGTGAAACCGATGCGGGCGACGAGGGGGTGGCGTACGACGGCGTCACCGACCACCCGGCCGCTGCCCGGCAGTACCGACAACAGGGCGGTGGGCAGGCGGAACTCGTCGAGGGCCTGGGTGATCAGGCGGCCGAGGGCGAGGGAGACGAGGGGTGTCCAGGCGGCCGGCTTGAGCAGGACCGCGTTCCCGGCGGCGAGGGCGGGCGCGATCTTCTGCGCGTCGCTGGCGACGGGAGAGTTCCAGGGGTTGATCGCGCCGACGACTCCCAGCGGCTCGTACGCGCTCATCGTGACGTACGGGCCGCGGGACGGCGTGACCGAGTCCTCGGCGGTCTCCAGAGCTGCCGCGATGTAGCGGAAGGTGCCTGCCGCACTGAGCGCGAGGGCGCGGGTCTCGGTGAGCGTCTTGCCGGTGTCGGCGGTCTGGAGTGCGGCGAGGTCGTCCGCCGCCTCCTCGGTCAGCTCGGCGATGCGGTGCAGCAGCCGGGCGCGCTCATGGGCGAGCAGGTCCCGCCAGACCGGGTCGGCGACTGCCTTCGCCGCGGCTTCGGCCGCTTCGTCGACCTCGTCGGCGGAGGCGGTGTGGAGGGTGGCGAGGACGAGGCCGGTCGCCGGGTCGACGGTGTCGAGCAGCTCGCCCGCTCCGCGTCGCCACTGGCCCGCGATCAGGATGTCGGTGGGGATGTGCGGCACGGGTGTACCTCCGGGCGAGGTGGCGGGCAGGGCTGGGCCGCAGGTGAGGGAGCACGGGGTGCGTTCCGTCACTCGAAACCGTCGAAGTGCTAGAAATCTAAGTGCTTAACTATTTTTCCGCAAGGACCCGGGGTGAAATCGTTGCCTTCCATGCCTTGAGCACGCCCTCCGTGGCGTCGATGATGAACACCAAGTTGCCGGAAGCAAGATTCCTAAGCTCTTAACCATTGACCGCTTAGATACTGGAACCTACTGTCTCCGCAACTGCTCTGCCCGCGGAAGGAACCCCTCCATGACGACTGTGGCCGGCAAGCCAGCCCTCGGCTCCATAGCCGCGAGACTCGAACGACTGCCGCAATCGCGCTGGCACGTCAAAGTCCGGTTCCTGATCGGCGCCGTCACGTTCTTCGAGGCGTTCGACCAGTTGCTGGCCGCCTCCGCACTGCCCGTCCTGATGAAGGAATGGAACCTGACCACCGGCCAGGCCACCTTCGCCGTGACCTCCGCCTCCATCGGCATGCTGCTCGGCGCCGTCGCCGCGGGCTGGCTGGGCGACCGGATCGGCCGAGTGCGCACCGTCGCCCTGGGCGTCGCGATCACCGGCCTCGCCAGCCTCGCCGTCGCCTTCTCGGGCAGCATCGAGACCTTCTCGCTCTTCCGGTTCGTCCAGGGTCTCGGCATCGGCGGCGTCGTGCCCGTCGCGGCTACGTACATCAACGAGATAGCCCGCTCCGACAAGCGGGGCCGCTTCGTCCTGCTGTACGAGATGATCTTCCCTGCCGGTCTGGCGGCCGCCACCCTGCTCGCCGTCTGGGTGGTGCCCAACTTCGGATGGCGCGCGATGTTCGTCGTCGGCGGCCTCCCGGTGCTGATCGCCGCCGCGCTTCCGCGCCACGTCACGGAATCCCCGCGCTGGCTGCTGGCCCGTGGACGTACGCAGGAGGCCGAGGAAGCCATCAGCCTCATCGAGGCCGAGGTTGCCCGCGCCACCGCCGAGCCGCTGCCCGCACCGGCCGCCGGCGCCCCCGACGAGGCCTCCCAGGGCCGTCTGCGCGACCTGTTCCAGGGCCGCTACCTGCGGCGCACGGCGGTCCTGTCAGGCCTGTGGTTCGTTGCCTACTACGTGAACCACGGCATCTCCACCTGGTTGCCGTCGCTCTACACGAAGCAGTTCGGCCTGGATCTGACCACCGCACTCGTCTACACCCTGCTCAGCAACGTCACCGGTCTGCTCGGTACGTTCATCATGGCTATGGTGATCGACCGCCTCGGCCGGAGGCCCGCCCTGATGAGCGCGCTCGTGGGCACTGTTCTCTCACTCGGCGTGCTCGCCCTGCTCGGCGCGACCTCGGGCGGCCAGGTCGCCGTCTTCGCCTCGTGCACGACGTTCTTCCTGTACGCGATCAACGCGGGTCTCTACCTGTACTCCCCCGAGCTGTACCCGACGGCCAACCGGGCCAAGGGGGCGGCGTTCGGTGGCCTGTGGAACCGGTGCGGCGTCATTCTCGGCCCGGTGACCGTGGGCGCGATCATCGGAGCCGGCGGCAGCCTGGGGCTCGTCTTCGCCCAGCTCGCCGTGGTGGCCGCGGTGGGCGCCGCGATCGCCTGGTTCGCGATCGAGACCAAGGGCAAAACACTGGAGGAGCTCAACTCCTGACGCACCCGGAATTCCAGGTGAGGGGCCGGTGTCCCGGAGCAGTGATCACTGCTCCGGGACTCCGGCCCCCAGCGTGTGCCCCAGGGTGCCGAGCAGCCCGGCCAGCCGGCGCCGGTCCGCAATCCCCAGCCCGGCGAGCAGTTCGCGCTCCTGGGCGGACCGTGCGGCGGAGACCCGGTCGGACAGCGCGATGCCCTCGGGAGTGAGGCACAGCCGGACGATCCGGCGGTCATCGGCGTCGCGCTCACGCCGGATCAGGCCCACCGCCTCCAGACGGTCCGCGTGCTGGGTGAGGCCGCCCGCACGGACGGTGCCTGCGGCCGCCACCTCGCCCATGGTCCGGCGGTGGGGCTCACCCGCGTCGCGCAGCGTGGCAAGCACCTCGTAGGCGGGCGGAGTGATGCCATACGCCCGGACGGTCCTGCCGACGAGCTCCTGATGACGCCTGGCGCACTCGCTGAGGCTGTCGAACAGGGACGAGGCGGAATCGTCCGCGCCAGGGGGTGCTGCTTGCGCGGACCGCCAGGCTTCCGGGCGCCGGGCGTCCGGCTGTCCGGCTTCCGGGTGCCTGGCCTCCGGGTGCCCGGCCTCCGGGTGCCCGGCCTCCGGGTGCCCGGCCTCCGGGTGCCCGGTCTCCGGCATCTCGGGGCGGGTGGACGAGGCCCCGCCGGAACCCTGGGTGCCGTGTTCCTGGCCGCGGGCGGAACGGAGGGCGTCGCCGAAGGCGGTGGTGAGCACGTCCGTCAGCGCGGGAGCGAGTTCCCCGGTCGGGACGGAAACCGCCGGATCATGCGCGAAGACATAGCGTTCCATGATCACGCCGAAGAGAACGCTGCGGATCATGGCGATGCGCACCTCCGCCTCGGCCGAGTCGCCGAGCAGCCGCGCGAGCGGTTCGCCGACCTGCTTCTCCAGGATCGTGCGCAGCAGTTCCGCACTCGGCGGGTGGCTGACCGCCGAACGGATCAGAGCGGGCCAGGGATCGTCGGCCGGCAGCCGGTCCCACCGTTCCAGGTAGGCCCGGGCCAGGGCAGCCGGCAGATCACCCGTGGCGTCGGCACCGAGCACATCGCCGCTGACACCCGCTCCACCCCCGACCGCCTCGCGGAACAGCCCGTCCTTGGTGCCGAAGTACGCCATCACCAGGCCCGGTGTCACCCCGGCCTCGGCCGCGATGGCGCGGACCCCGACACCCTTGTAGCCGTGCGCGCCGAACAACCGGCGGGCAGCATCGAGGACCGCGCGTCGATTGCCTTCCGGGTCGTGGGAGCCGGGGCGGCGCGGCGCTGCCGCCGACTGCCCGGCATCGGGGGCGGGACTTCCGGCCGCTCGTCGACGGCCCTTGCTCATCGGATCCACAGGCCTCACATTAAACGAGTGTTCATAAAAACAGTCGTTCAAAAATGGTCACACTGTGTGCACGGGGCCGGACCGGAAGGTGAGTGGAAGTCCGCTGCCGCCACGCCGCACCGCGATGATCTCGGCCATGATCGACACGGCTGTCTCCTCGGGTCCCCGGCCGCCGAGATCCAGGCCGACCGGGGAACGCAGCCGTGCGATCTCCGCCTCGGTGGTGCCGGCCGCACGCAGTCGTTCGAGCCGGTCCTGATGCGTACGGCGGCTGCCCATGGCGCCCACGTATCCGGCCCGGCTGCGCAGCGCGAGCGCGAGGACCGGCACGTCGAAGCGGTGGTCGTGGGTCAGCACGATCACCGCGGTCCCCGGGTCGACCAGATCCTCCTGGGTGCGGAACCATCGCTCGGGCCGGTCGGTGACCACCTCGTCGGCGCCGGGAAAGCGCTCGGGCGCCGCGAAGGCGGGCCTGGCGTCGCAGACCGTCACGCGGTGCCCGAGCGCGGCGCCGATGCCCGCCAGGGGCCGGGCGAACTCGGCCGCGCCGAAGATCAGCAGCCGCGGCCGGGGGGCGAACGACTGCACCAGCAGCTCCCTCTCCGGCCCGCAGGCAGCGCCGTCGGCCGCATCGTTTCCGCTGGTCACGAGCCCACTCACGGCCCGTCCGAGCATGCCCTCGGCGGCCAGGACCGCCGCTCTGTCCGCATGCGGGTCACCCAGGGAGCCGGTCACCGTCCCACCGCCGACGGCCAGTCCGCCGCCGTCGAGGGGAGTGACCAGAGCCACCGGTACGCCGGCCGCCAGATCGGAGGCGACACGGCCGAGCGGCACCTCGGGCCCCACCTCACGGATCAGCACCTCGATCGTGCCGCCACAGGTCAGACCCACCGCGAAGGCGTCCTCGTCACCGACGCCCCAGCGCTCGACGGTCGGGGCGGCGCCCGCGAGCACCTCCTCCGCGATCGCGCAGACGGCGGCTTCGACGCAGCCGCCGGAGACGCTGCCGACGATACGGCCGTCCTCGGACACCAGCATCGACGCGCCCGGCGCGTGCGGCGCCGAGCCCCAGGTCCGCAGAACGGTCGCCATGGCGAAGCGGATTCCGTCGCGCTGCCAGGCGTCCGCCTGCTCGAAGATGTGTCGCACGTCGCTCACCTCGGACTGGGAAATCTCGGACAGCCTCTTGCCAAGAAGAAACTTTAGTGTAAATCATTTTAGGTACTAGATAGATCTGTACGTGTCGAACGGAACGGCGCGACGACGACCAGAGAGGAACGGTGGCAGCAGGTTGAAACCCTCATCCTTCGACTACACCGCCCCCAGCACCGTCGGCGAGGCGGTCGCCCTCCTCGCCGACGAGGAGCGGGAGGCCAAGGTCGTGGCGGGCGGCCAGTCCTTGATCCCCATGCTGAACATGCGCCTCGCCAGACCCGAGCTGCTCGTCGACATCACCCGCATCCCGGAGCTCGGGCGCCTTCACGTCGACACGGAAGGCAACCTCCGCATCGGAGCGGCCGTGCGGCAGGCCCGCGCGGCCGCCGACCCTGCGGTACGGGACGGGTGGCCCCTGCTGGCCGCCGCGATCGAGCAGATCGGCCACCCGCAGATCCGCAACCGCGGCACCGTCTGCGGCAGCCTCGCCCACCACGACCCGGCCGCCGAGCTGCCCACCGCGGCCCTCGCCCTGGACGCACGGTTCGTGATCACCGGGCCTCGCGGTACGCGTACCGTCACCGCCGAGGACTTCTTCGTCGCGACCTTCTCCACGGCGGTCGAGGCGGACGAACTCCTCACCGAGGTCGTGTTCCCCCCGCTCCCGGCGGGTCACGGCTGGGCCTTCGAGGAACTCACCCGCAGACACGGCGACTTCGCCACCGTCGGCGTGGCCGTCGTGCTGGAACGGAGCGCCGGGACGGGCACGGTCCGGACCGCCCGTGTGGTCTTCAGCGGCGCGGCCCCCGTCCCCGTACGGCTGGCCGCATCCGAGGACGCACTCGTCGGCAGCAATGCCGGCGGGCAGGCCCTCGCCGCGGCGGCCGACGCCGCTCTGGCCGGGCTCGCCCCCTCCGACGACATCCATGCCTCCGCCGAGTACCGGCGCGAAGGCGCCGCTCATCTCCTCGTCCGCGCCTGCACCACCGCCTGGGAGCGCTGCTGATGACCCCGTCCGTCCCCACCCCGCTCGCGGCGCGTACGCCGCCTCTCGCCGAGCCCTCCGCCTGGCACGAGATCTCCCTCACCGTCAACGGCCGTCCGGTCAGCGCCCAGGTCGAGTCCCGGCTGCTCCTCAGCGACTTCCTGCGCGACCGGCTCGGTCTCACCGGTACGCACGTCGGCTGCGAACACGGGGTCTGCGGCGCCTGCACCGTCCTCGTCGACGACGAACCGGTGCGTACCTGTCTGACTCTGGCCGTGCAGTGCCGGGGCGCCGAGATCCGCACGGTCGAGGGCCTCACCCCCGGCGACGCCCCGCTCACCTCCGTGCAGCGGGCCTTCCACGAGTGCCACGGCATGCAGTGCGGCTTCTGCACGCCCGGGTTCGTGATGACGGCGACCGCCCTCACCGAGCAGCCGGAGCGCCCGGACAAGGAGCAGGTCGCCGACGCACTCAGCGGGCACCTGTGCCGGTGCACCGGCTACCGCAACATCCGCCGTGCCGTGTGCCAGGCACTCGACGAGCGATTCGGGGAGTGACCCGCATGTCCCAGGATTCCCACCCGCACCGGCCCGGCGACGGGAGCTGGATAGGCCGCTCCGTCCCGCGCGTCGAGGACGACCGGCTGCTGCGCGGCAACGGCCGCTATGTCGACGACATCGCCCTGCCCGGCGCCGTCGAGGCCGCCTTCCTGCGCAGTCCGCACGCTCACGCCCGCATCGACTCCGTCGACGTGAGCGCGGCGCTGGCCGCACCCGGCGTCGTCGCCGTCTGGACCGGCGACGACGTGGCGGACCTTCCGGCGATGCTGAACAAGGAGGAGCTGCGCACCCCGCCGGGGCTCGCCGAACTCCTGGACCCGGTGGTCCGCATGACTCCCATGCCGCTGCTCGCCGCCGACAAGGTCCTCTACGTCGGCCAGCCCGTCGCCGTGGTCTTCGCCGAGAACCGCTACCTCGCCGAGGACGCCCTGGAACTCGTCGACGTGCGCTACTCCCCGCTGGCCGTGCTCGTCGACCCCGAGCTCTCCCTTACCCCTGACGCGCCTCGGTTGCACGAGGAATTGCCCGACAACACGGCGGTCACCGTCGCCGCCCGTGTCGGCGACCCGGACGCGGCGTTCACCCGCGCGCACACCGTGGTGAGCGAGCGGTTCGAGGCCCACCGGTACGTCGCCTCCCCGATCGAGACCCGCGCGATCTCGGCCCAGGTGGAGCCGTACAGCGGCCGGCTGACCGTCTGGTCGGGCACCCAGACCCCGCACCGGCTGCGGGACGCCATCGCACACACCCTGGGGCTGGAACCCGCAGCCGTCCACGTCATCGCGGCCGACGTCGGCGGCGGTTTCGGCCAGAAGGGCATCCTCTACGTCGAGGAACTCATCGTCCCCCATGCCGCTCGCCGCATCGGCCGCCCCGTGCTGTGGCGCGAGGACCGCAACGAGAACCTCACCGCCTCCTCCCACGCCCGCGAGCAGATCCACCGCATCGAGCTCGCCGCGGACTCCGAGGGCCTGATCATCGCCGTACGTGACCGGATCACCGTCAATTTCGGCGCCTACAACATGACCGGCCTCGTCGTGCCGTACAACTCGCTCTGCCATCTGCTGGGCCCCTATCGCATCCCCAACGTGGACATCGACGTGGTCGGTGTGCTCACCAACACCACCTTCGCCACGCCCTACCGGGGAGCCGGACGCCCGGAGACGGTCTTCGCCATGGAACGCGCGATGGACAGGCTGGCCGCGGAACTGGGGATCGAGCCGGAGGAGCTGCGGGCACGCAACCTTGTCGGGCCGGACGCGATGCCGTACGCGACCGGACTCGTGGACCGCTCGGGCCGACCGCAGACGTACGACTCCGGGGACTATCCCGAACTGCTGCGCCGCGCCGTGGCCAAGGCCGATGTCGAGGGGGTGCGCGCACGGCAGCGCGCAGGTGACCGTGACGGAAAGTACGTCGGCATCGGATTCGCCATGTACATCGAGGCCACCGGCCTCGGACCGTTCGAGACCGCCCGGATCGACGTCGCCCCCAGCGGCAGGGTGCGCCTCGCCATCGGCGCCCCCTCCCAGGGACAGGGGCACCGCACCTCCATGGCACAGATCGCCGCGGACGCCATCGGGGTGCCGTTCGATGCCATCGATGTGGTCGGCGGGGACACGGAGGCCACCCCGTTCGGTGTGGGCACCATCGCCAGCCGGGCCCTGGTCAACGCGGGCAACGCCACCCACCGGGCCGGTCGGCTGGTCCGCGAGAAGATCGTCGAAGCGGCGGCGCGCCGTCTCGGCGTCGACGCGGACGGACTCGGCCTGCACGACGGCGTCGTGTCGTCCAAGGAGCCGGGCGGCCCGTCCATCGGTCTGGCCGAGCTGGCCGGGCGCGCACCGTTGCCCGGCACCCCGGAACCCGCCGACGGGCGGTACGGCACGGAGATCAGCGAGACCGTGCACTTCCGCCCACCGGGTTTCGCGGTCTCGGCCGGAGCACAGGCGGCGGTCGTCGAGGTCAACGCGCACACCGGCGGCATCGAGATCCTGCACTACGTCGTCGTCCACGACGCGGGCAACATCGTCAACCCGATGATCGCGGAGGGCCAGGTCACCGGCGGCATCGCTCAGGGGATCGGCGGTGCCCTGTACGAGGAGATGGTCTACGGCCCCGACGGCCAGCCCCGCACCGGCACGTACATGGACTATCTGGTGCCCACGTCCTCGGAGATACCCGACCTCGACATGGACGAGACCTTCACCCCCAGCCCGATGAACGATCTCGGGGTCAAGGGGCTCGGAGAGGGCGGCGCGATCGCCCCACAAGCGGTGCTGGCCGGTGCCGTCGAGGACGCGCTGCGCCCCTTCGGCGTGGTCGTACGCCGCGGGCCGCTCTCCCCCAGCCGGGTCCGTGACCTGATCCGTACGGCCGACCGCATGTGAGCCCGGGCAGCACCTGACCCGTTCCGCACGTGAGCCCGTGCAGCGCCCGACCTGTTCCGCACCTGAATCCGGCCCGTTGATGACTCCGCGTGACCGCCGCGGCCGGACCTCCCTCATTCCGGCCCGGCCGGCAGCTCCTCCGATTGGACACCCATGCAACTCGACCACTCCTTCACCGTCCCGGCAGGTCCCGACGACGCCTGGAAGCTGTTCCTCGACCTCGACCGGGTCGCACCGTGTATGCCCGGCGCCGTGCTGGACACCCTCGACGGTGACTCGTTCACCGGCCGCGTCAAGGTCAAGGTCGGCGCGGTGCAGATGAGTTACCGCGGCGAGGGCACCGTCAGCCGCGACGGGTCCGCCCGTTCGATGCACCTCGACCTCAGCGGGAGCGAGACCCGGGGCTCGGGTACCGCGTCGGCCACGGTCACCGCGACGCTGGCCGCCGACCCGCTCGGCACCCGGGTGCGTGTACGTACGGACCTCGACATCACCGGCCGTCCCGCCCAGTTCGGCCGGGGCATCATGACGGAGGTCGGCGACCGCATCGTCCAGCAGTTCGCCACCCGTCTCGAAGAGCTGCTGCGGGGCTCCGGGGACTCCGGTTCCGTCACTGCGGCGGCGGGCGCGGCGATGCCGTCCGCCCGGTTCCCGTCCGAGCCGGAGGCGGTGGACCTCGGAGCGGCGGTGCTGCCCGTACTGCTCAGGAAGGCAGCCGTGCCGACGGCGGCGGTGCTGGTCACGGTCGTGGTGATCCAGCTGCTGAGGCGACGTTCCCGCAGGTGATGCGGGCTGTCCGGCCCCTCCCCCGGTCCGGCCCATCGCCTCAGCGGTAAGATTCTCAGTGCCGTGACAAGTGGCGGGCGCTGTACGAGGGGATGGGCATGGCTGCATCGAAGCCGGTGGACCGGGACGCCGTCGCGAGCGTGATCGAGGACTGGGCACGTGAACGCCCCGAGCTGGACACCAGTCCCCTCGAGGTCCTCGCGCGCCTCCACCGTTCCTTCCTGCGCTACAGCACCAGGCTGACGGCGTCGATCGAGCGTCACGGTCTTTCCGTGGCCGGCTTCGACGTGCTGACCGCTCTACGGCGGTCCGGAGCGCCCTTCCGGCTGACGGCAGGTCAGCTCGCGGACACCGGACTGGTGTCATCGGCAGGAGTGACGCTGCGGATCGACCGCCTGGAGAAGGACGGTCTCATCGTTCGCGAGCGGGACGCCGACGACCGCCGGGTCGTCTACTCCCGTCTGACCGACAAGGGCCTGTCGACGGTGGACACCGTGTTCTCTGAACACCTCGACAACGAACGCCGGATGCTCAGCGGGCTCTCGCCGTCCGAGTGCCGCCAGCTGGCGCGACTGCTGCGCAAGCTCGAGGTCTCGATCATCCATTCCGACGAGGAACCGACCACGGCGTGATCAGCGGTGTGGCGTCCCTCATCCGAGGAATGCCGCGGTGGACGCCACGAACGCGTCGGGATCGTCGAGCCACGGGAAGTGCCCGGCCCCGGACTGAACGACCAGCTCGGCGTGCGGGAACAGACCGGCGAACTCGTTCACCGCGGGCGGTGGGGAGTTGAGGTCGACCTCTCCTGCCAACAGGAGGACAGGCCCGGGGAACCGTGCGAGCGCCGCCCGGGTGGTGTCCGGATCGAAGGCGCCCTCGGCCGCGAACACGCCCGCCGCCTCCGCGTTCTTCTGAGCGGGCTCCGCGGCCCGGAACGCCTTGGCCGCTTCGTCCCAGCGGCCGTGGAAGAACGGGGCGATGGCTTCGAACGCTTCGGGGGTCGCGCTGCCGGCAACGATCGCTTCCAGGGCGGCGAAGGCCTCGGGGAACCACGGCTCGTCCCGGCGGAGGCGGGCGGTCCCGCGCCGGAGTTCTCCCGTGATCGTGATGCCGACGGCCATGACGCTCGGCGCGATCAGCGCGAGCCTGCCGACGCGCTCCGGGTGGCGCTCCGCGTACAGCACGGCCAGATTGGCGCCGGCCGAGTGCGCGAGGACGTCCACCGTGTCGAGGCCCAGGTGCACGCGCAGGGATTCCACGTCGTCGACGAGCCGGTCGCAGCGGTAGGAGGAGACATCCTCGGGTACGGCCGACCGTCCGGTTCCGCGCAGGTCCAGCATGATCAGCTGCCGGTGCGCGGCGAGGCCGCCGAGGTTCCCCAGGTACACGGAGTCCTGCATCGGTCCGCCGGGAAGGCAGAGCACCGGAGCGCCCTCTCCGAACGCATGGCAGGCAAGCTCGGTACCGTCATGGGCGGTGAAGGCGATCATGGCCAGGAGTCTGCCAACGGCGTACGGCCGGAGCAACCGGATATTGCACGGTGGTCGACGGGCGAAGTGGTGCGCCCGCTAGGCGCACGCGCGGCCCGGATACTCGTCGTCCTCCGGCGCCCCGGCCTCCCGCATTCTGCGCAGGACCTCACGCAGGTCCGTATCGGCCACTTCGGCAGGCATGTTGAGCTCCCTGTCGAAGACCATGCTCGCCCCGTCCGTGTTCCAGATGACCCACCGGGCGGCCGGCGCGGGCGTCTTCTGCCACAGCCCTGCCCATCGTTCGGGTGCTTCCGTTCGTCCACTCACGGCTTTCCCGTCTCCTTGGTGTCACGGCCGGCCACGTACGTGGCTACGACCTCGATGTCTCCGATGCGCGAGGGGTCGACGCGCCTCGGATCGTCCCCGAGCACCACGAGGTCGGCGCGTCTGCCCGGGCTGAGGGTGCCGGCGGTGTCGTCCCACCGGCAGGCGTGGGCACCGGCGACGGTGTAGGCACGCAGGGCCTCGTCGACGGTGATGCCTTCGCCCGGTCCGATCAGCAGGCCGGAGGCGGAGGCACGCTCGACCATGAACTGGATCGCGCGCAGCGGCGCACCGTCCGTGACGGGCCGGTCGGAGCTGCCCACGAGTGTGACGCCGTGGTCGAGGAATCCCCGGCCCCGGTACATCCACGCCGCTCGCTCCTCCCCCATGACGGCCGCGTAGTCGTCGCCGAAGTAGCGCAGGAAGTTGGGCTGGATCACGGCGCTCACGCCGAGGCGGGCGAAGCGCGGCAGCTGATCGGGCCTGATCAGCCCGGCGTGCTCGACGCGGTGGCGCGCGTCCGGCCGGGGCCTCAGCCGTTGCGCCCGCTCCAGCGCGTCCAGCGCCAGGTCGGCGGCACGGTCGCCGATGGCGTGGACGGCGAGCTGCCAGCCGGCGAGGTGGCCGTCCACGATGAGGTCCGTGAGACGGCCGGGGTCGTCCTGGAGCTGCCCGGTGTGGGTCATGCCCTCGTACGGGGAGGTGAGCGCCGCGGTGCGCGCCATCATCCCGCCGTCGGTGTAGATCTTGAGCGCCCCCAGCGAGAGCCAGCCGTCGCCGAACCCGGTGCGAATGCCCAGGTCCATGGCCCGCGAAATGCCGTCGTCGCGGTGCGCGGCGCGTGGCCGCAGGGTGTCTCCCGCGGCCATGAGCTGGACCCTCAGGGGCAGCCGGCCCTGGTCCCGGAGCAGTTGGTACGCCCCGGCTTCGACCGGGCTGTTGCCCAGGAGGCCGCCACCGATGCCCGCTTCCGCGCACGCGGTGATGCCCTCGGCGAGGCAGCCGCGGGCCGCGTACTCGATCGCGTCGGCGAGCTCCTCCTGGGAGTACGGCAGGCGCAGTCCGCGTGCCGCGGTCATGGCGCCTTCCGCCAGGAAGCCCTCCTGCTGCGGCACTCCGGCCGGGAGGAGCTCCAGGACCGCGCTGTTGACCACGCAGGCGTGTCCGGAGTCGTGCATCAGGAACACCTTGCGCCCCTGGCTGACCCGGTCCAGTTCGGCGGCGGTCAGATGGCGTCCCAGGGCCCGTTGGTCGTAGCCGGCGATGTCGACCCACGCACCGGGCGCAGGTGTCCGCGTGACGGCCTCCGCGACGACGGCGAGGACGTCCTCGACCCGCTCGCAGGGGGCGACGCTGGGCGTGCTCGCTCTGAGACCGGTCCATGCCAGGTGTACGTGGCTGTCGATGAAACCGGGCAGCACGGTGGCGCCCTGGAGATCGATGACCTCACGTGCGGGGAGGGCGGCCGCCTCGTCGTCGAGTCCCACGATCAGGCCGTTCCAGATGCCCAGTTCGTGGGCGACGGGGCGGTCCGGGTCCATGGTGAGGATGTGTGCGTTCGTCAGCCTCGTGGAGAGCATGGGCAGTCAGTCACCGGTCGTCGCAGGTCGCGGCCATCTCGTCGTCCGTGCCCGGCACTTGGGCAGGGCTGTCCGCCGCTCGGATGGCGGGCGACCGGCCGGAACTTAGGTAACGCTAACCTGATCCGGGCGGCCTGTCGACGGGGCGGACGGCGTGCGCCCGAGGTCGTGGCCGGACGCCCGGTCCGGCCACGACCTCGGGGCCCGGTCAGACGTCCTGGGGCCCGACGACCAGAACGATCTTGCCGGTGGTCCGGCCGGTCTCTCCGAGGGCATGGGCCTTCGCCGCTTCGGCGAGCGGGAAGGCGGCCTCGACATGGGCACGCAGGGAGCCCGCTGCCACGAGGCTCGCGATCGCCTCCATGCCGGCCCGGTCCGCCTCCACGAGCATGGAGACGACACGCACGCCCAGCTCGGCCGCCCTGTCCGCCTCGCCCGGGTCGGTCCCCGGCAGGAGGGAGACGAGGATGCCGCCGGTGCGCAGGACGCCGAGGGAGCGGGCCCGGGTGTCGCCGGACAGGGGGTCGAGGACGACGTCGATGTCCTGAACCACTTCGGCGAAGTCGACGCTGCGGTAGTCGATCACCTCGTCCGCGCCGAGGGAGCGCACGAAGTCGTGCTTGGCGCCGCTCGCGGTGCCGATGACGTAGGCGCCGCGGGCCTTGGCGATCTGGACGGCGAGGTGGCCGACGCCGCCCGCGGCCGCGTGGACGAGAACCCGCTGCCCGGCCCGGACCCCGGCGGTGTCGACGAGTGCCTGGTACGCGGTGAGGGCGGCCAGCGGGAGGGCTCCGGCCTGGACGTGGTCGATACCGGCCGGCTTGTGGGCGAAGGCCCGCGCCGGCCCGCTCACGTACTCGGCGTGGGAGCCGAGTCCGTACGGGTACGGAAGCATTCCGAAGACCTCGTCACCGGGCTTGAACAGGGTGACGCCGAAGCCGACGGCCTCGACGGTCCCGGAGACGTCCCAGCCGAGGACGAGCGGCAGCCGGTCGAGGAACATGCCGCCCTCACGGTGCTTCCAGTCGGTGGGGTTGACGCCGGCCGCGCGGACGGCGACCAGAATCTGGCTCGGTCCGGGGGCGGGCAGCGGCAGGCGGACCTCCTCGAGGACGTCCGGGGTTCCGTAGGTGTTCTGGCTGATGGCGCGCATGGTGGCGGCGGGGGCAGCGCTGTTCGCTGTGCTGTGACTCATACGTCCAGCTTCGCGGCACCACCGGTTGAGTACCATGGCATGATTGCCACCTTTCGACAGGATTCTGCCATGGGACGTCCACACCGCGTCGTCGTGCTCGCACTGGACGGCGTGTACCCGTTCGAGCTGGGTATTCCGAGCCGGGTCTTCGGGGCCGCAGGGGGCCTGTACGAGGTCGTGACCTGCACCGTCGACGGACGTCCGGTGCACACCAACTCCGACTTCTCGATCAGTGTCCAACAGGGACCGGAGGCACTGGCCGAGGCCGACACCGTGGTGATCCCGCCCTTCGACACCTCGCGCATCACCCGGGAGGTACCGCCGCCGGTCGCTGCGGCCCTCGCGTCCGTACCGACGGGCACGCGCATCGTGTCGATCTGCACGGCCGCCTTCGTCCTCGCCGCGGCCGGACTGCTCGACGGTCGGCCGGCCACGACGCACTGGGCCGTCACCCGGCTCTTCCAGGAGTGGTTCCCTCACATCGCGCTGGATCCGGACGTGCTCTTCGTCGACGACGACGACGTGCTGACGTCGGCGGGTGCGGCCTCAGGAGTGGACGTGTGCCTGCACCTCGTGCGCAAGGACCACGGCAGCGCCGTCGCCAACCACGTCGCGCGCGCCTGCGTCGTTCCGCCGTGGCGGGACGGCGGGCAGGCCCAGTACATCGAGCAGCCCGTGCCCGGGGCGTCCGCGAACAGTACGGCCGCCACCCGCCAGTGGGCGTTGGAGCACCTGTACGAGCCCCTGAGCCTGACCGAACTCGCCGGCCACGCGCGCATGAGCCTGCGTACCTTCGCCCGCCGCTTCGGCGACGAGGTGGGAATGAGTCCGGGCCGCTGGCTGATCCAGCAGCGGGTCGCCCGAGCACGCCACCTGCTCGAGTCCAGCGATCTCCCGGTGGACGACATCGCCGCGCAGGTCGGCTTCGGCACCGGCACGTCGTTGCGTCAGCACCTGCACACGGCCATCGGCGTGACTCCGCTCGCCTACCGGCGTACGTTCCGCGGCATGCCGGCGGACGCCCGCTGAGCTCACCGGTCCTCGTCGGCCGGCAGGTCGAGCCGGGTGAGGTGTTCGGGCGTCAGCGCACGCAGGAAGCTCACGGCGTCGAACGCCTCACCCACACCGGCCACACCCGTCGCCTTGCAGCGCCCGTCGAGGATGCGCGCGACCGCTTCCACCACGAGCGGCGCCGTGACGGCGTAGATGTCGCGCCCTCCTGCGACGGCTCGGCGTGTCTCACGGCCACGGCGGACGACCGCCTCGACGAGGAAGTTCTGTGCGGAGCGCCCTCTTTCGTCGGCGGGTACGGGCGCCGGGGTCTCCGCGGCACGGATGTCCTGCAGTGGCGCGAGGTTCATCACCGCGCGCACCTCCGGCGTCCGCACGTGGCGCGGGAGGGTGACCTGGTCGGCCGTCGCGAACGCGCTGGCGTCCTGGGTGCCGAACGGCTCCGGGAAACGCCACGGGAAGACGTCCTGGGAGTAGTTGAAGGGCTGGAGCCGCCCTCCCGTGTACGTGAGGTGCTGCCCGGCGTTGGTCTCACCCGTGAGCCGTGTGCCGGGAGTCGGGTGCCAGCTGTCGAGGCCATAGGCAAGGGTGACTTCGTCGGCGTCCGGCCAGTCGCCCAGGGCCGCGGTGGCGAGGAGGTCACCCAGGCCGCCGTAGAAGGCCAGGGACGGCACGAGGAGGACGCCCGCCTCCCGGGCGCTGTCGCCGTAGGTGTCGAACAGGGCGGCGGTGACGCCCTGTTCGGCCGCGACGTCAAGGTACGGGATGCCTGCACGGAGCGCCGCCCGGGCGACGGCAGGAGTCGTAGCGACAAACGGTCCTGCACAGTTGACGACTGCCGCCGCACCGTCGAGGGCACGGTCGAGGGACGCCGGGTCCTCTGTGGACGCCACACGCACGGACAGGTCGCCGTCCGTGCCGCGCAGCGCGTCGAGCTTCTGGCGGTCCCGCCCGACAAGAAGGGGTGTCAGGCCCCGGCGCAGCAGCTCCGCCACGACGAAGCGGCCGGTGTGGCCGTAGGCGCCGAGCACGGCAACCACCGGCCGCCCGGAGCGGTTCCCGGCGGACGGTGCGGCAGATGCGGAAGGGGCGTAGCTCATCGTTGACTCCTGGTCTCCGGAGGGCGAAGTGCCCCTGCCCGCAATGATCTACGCCCACCCAGTACGTCACCAGCGGCTGAAACGACGAGGGGCGTACAGTTTCGGACATGCGAACAGTGGTGATGGTGCTCACCGAGGGCAGCATGCTCTTCGAGGCCGCCGCGGCCTGCGAGGTCTTCGGCACGGACCACTCCGACCTCGCCGCCCGCCCGTGGTACTCCTTCAGCGTCTGCGGTACGGACGGGGCCCGCGTCGGGAGCTGGTTCCGGGCCGAGGCCTCACGGGGGCTGGAAGCCCTGGCCGACGCGCACACGGTGGTCGTCCCGGCGTGGCGTGGCGTCGACGGGGACCCGCCGGAGGAGTTGGTCGACGCCGTCCGTACCGCCCACGCGGCGGGAGCACGGATCGTGTCCCTGTGCACCGGGGCTTTCGTCCTGGCCGCGGCCGGGCTCCTGGAGGGACGCCGAGTCACCACGCACTGGGCCCATACGGACCTGCTCGCCGCGCGGTACCCGCGCGTCAGGGTCGATGCCGGAGTGCTCTTCACCGACGAGGGCAACGTTCTCACCTCGGCGGGGAAGGCCGCGGGTATGGACCTGTGCCTGCACATCGTCCGTGCCGACTACGGGGCGACGGTGGCCAACGCGCTCGCCAGACGTCTCGTCACCCCGCCCCATCGGGACGGCGGCCAGGCACAGTTCATTCCGGCGGCCGTCACGCACGGGCGCGACCACCCACTCGCCGATCTGCTTCCCTGGGCGCTGGCCAGGCTCGACCAGCCGCTCACGGTGGAGGACCTGGCCCGGCAGGCGGGCATGAGCAGCCGCAACCTGGCCCGCCACTTCCACGCCGTCACCGGAACGCCACCGTTGCGGTGGCTGCTCAGTCAGCGCGTGCGGCGGGCGCAGGAGCTGCTGGAATCGAGCGACGCCGGCATCGAGCGGATCGCGGCGTGGACGGGCATGGGGACGGCCGCCACTCTGCGGCGGCACTTCACCCGCGTCACGGGCCTGCCGCCCGAGGCGTACCGGCGGACGTTCGGCTCCCGAGGGGCGTGACTCGGCGGACCGAACAGCAGCCGGTTCAGGTGCTGCTGCCCGTGAAGACGCCGGTGCCGGCGAAGGCGGCACCGGCGAAGCGCTCGCCTATGCGACGGTGCGACGCGGCGTCCGGGTGGAGCTGGTCGGGCAGCGGCAGTTCGGCGAAGTCCGCCTCACCGTAGAGCTCGCGTCCGTCGAGGTAGTGCAGGTTGCGGTCGTCGGCGGCCCGCACGGTGGTGATGCGGACGAGTTCCTGCCGGATGATGTTGAGCGTCAGGCGGGTGGGGTCCGCAGGATCGCCCGTGGCGAGGAAGCTCAGCTTCCCTTCTCCGATGTTGCTGAAGTCCGGGGCGGCCGGGCCGGGGGTGTCCTCGTGGATCGGGCAGAAGATGGGCGAGACGACCAGCAGCGGCGTGGTCGGGTGCCCCTCCCGGATGGTGTCGAGGAAGCCGTGCACCGCCGGACCGAAGGCACGCAGGCGCATCAGGTCGGTGTTGACCAGATTGATGCCGATCTTGACGCTGATCAGGTCCGCGGGGGTGTCCCGCATGGTCCGCGCGGTGAACGGGTCGAGCAGCGCGCTGCCGCCCAGGCCCAGATTGATCAGTTCCACGCCGCCGAGGGACGCGGCGAGTGCGGGCCAGGTGCCGGTGGGGCCTGCGGCATCGGATCCGTGGCTGATCGAACTGCCGTGGTGCAGCCATACCTTGCGCCCCGTGTCCGGTGCGGGCTCGATGGGGGCGTCGGTGCGCAGCGCGACCAGTTGGGTGGTCTCGTTGTGCGGCAGCCAGATCTCGACGTCCTTGTCGCCGTCGGGCAGATCGGCGAAACGGAGGGTGCCTGCCCCGCCGGGCTCGTGAACGACCGATCCGGTGGTCATGTCGATGGTGAGGGTGTTGCCGCCGGACACGCCGGCCCGGCCGGTCAGGCGGCCGTCGACGAGCAGGTCGTACATGCCGTCCGGGCGGGGCGGAGCACCCACGTAGACGCGCTTCGTCGGCACCGTGTCCAGTTCGACGGCGGTGGCGCGCGTGCGGAACACGAGCCGTACGCCGGAGGGCTGGGCCTCCGCCATCGACAGTTGACCGTCGGTGCACTGGGCGCGGGCCCAGGCGGGAAGCCGGTGCGGCAGGAGGCCCTGCGCGGTGTGCTCCAGGTCGAGGGCGCCGCGGAGGATGTCAGCGGTGACGGGCGTGGTGATCCAGTTGCGCTCGGTGTACATGTCTCAGCCTGTTGGTCGAAGCGTTCGGGTGCGTGGGGCAGTGGTCTCAGGGCGCGGGCCAGTTCCGCAGCAGGGCGTCGAGGGCGTCCATCATCCGGGTCCAGGTCTCCTGGGTGTCGGGGGCGCTGTGGCTGAAGCCTCCGCCCATCTCCAGGCTGACGTAGCCGTGGAAGAAGCTGCCCAGCAGCCGGACCGCGTGGGTCTGGTCGGGCTCCTGCAGGTCGTAGCCCCGGAGGATCGCGCGCGTCATCTGTGCGTGCCTGCTGCCGGCACTGGCGGCAGCCGCCTCCGGATCGAGCCTCAGCTGGGCGGCGGCGTAGCGGCCGGGATGCTCGTGGGCGTAGTCGCGGTAGACGTTCGCGAGGGCGGCCAGGGCGTCCTTGCCGGCCCGCCCCGCCAGGGCGGCGGCGCCACGGTCGGCGAGCTCCTCCAGTGCGAGCAGCGCGATCCTGGTCCTGAGGTCCTGGGAGTTCTTGATGTGCGAGTACAGACTCGCGACCTTGACATCGAACTGCCTGGCGAGGGCCGAGACGGTCACCTGCTCGAAGCCGACCTCGTCGGCCATCTCCGCTCCGGCCCGGGTCAGACGTTCCGCGGTCAGCCCTGCGCGCACCATGCATTTCTCCCGTTCGACAGAGCCCATTATGCATTTACCTAATACTATTAGGCAAATCACGTGGTCGTGTGACCTGGGCGCAGGAGGGGGCGGGCGGGGCGGGCCGCAGACATGCCAGGCGGCCCGCGCGGCGGGACGCCGCGCGGGCCTCCGACCTCCGCATTCACGGAAGGCCCCTACCGCTCACCGGTCCCGTGCTCCACCGGGCGCCCGTCCGTCCGCGACCGCGTCGAGTTCGGCGATACGGGCTTGGGCCCGGGGACCGTCGGCGCGCCCCATGGCGGTCCACTGCTGGGCCGGCACCCCGGGACCGTAGTTCCTGGATCCGCCGATGCTCGCGGCCAGCGTCAGGGCGCGGGCGCCCTCCTCGAGGAGCAGGATCGTACGGGCGAGGTCCAGCAGTCCGCCACGCCCCAGACGGTGGCGCCGCCGTTGGCCTCCAGGATTCCCGGGACCTCGGGGTCCTCGTCCAGCACCCGGACGATGAACGCGTCATCGGCCTCGCCGCCCGGTCCGCTCCTGCGGAGCTGTTCGGGGGAGGACGCCCCCCACCGGCGAACCGGGGGTGCGATCCCCGAGGCCGATGGTCACTGCGGCCGGCGCAGCCCCGCGACGAGGAGTCCGACCAGTCGGCGGGCGTCGTACCGGGGATCGCGGTCGGCTCCGATGCAGAGGTTCCCGACGCCGCGCATGAGCGCGTAGGCCTCCAGATCGGACCGGACCTCGCCGGATGCTGCCGCGGCGTCGAGCAGTTGGGTGCACACGGGCACGAGGCGGTCGAGGAAGTAGGCGTGCAGCGTGTCGAAACCGGCGTCGTCGGACTGCAGTACGGCAGCGAGGCCGTGCTTCGTCACCAGGAAGTCGACGAAGAGGTCGATCCATTGCCCCAGTGCGGCGTGCGGACTCCCGGAGGCGTCCAGCAGGGCGGGACCGGCCTCGGCACAGGCCTCGACCTGGTGTCGGTAGACGGCGATGATGAGGTCCGCCCGCGTCGGGAAGTGGCGGTAGATCGTGCCCATCCCGACCCCGGCCCTGGCCGCGATGTCGCGTACCGGTGCTTCCACCCCTGACGTGACGAACACCGCGGCGGCCGCGTCGAGCAGGGTCTCCTCGTTCCGCCGGGCGTCCGCCCGCTTGGACCGGGCCGCGCGCCCGGTCCCATCGTCGCCGTCCTTCACCGCGCCACTCCGTCCACTGTTGGGCTTGCCAAAGCGGAACACTGTTCCGTATCGTTAACGGAGCAAGGTTCCGTTTACTCATCATGCCAGAGCGCGGCCCGGCGACCAATCCGCGCCGCTGCCGCACTCCCCCGCCATGGAGGAATACGATCATGCAGTACCGCACCTTGGGCCGTACCGGCGTGCAGGTCAGCTCCCTCACGCTCGGCGCGATGAACTTCGGCAGGATCGGTCGCACCACCCAGGAGGAGGCCACCGCTGTCGTCGATGCCGCACTCGAAGGCGGGATCAATGTCATCGACACCGCCGACATGTACAGCGACGGCGAGTCGGAGGAGATGGTCGGCAAAGCCATCGCCGGCCGCCGCGACGACATCGTGCTGGCCACGAAGGCGAACATGCCGATGGGCGACGAGCGCAATCACCAGGGCAGTTCCCGCCGTTGGCTGGTCACCGAGCTGGACAACAGCCTGCGCCGTCTCGGTGTCGACCACGTCGATCTCTACCAGATCCACCGGTGGGACCCGCGCACCAGTGACGAGGAGACGCTGTCGGCGTTGACCGACCTGCAGCGCGCGGGAAAGATCCGCTACTTCGGCTCCTCGACCTTCCCCGCCTACCGCCTCGTGCAGGCCCAATGGGCCGCCCGCGAGTTCCACCTGGGCCGTTACGTCACCGAACAGCCCAGCTACTCGATCCTTCAGCGCGGTATCGAGACCCATGTGCTGCCCGTGACCGAGCAGTACGGGCTCGGTGTGCTGGCGTGGAGCCCGCTGGCCTCCGGCTGGCTGTCGGGTACGGTCCGCGAGGGCCGGGAGATCAGCACCAGCCGCTCCACGTTCATGCCTGAACGCTTCGACACCACCATCCCCTCCAACCGGGCCAGGCTCGACGCCGTCGAGCAGTTGGCCGGAGTCGCCGAGGAGGCCGGCCTGACCATGATTCAGCTCGCGCTCGGTTTCGTGACCGCCCATCCCGCGGTGACCAGCGCGATCATCGGTCCCCGCACACTGGACCACCTGCACTCGCAACTCGCCGCCGCTGACACCGTGCTCTCCGCCGACGTCCTCGATGCGATCGACGCGATCGTCGCTCCCGGTGTCGATCTTGCCGCGCACGAGAAGTTCGACACCCCGCCCGCGCTCCTCGACCCGTCGCTGCGGCGCCGCTGATCACCCGAAAGCCTTCCGCCCATTCATCCGGCGCCCCTCAGGAGCGGGCCGACATCGCTAGCCTGCTCACATGCCCGACAACACCGACCGTCCGCGACGCGACGACAGGCCCGAGGAGTCCCGGCGGGTGCATTTGGGCGGGATCTTCGACGAGGACGCGGAGCTGTACGACCGGGCCAGGCCCGGATATCCGCCGGAGCTGTACGACGGCCTCGCGGAACTCGCCGGTGTCCGCCCCGGCAGCCGCGTGCTGGAGGTGGGCTGCGGAACCGGCCGGGCGACGGTGCCACTGGCCGGGCGGGGCTGCCGGATCACCGCTGTCGAGGCGGGCGCGCGCATGGCCTCGGTCGCCCGCCGCAACCTGGCCGGGCCGCGTCGGTGGAGGTGGTGACGGCTCGGTTCGAGAGTTGGCCGTTGCCGCCGGAGCCGTTCGACGCGGTCGTCTCGGCGACGGCGTTCCACTGGATCGACCCCGCGGTGCGGGTGGTCAAAGCCGCCGACGCGCTGCGTCCGGGCGGCGCACTCGCCGTGGTGCGCAGCCAGCATGTGCGGGGCGGCACCGAGGACTTCTTCATCGAGGTCCAGCGCTGCTACGAGCGCTTCGACCCCCGGACGCCACCCGGGCTCAGGCCTCCGGCGGCCGCCGACGTCGACGGCTCGGACCACACGAATGAGGTGGCGCGAAGCGGCCGGTTCGGCCCCACGGCCTACCGCCGGTACGAGCAGGACCTCACCTACACCACGTCGGACTATCTGGAACTGCTGCGGACCTACTCCGGCCACCGAGATCTTCCGGAAGCAGCCAGGAGCGGCCTGCTCGGGTGCGTCGCGGGCCTGATCGAGAGGCGGTACGACGGCCGGGTGACGAAGCGATACCTCATCGAGCTGGGGGTGTCCCACAGAAGATGACGCCCAGGTCACCACATGCCGCACCCCGCGGCGTGCTCCGAACCCACTCACTTCTTCAGTCTGGAGAGTCCTGTTGAACACGTCACCGGTGAACTCCGCGGTGGACCAGCCGCACCGTATGGACCCGGCAGGCGGTTGCCCGCACGCGGCCAACGCCCGACTCCTCGCCCAGGGTGCCGTCACGTCGGTGATACTCCCGGGCGAGGTGGAGGGAATGGCGGTACTGGATCACGACGCGCTCAAGGAGTTCCTGTCGCACCCCGACGTCGCCAAGAACGCCCAGCACTTCGCGGCGCTCCAGGCCGGTGAGATCGCCGACGGCTGGCCTTTGAAGACGTTCGCCACCGTGCAGGGGATGACCACCGCCGACGGCACCGATCACCGGCGCCTGCGGTCTCTGGTGAGCAAGGCGTTCACCACCCGCCGGGTCGAGGAAATGCGCCCGCGCGTCGAGGCGTTGACGGCTTCTCTCCTGGATGACCTCGAAGAGGCGGCTACCGTCGGTGACGGTGCAGCCGATCTGCGTACGCACTTCGCGCTGCCGCTGCCGATGGGTGTCATCTGCGAACTGCTGGGCGTGGACGCCGAACACCACGACCGGCTGCACCACCTGTCCAACCAGGTGGTCGCCACGGACATCGGACCCGCGGAGGCGATAGCGGCCAACCGGGATCTGGTCGAGGTACTGGGTGCGGTGGCCGCCGCCCGGACGGGGGATCCGGGGGACGATCTCACCAGCGCGCTGATCGCGGCCCGCGAGGAGGACGGCGACCGGCTCGGCCCGCTCGAGCTGATCGGCACCCTGATGCTCATGATCATCGCCGGGCACGAGACGACGCTCAATCTGATCACCAACGCCGTACGGGCTCTGTGCACGCACCGGGATCAGCTCGCCCTGGTCCGCACAGGCCGTGCGACATGGTCGGACGTGGTCGAGGAGACGCTGCGCTGGGACAGTCCGGTCAGCTACTTCCCCTTCCGCTACCCGACCCGCGACCTGACGCTCGGCGGTACCGTGATACCCAAGGGAACTCCGGTGCTGGCCGGTTACTCCGCGGCGGGCCGCGACATGAAGGCCCACGGGCCCGACGCCGAACGCTTCGACATCACCCGTGACGGCGAGGCCCGGCACCTCTCGCTGGGCCATGGCGCGCACTATTGCATGGGCGCACCCCTGGCCCGGATGGAAAGCACGGTTGCGCTCGAGCAGCTGTTCACACGCTTCCCCGACCTCGATCTCGCCGTCCCCGACCCCGAACTGCCGCGCCACGCGTCCTTCGTGGGCAACAGCGTGCGGACGCTGCCGGTGCGGCTGCACGGCTGAGCCGGGCCGTCCGAGCGGCACTGTTGAGGCCGAACCGTCCGGGCGTCAACGGCGGCGGTTCAGGAGTGGGAGGCACCCCGGCAGTGGCGGGCGTGGGCGAGCAGGGCCTCCACCTGGACCCCGACCTCCGCGGCGTCGCGTACCGGGGCCGGGAAGAGGAGGCGGGCGTCGCGGTGGCCCTGGGCGTACTCGTAGCGGAGGGTGAACCCGTACCGGTCCATGGCGTACGGGCGGACGTCGACCACTCCGCGGCGCACCTCGGGGGCGGCCAGGCGGGCGAGCCGGGCGACCACGTCGTGGTGGTCGTCGTCCAGATGGCCCAGCATGGCCGCCTCCTGGAGCGCGAGGGCGTCCGGCTCCGCGCGGAACACCTCGTCGGGGCCGACGTGTTGGACACGCCCGTGCCACTGGATGCCGGCGCGCGCCGGGTCCAGGCCAAGGACCAGGACACTTCCGTGCCCCCGACCGGACGGCGAGAGCCATCCCGACAGCGTGACCCGGGCGCGGATCCGGTCCCGTGCCCGGACGGGCGCGATGTCGGTGAACTCCAGGAGCGCGCCCAGCGCGCCGTGCGGAGCGCACACCATCTCCGCGGCGAGCGGCGTGTCTTCGGGCACGCGGAGCACGAGCCGCCCGTTCTCGACCGTGTGCATGGCGATGAGGTCGTAGGACGCGCCGGCGGTGGTCAGGCTGAGCGAGCCCGCGGCGGCGATGACAGAGCGGATCCGCTCCGCGTGGGACAGCCGGGCGGTGCGGGCAGGGACGACTGCCATTGGCAACTCCTTAGGTTAGGCTTGCCTAATTTAACACTCTCCGGGGCTCCGCGTCCCCGGCTCGCCGATGAATCGGAAGCCCGGCGGTGGGTGCATCAGGAAGTCGCGGTGGGAGATGTTCCAGGCGTACGCGCCGGCCAGAGCGAAGACCACCCGGTCCCCCGCCCTGAGCCCGGCCACCGCCAGACCCCGGGCGAGCACGTCCTTGGGCGTGCAGAGCTGACCGGCGACCGTCACCCGGCCGCCCTCCGCCGCCGGGCGCGGCCACGGGTGGGGCCACGGCTCGACGGGCACCACCTCCGCCGGCTGGTCGTGCCCCTTGGCGGCCGGCGTCCGCAAGTGATGGGTGCCGCCGCGGACCACGGCCACGTCCTCCCCGTGGCTGCGCTTCACATCCAGTACATCGGTCACGTACCAGCCGCAGTAGGCGGTCAGGGCACGGCCGGGCTCGACGCGCAGGCGCACGCCGGGGTGACGCCGGGCCAGGGCGTCCAGACCCGCTCCGTAGGCGGCCCAGTCGAAGCGGTCGGCGGGGCGCGTGTAGTCCACGGCCATACCGCCGCCCACGACGACTTCCGGCAGGGCCGTCCCGTGGTGGCGGGACAGACCGGACGCCGCGTCCACGACCGCCTCGGCCACCCGCAGCAGGGCTTCGGCGTGCAGCCCGCTGGCCAGATGCGCGTGGAATCCGGCCGCTTCGAGCCCGGGGCAGTCGTCGCCGGTGAGCAGGCGGAGCGCTTCGGATGCCTCCTCGGTCCCCATGCCGAAGGGAGTGGGACGGCCTCCCATGGTGAGTGCGCTGCCTGCCAGGGTCCCGTCGGGAACGGACGGGTTGATGCGGAGCAGGACCCTGGTGGGAGGGCGGCCCGGCGCGGGAGAGCGGGCGGCTAGCGCCCGGAGCATCCGCACCTCGTGGAGGCTTTCGGCATGCACCCGCTCCACCCCGGCGGCGAGTGCGGCAGCGAGCTCGTCGGGGGTCTTGCCCGGGCCGGAGAAGGCGAGGGCCTGCCCCGGCACGACAGCTCGTACATGGGCGAGTTCGCCGCCGGAGGACACCTCGAAGCCGTCGGTCCACGGGGCGAGGGCGGCGAGGACCTCAGGTTCGGGGTTGGCCTTCGCGGCGTAGTAGAGCTCCACCGTTCGCGGAAGGGCGGCGCGCACCGCCGCAGCGTGGAGGTCCAGGGCCGTCAGGTCATATACGTAGCAGGGCAGTTCATCGGATTCGAGGGCTCGGGCCTCGGCCCGTACGGCGGGGTTGAGCAGAGAAGGGGGCAACGGTGATCCGTTCGTCGTCGGCGGGCCGGAGTGCTGGTCGGCGGTATCGGCCCGGGGTCAGGGGGCGTGCGCCCCGCTGGAAGGTCGCGGGGCCAGCGGGGACGGCAGGCGGACGTACCCGGCGTCGCGGTCCGCCGAGCGGCGCCAGCGGGTGAGCAGATTCGCCTTGGCGGGCAGCGGTGCCCCCGCCAGCAGGGCGCTCAGCTGGGCCGGTCGGCCGAGGGAGTCCGCGCTCTGTTCCAGTGTGGTGCGCACCTGCCGCCAGAGAGCGGGTTCGGTCTCGGGGTGCAGGTCCGCGACGGCAGCGAGGAGTTCGGCGAGGTGGTTGACGAACAGGCAGTAGACGACCCGGTCCCAGCCGCGCCGCCGGTCGTACGTGAGGGGCCCGGCAACTTCGCTGGGGAGCCTGCGCAGCGCCGCGGCGTGGTGGTCGGGCAGGAGCTTGGTGCCTTCGAGGTCGCGGAAGAGGACCCGCTCCGGCAGGCCGTCGTGGCCGACGCAGACGACGACGTTCTGGAGGTGGGGTTCGAGGACCACACCGTGGCGGAAGTACGCGGTCAGGACGGGCGGGACGAGCAGGGTGGTGTAGCGGCGCCACCACTCGGCGGCCTCGTCGGGTCCGGCGCCGGCCAGGAGTTCGGAGACCCGGCCGGGTCCGAGTGGGTACTCGTCGGCAACGGCCGCGGCCAGCAGGGGGGTTGTGCCCGCCGGGGTGTGGCGGGCGAGGCCCTCCCGGACGATCACACCGAAGCCCTCGAGCAGGGTGCGGTCGGGGCGGCCGTCCGCGCCGGGGAGGGCGAGCGAGCGGTAGGCGGGCTCGCGGAGTACGGAGGCGGCGGGGTGGCGCCGGGCGAGGTCGGCGAGGACGGGGGCGAGCAGCCGGGTCAGGGCGACAGCACCGGTGAGCTCGTACGAGGCGTTCTTCCGCAGGCAGTTGGTGATGCGTACGTCCAGGCTGAACTTCAGGAAGGCGTGCCCGTCGTGGACCGTGCGCACCGAGGCGGTGGGGGTGACGGGTGCCCCTGCCGGACCGAGGTCGAGCACGTCCTGACGGGCGAGGGCGGCCAGCAGGGCGGGGTGTCCGCCCAGCAGCCGGAACTGCCAGGGGTGCGCGGGCAGCAGCCGGTACCCGGGCGGTGCCTCTCCGGCCCGGTCGAGGGCCCCCGCTCCCCCGGGCTCGGCGGTCTCCTCGGCGAGAAACCTCTCCCGGACGGCGAGCAGCCGCAGCGGAAAGCGGGCGCCTTCCTCCGGGGCGTACGCGGTCCAGGCGTCCGGGTCGCCGCCGTGCGCCTTGGGCGTGGGGTGGAAGCGGTGGCCGAGGAGCAGGGACTGCTCGGAGGCGAGGTAGGCGGCGAGCGGATCCGGTCGGCCCGCCGGGTTCCCGGGGGCGGAGGCGGTGGCCCGGCGGGCGAGGGCGCTGGCGACCGAGCGGTGGCTGGCGGCCACCTGGGCCAGGAACTCGTCGTTGTCCGTGCCGGTGCGCAGGGATAGTTCGGCGTGCACCAGTTCGGCGAGCCGTTGCCATCCGATCGCCGTCCACGCGCCGCCCGGCAGGCTCTCCCGGATGCTCACGGGGCCGGTGAAGCGGTGGGCGCCCAGGAGTGAGGCGCGGCGAACGCCGACCCGCAGAAGGGTGTCGTGGCGTGGCAGGCGCAGGACGAGTCGGCCGTCGGCGAGGGTGCGGTCCTGCGGTGCGGTCGCCTCACGCAGCAGGCAGTTGAGGAGGGTGTGGCCGACCGCTTCGTCCGCGGTGGGCGGGTGTGCCGGTGTGCGGGCCGGGGTGCGGGGCGTGGTGGTGCTGGGCATCGGTGTTCATGCCTTCCGCAAAAGGTAGTTGGGGCCGGTGGTGTAGTGCTTGTTGATGTCGGCGGCGCCGGACCGGGCCTTGGTGAGCAGGGTGCCGGCCGTCACCATGGCCTTCACGGGCAGCTCGGGTGCGTCGAGGACGCGGGCGCGCAGCACGGCCGCGGCGCCCGGTCGGGTGGCGGCGGTCCGGTCGATCGCGTCCGCGAGCCGGTCACGTATCAGCCCGAGCAGCCAGTCGAGGGGCGCGGTGCCGTGTGCGGCGAGGCCGAAGGCCAGGGAGCCCGAGCACAGGTGAACGGTGATGGTGGTGAACAGGTCGGCGACGGGCGCGTCCTCCGTGCCGCATATCCGCCCGTCGGCGAAACCGAGGTCGTCGGCGGTGGGCTCCGCGCACCCCCATGCCTCGGCGAGCCGCCGGGTGTGGACGCGCGGTCCGTCGTTGTCCTTGAGGAGCAGCCGGGGCTTGTCCGTTCCGCCGCCGAGCACGAGGGAGATGTTCTGCTGGTGGGACTCCAGGGCGATGCCGTGGCCGAAGAGGGTGGTCTGCCAGTCCAGCAGCAAGGTCAGGACGGCGTCGGCGAGGGCGACCGGATCGCCACCGTGGAAGCGGTCGGCCAGGTGCTCGATGACCGGGCGCCCGTCGGGGGCGGGTGCCTGCAGTGCGGCGAGCGGGAGGACGGCGGCGTCGTCGAGTCCGGCCGGCTGGGTGCGGCGGAGTACGGCGAGGAGTTCGTGTCCGGCGTGGGCGTAGCGGGTCTCGTCGGCGAGCAGGACTCGCCCTGCGAAGCGGGGTTCGCGGCGCAGGACGCCCTCCAGCAGCCGCTGTCCGGCGGCACCGTCGCGAAGTGAACCAGGCGTGACGGTACGCCGGTTGAGGAGTCCGAGCGTGGCCGTGGCGAGGGGGAGTTTCAGGTGGGTGTCGGGCCGGCTCACGAGCGCGACGGTCCGCATGGACAGAGTCGGTACGGCGTCGAGCAGGGGCGTCTCGGCGAGGACCGCGTGCCGGCCGAGACCGGACTCGGCCAGGGCATCGCGGAGACGGCCGGCGGCGGTGAGGGGGTGGACGGGCAGCAGGATGTGCCCCTCGTGGTGGTCGGCAGGCAGTCCCAGCTCGGCAGGCGTGGGCCAGCCTTCGTGCAGAGGTACGTCTCCGTTTTCCGAGGCGGTGTACGGGGCCGGGGTCACGCCGGACCCGGTTCCGGGCGCCAGGGTGACCCGCCCGGCGGGCAACGACAGCCAGCGGAGTGCGAAGCGGGGGTGGAATTCGGGTGCGTACGCGCGCAGTTCTTGCTCCCCCAGGCCCTTGCGGCCCCGGGACACGGGGTGCACGGGGTGGTCGGTCCGGGCGGCGAGGGTGTCGTGGGCGAGGGATCCGGTGTGGCCGCGCCAGTGGGCCGGACGGGGCCCGTGGCTGTCCGTCAGCCGGGCGAGGACCCGGTCCCGGGTCGCGGCATGCAGTCGGCGGGCCGCGAGGTCGCTGCGGCACTCCTCTGCGAAGGCCGCGTAGCCGGGCGCGTCCTCGGGCACGGCGAGCAGGGCCAGAGCGGCGAGCACCTCGTCGGTGGTGGTCAGGTCGGTGCCCTCCGGTTCCTGGTGCAGGAGGGGCAGCCGGGCGCCCCAGGTCCCCTGGAAGCCGTCCTCGCGCACGGGGAGGAGCAGGGCGCGGCCGGAACCGGTGGCGAGCCGCAGCCAGGGGCCGTCGGCACGGTGGAGGAGGGTGGTACGGGTGCGCAGCCCGGCCACGTCCTCGCGCAGCAGGGCACCGAGAACACGCAGCAGTTGGTGGGCTGCGGCGGCCGGGGGTTCTGCGGCGCCCGACCGGGCCGTCCCCTGTTCGCCGGAGGCACGGGGCCGGTCCGCGCTCATGGGGTGATCTCCCACCGCTGGTCGGCGAGGAACGTGTCGGCGGCGTGGTCCACGGATTCCTGGTCGGGTCCGATGGTCCGCAGGATGCCGAGGTAGTCGCGGTTGGTGCGGTGCAGCGGGTGGCGCTCGCCGGTCGGGCGCAGGGGCCGGTAGGTCAGGCGTACGTCTCCCTCCACCCGGTCGACCGGGCCGGGCGCGGACGCGAGGACCCCGGCCCGGTCTGCGCACGGGGAGTCGATCCGTGCGGCCCGGTCCGTGCGGGCGCCGAGGCTCTCCGGCAGGGCCGCACCCAGATGGGTGGCCAGGATGTGGTCGAAGAGCGGGATGTCGAGCAGTTCGGCGAGCAGCAGGTCGCCGTGGTCGCCGATGGCGCGGTAGTTCACCTCGATGATGCGCGCCCGGCCCTCGTGGACGACGAACTCGGTGTGACAGGCGCCGAATCCCACACCGAGCAGCGCGAGCCGATCCAGGATCTGCTCACGTACGGGGGCGGGGTGGTCGGGGACGTAGGTCAGCCGCTGTTCGATGAAGTGGGGTGGCGGCGAGAGGCGGGTGTGGAATCCGCCGAGGACGTGCAGGCGCCGACCGTCGCCCAGGGTCTCCAGGGTGTACAGCTCACCGGGCAGGAACTCCTCGACGACCAGGGCGGCGTCCGGTCGGCGCGCGCGGATCTCCGCGCACAGGCGCAGGAGTTCGGCGGGTCCCTCGGCGCGTACGACGTCTTCGCTGGCGACGCCGTCGCGCGGTTTCACGACGCAGGGATACACCACTCCCCCGGCCTCGACGCACGCGGCGGGTGACTGTCCGGGGAGGATCTCGACAGCATGGAGGGGTTCGGCCCCGGCGGCGGCGAGGTGGCGGCGCATCAGGGCCTTGTCCTTGGTGCGCAGCGCGGCCTGCCAGTTCTTGCCGGGCAGGCCGAAGAAGTCTGCTGCGAGTGCGCCCTGGGTCTGGAGGTGGTCGCTGTTGGTGAAGACCGCGGCGGGCTGCCCTTGCCGGGATATGTGGGTGATCACGGCGCGGTGGTCGCGGACGTCGCAGGCGGCGACCTCCACGTCCGGCCCGAGGGCGGCGGGTGACCCGTACGCCTCCGGCTGGTCGGTGAGCACGGTCACGGACAGGCCGAGCCGCCCGGCAGCCGGGAGGAAGCCACTGATGACCGAATCGGTCGGATTGAGGGCAAGCAGGTACGTCTGCATGGGCGATCACTTCCGGCGCGCTGGTACGACAAGAAAGGAAAGAGAGCTTAGGTTAGGCAAACCTACTTTTACCAACTGGTCGCCACGCACAGGGGGTTCGCGAACCGAGACGCGATCGACAGCAAGGTAGTAAGGTGAGCCTCCCCTAAGTCGCTCGCTCCGCCAGGGCTGCCGCACCTCCGCGGTCGCGCCTGCGTACGTGTGTACCCCCGCCCTCTAGGAGCCTCCCGTGATCCTCGCCCCGGCACCGGCGTCACTCCGGCCCGCCGCGAGCGCCTCCGCCCTCCTCGCCTCCACCTACCGCCGCCTCACCTCACTCTGCCCGGGTCTGGACGCGGAGGTGGCCGAGCCGCGTGCCCCGGCCGGGCAGAGCTGGGTCGATGTCGCCGAACTGGCGCTCCGGCCCGGGTTGCTGGACGCCTTCCTCGAAACGGAGGCCGCACGGATCACGCAGCGCTTCGACCACCGGGCGCGCCCCGACGTGGTGGCCTCCCGCCTGTTGCACGACTGCCTCTGGTCGCTGTGCCTGCTGCTGAGCGGACCCTGGTACCTGGACCGCCGGGTCCCGCTGCCCCGGCCGGAGGATGTGCGGATCGGCCGGTGCGAGGACCGGTACCAGGTGGTGCCCGGGACGTTCGCCTGTCTGCCGGGCGATCCCGCCGAGGGCCTCCCAGGAGTGCGCCGGGTGTCCGACGAGGCAGCGCTCGGCGACGTGTTGCGGACGGCGGTCGCCGATCTGGTGCGTCCGCTGTGCGCGGCGCTCGGCCCCCGGGTGCGTCGCGGGCCCCGGGCGCTGTGGGGCATGGTCGAGGACGACCTCGTCTCGGGCATCTGGTACGTGGGACGCATGCTCGGCGAGGAGGAACGGGCGGTCGGCGAGGCCGGACGGCTGCTGCCGGGGCCGGTCGCGCCGTTCCCGGCCGGCGCCGGCTTCCGGGACCTGACGGCCGCGGACGGCAGGTCGTACCCGACACGGGACCGGGCGGGCTGCTGCCTCTACTACACGATCCGCCCCGCTGAGGCGTGCGACACCTGCCCCCGCACCTGCGACGCCGAACGGCTGCGCCGCATCGAGGCGGAAAGGACCCCGGCGGCCGGATGACTCGGCACGCGTGGGGGAAGGCCGGCCCGGGAACATCGCCCGGACCGGCCTTCCCCCATGAGGAGACGGACGTCAGCCGATCTCGATGAGCAGATCGCCCGCCTCGACCTGCTGGATCCGTCCGATCGCGAGACGCTCGACCGTGCCCGCACGCTGGGCGGTGATGGATGCCTCCATCTTCATCGCCTCGATGGTGGCGACCGTCTGACCCGCCGACACCGAGTCGCCCTCCGCGACCTGGAGCGTCACGACGCCCGCGAACGGCGCCGGGACATGCCCGTCGTTGCCCCGCTCGGCCTTCTCCGCGGCCTTGACCTCGGTGGCGACGGACGTGTCCCGTACCGCGACCGGGCGCAACTGGCCGTTGAGCGTGGCCATCACCGTACGGAAGCCGCGTTCATCGGCTTCCGAGATCGCCTCCAGCTCGATCAGCAGCGTGACACCGGCGCCCAGGGTGACCGTGTGCTCGGTGTCCGGCTCCAGACCGTAGAAGAAGTCCTGCGTGGGCAGTACGGACGTATCGCCGTAGGCCTCGCGGTGGGCGTCGAACTCCTTGGTCGGGCCGGGAAACAGCAGCCGGTTCAGTGTCGCCTGCCGGTTCCGGCCGAGTCCCTCACGGTCCTCCTCCGACAGGGTCGCGGCCTCGGACTGCGCAGGGCGGCCCTGGAGGGCGCGCGTACGGAACGGCTCGGGCCAGCCGCCGGCCGGGTCGCCCAGCTCGCCGCGCAGGAATCCGACGACCGAGTCCGGTACGTCGAACTTGCCGGGGTCCGACTCGAAGTCGGCCGCACTGACCCCGGCTCCGACCAGGTGCAGGGCGAGGTCGCCCACCACCTTCGAGGAGGGCGTCACCTTGACCAGTCGGCCCAGCATCCGGTCGGCCGCCGCGTAGCAGTCCTCGATCAGCTCGAAGCGGTCGCCGAGGCCCAGCGCGATGGCCTGCTGGCGCAGGTTCGACAGCTGCCCGCCGGGAATCTCGTGGTGGTAGACACGTCCGGTGGGCGACGCCAGTCCCGACTCGAAGGGTGCGTAGACCTTGCGCACGGCTTCCCAGTACGGCTCGAGTCCGCCGACCGCGTCGAGCGAGAGCCCGGTCGCGCGCTCGGTGTGGTCGGTGGCGGCGACGAGCGCGGACAGCGAGGGCTGGCTGGTGGTGCCCGCCATCGAGGCGACGGCGGCGTCGACGGCGTCCACGCCCGCGTCGATCGCGGCGATCAGCGTCGCCAGCTGGCCGCCCGCGGTGTCATGGGTGTGCAGGTGCACCGGAAGGTCGAAGCGCTCGCGCAGCGCGGTCACCAGGGTGCGGGCGGCGGGCGGGCGCAGCAGGCCGGCCATGTCCTTGATGGCCAGGACGTGCGCGCCGGCCTCGACGATCTCCTCCGCGAGGCGCAGGTAGTAGTCGAGCGTGTACAGCTGTTCGGCCGGGTTCGACAGGTCCGCGGTGTAGCAGAGGGCCACCTCGGCGAGAGCGGTGCCGGTGGACCGTACGGCGTCGATGGCGGGACGCATCTGCGAGACGTCGTTGAGCGCGTCGAAGATCCGGAAGATGTCCATGCCGGTCGCCGCCGCTTCGGCGACGAAGGCTTCGGTCACCTCGACCGGGTAGGGCGTGTAGCCGACGGTGTTGCGCCCGCGCAGCAGCATCTGCGTACAGATGTTGGGCACCGCCTCCCGCAGGGCCGCGAGCCTCTCCCAGGGGTCCTCCGCGAGGAAGCGCAGGGCCACGTCGTAGGTGGCACCGCCCCAGCACTCCAGGCTCAGCAGCTCCGGTGCGGTGTGGGCGACGTGCGGGGCGACGGCCAGCAGGTCGCGCGTCCTCACCCGGGTGGCCAGCAGGGACTGGTGCGCGTCGCGGAACGTCGTGTCCGTCACCGCGACGGCCCGCTGCGCACGCAGCTCCGCCGCGAATGCCTCCGGCCCGAGGGCCGCGAGGCGCTGCCGCGATCCTTCGCGGAACGGTGTGCCCGAGGAGACGGAAGGGAGCTTGACGGCCGGGTCGATGACCTGGGGACGCGGGCCGTGGGGACGGTTGACGGTCGTCTCGGCCAGGTACGTGAGCATGCGGCTTCCGCGGTCCGCCGAGGGGCGCGCCCGGATCAGTTCGGGGTGATCGGCGATGAAGCTCGTCGTGATGCGGCCCTCGCGGAAGCCGGGGTGGTCGAGCACGGCGCCCAGGAACGGCAGGTTGGTGGACACTCCGCGGATACGGAACTCGGCGATCGCACGCCGTGCGCGGCGGGCGGCGTTGGCGAAGTCGTGGCCGTGGCAGGTCAGTTTGACCAGCATCGAGTCGAAGTGGGCGGACACTTCGGCACCGGTGTGGACGGTGCCGCCGTCGAGCCGCACTCCGGGGCCGCCCGGGGAACGGTACGCGGAGATGGTGCCGGTGTCGGGGCGGAAGCCGTTGGCGGGGTCCTCGGTGGTGATACGGCACTGCATGGCGGTGCCGGTGAGCACGATGTCGTCCTGCGTCAGGCGCAGTTCCGGAAGAGACTTCCCCGCGGCGATCCGCAGCTGCCCGATCACGAGGTCCCGCCCGGTGACCTGCTCGGTGACCGTGTGCTCCACCTGGATACGGGGGTTCATCTCGATGAAGACGTGGTTGCCGCGCTCGTCGACCAGGAACTCCACGGTGCCCGCGTTGACGTACCCGATGTGCTTGGCGAACGCCACGGCGTCGGCGCAGATGCGCGCACGCAGCTCGGGGTCGAGGTTCGGCGCGGGCGCGATCTCGACCACCTTCTGGTGGCGTCGCTGCAACGAACAGTCCCGCTCGTACAGGTGGACGACATTGCCCTGGGTGTCGGCGAGGATCTGCACCTCGATGTGGCGTGGGTTGATGACGGCCTGCTCGAGGAAGACGGTGGCATCACCGAACGCCGACTCCGCCTCGCGCATCGCCGCGTCGATCGACTCCCGCAGCTCTGCGGGCTCGGCGACACGCCGCATCCCCCGCCCGCCGCCGCCGGCGACGGCCTTGACGAACACCGGGAAGCCGATGGAGTCGGCCGCGCCGACCAGCGTGTCCACGTCGGTGGACGGCTCCGACGACTTCAGTACGGGAACCCCGGCCTCGCGGGCGGCCGCCACCGCACGGGACTTGTTGCCCGTCAGGTGCAGTACGGAAGCGGGCGGCCCGACGAAGGTGATCCCGGCCTCGGCGCACGCGGCGGCGAGGTCGGGGTTCTCCGACAGGAAGCCGTATCCGGGGTAGACCGCGTCGGCACCCGCCTTGCGCGCGGCTTTGATGACCTCGTCGACCGAGAGGTAGGCCCGCACCGGATGGCCCTTTTCACCGATCTGGTAGGCCTCGTCTGCTTTGGCACGGTGGAGCGAGTTGCGGTCCTCGTGGGGGAACACGGCCACGGTGGAGATGCCGAGCTCGAACGCCGCACGGAACGCGCGGATCGCGATCTCGCCCCGGTTGGCGACCAATACCTTGCGGAACATCAATGTCCCCTGTCGTGTTGCGGGCACAGCGGCCCCAGGTGGCGATGTCATTCCGGCTGCCGGGATCGGCATCCGCTGTCCCCGTGGACGGTACCGATCAGTAGCGTTGGCGTCGATCTCCCACCAGCGGGAGATAGCTCACGCCCGTGGGAGATACCTCACCCCGAGGGAATCAGGCGTCGGCACCGAAGACACGGTGTTCGAGGCCGGGAGCTTCTCGCACGGCTCCGGCCACCTGCGTCCACCGGCGGCCCGACACCGTGAGACGCGGGCGGACGCCGACGTGCCCTCAGGGCCGAACTGCGGTCCAGGGCCCAGGAGGTGCGGCCGCCGACGGCACCATGGAAGGCACCGCATCTCGCGGCGCGGCCCGCAGGGCTGCGCGGGAGGTGGAACAAGGCATGGGACGAGCGGGTCGAACGCCCTGACCCGCTTGTCCACCGGCGCCGGACGGCCCTGCGGCTGCCTCTTCCCGACGGGTTCGACCCCGAACAGCCCATCCCTACCGCGCGGTGCCACCCTCATCCCGCACGAATGATCACGAAACGCAGGCGGGACCGGCGTACTCGGCCGAAGTGATCTCTCTGGAGGTGAGGACAGCCGGTCATTTCCGTGCCCGGTCTGTGGGCGTCGCCGACTCCGGGCGAAGGAGTTCTTCGGCAGAGCAGTCGGAGTCCGGGTCCTCTACCAGGCAGAGGTTGAGTCCTTGCCCATCATGCCGGATCTGGGCTCGAAGGAGGCAGGGGGTCTTCTGATCGCCAATCGTCAGCGCCATGTGGTCGCCGCTGGTGAAATCGTCGTCGGCGAATGACGTACCCGTGTCGTCCGGCGAGCTGAAGAAGCTCCAGTGCCCGGCTGCCATGTCAGGGCACTGTGTGCCTCCCCACATGGCGCTATCGAGTCTGTCCCACGTCATGCCGCGGTCGGCTCTCAAAACAAGGCGAGCGCCGGCCGGGTTGCTCCACGCGCCCGCAAGAGCCGACTCATCAACGCGGGCTGCCTCACCCCCTGCGCCGGCGCAACCCACGCAGGCCCAGGCCAACACGGCAGCCAGAGCCGACAACCGTCCCGATGAAGTGCTCATCCGCATCCCGCCCAATGATCGACTGAACGCGTTCAGCATAGGCTGACGGGGCCAGACACCCCACGGGGGATGCGGCCGTCACAAGATCAACGACAGAACTCGTTCATCAGCCCTGATGCTGGACGATGCCGCGCGCCACGGCACCACCGACCCGCTCCCGACGCGGTGCCGCCGAGCGGTGTCCTCCTGGCGTCGGCACCCCGAACTGCCCGCGCAGACAGCGGACTTATTGACTGGACCTGACGTTCCTGCTGCGGCATGATCACCCGTTCGAGGGTCGGCACGTTCAGCCGCCCGATGGGGAGGGAAGCAATCTGATGCGTATCGGTCCGAAGACCAAGGCGATCGGCACAGTCCTGACGAGCGGTGTTCTCGTGATCGGGATGTCGACGGCGGCCTCGGCCGCCACGACCATCCCGGCGGGCAGCTACGGACGCGCCGAGTGGAACGCCGACCCGGCCGGCTCGACGCCTGGCGACGCGCTCAGGGCATGCGACACCGACGCGGACGGCTACGGGGTCAAGGCGACGTTGATGAACTCGAACTACGACATCCTCCGCACGGTGACCACGTCGGGACTCAGCGCCGGCCAGTGCAGCGCCTGGAAGGGCGGCAACCTCCCGGAGCACACCCGGTACTTGATCACCACCTTCCGGACCAAGGCCGGCGACGATCTCACGCTCGACCACAAGTTCGTCTCCTCCTCCGTCGGCGACTGATCGTCCGAACCACACACTGCGGCCCCACCTCCTCCTGGGTTCCATAGGGCACTGTCACGTCGTCGGAAGTCGATGCAGCCGATTGCAGGGGGCGGGGTGTGGACCGTCAGCAGTTCGTGAAGTCGTCGCGTGTCAGGTGGACACGGTGCGCTTCAGGTTGGCCCGCCGGGCGGTGGTGTGGGTGGCGGGTGCCATCGGGTCCCCAAGGACGGAGCGTCCCTCGCCCGGAGTGGCCAGGCAGCACTCCGGCGCCTTGGGCAAGGTCGGGAACTGTCAGACCGGGGTCAGCATCCATGCCGCGTCCGACGCCGCTTCGTGCCCGCTGTCCCGGCGGCTGTTCCTGCCCAGCAGGGTGGGACGACACCGAAGCCGCCGGACCCGTTGCCGAATCTCCGAGGAGGGGCGTCACCGGCCTGGGTGGCAGCTCGCGCTCAACATGCTCGATGAACTCGCCGCGGTCGCGCAGCGGCGCAGGTCGCGGACACCGGCTTCGGGGCGACGCCGACTTCCGCCACGGCCTCGAAAACCACCAGCCTGGCCTACGCCCTGCAGGTCAAGGGTGAGATGACCCCCTCATGCCGTGTCGGCCGTGCCGCGCCGGCTGCCCTACGGCAGGCTGGGGCCGCGTCCGCCGCCCTTTACAGGACCGAACGGTCAGCCTGCGTGAACACGTCCTGGCCGCCGGACGGGGGTGAAGCAGTGCGGCGCATCAGGGCGAGGAGGCCATCCGAGCGCCCCTCGCCTCAGGGTCAGGACACCGGGACGCAGGACGGGCACAGCCCGCGGTAGGTGACCGCGGCCTCGGACACCGTGAAGCCGAACCGCTCATCGACCGGGAGATCGGCCAGCGGATCGCCGGTCGGGTGAACATCCCGGACCGTGCCGCATGTGGAGCACACCAGATGCTGGTGAGGGCGGTGCGCGTTGGGGTCGAAGCGCTTGGCACGGCCGTCGGTGGAGACCTCGATGACCTCACCCAGGGCGACCAGCTCGCCCAGGGCGTTGTACACGGTCGCACGGGAGATCTCGGGCAGTCGCTGTACGGCACGCGCGTGCACCTCGTCGGCGGTGAGGTGCACGTGGTCGCCGTCGAGCACCTCCGCGACGACGCGCCGCTGGGAGGTCATCCGCCAGCCACGTCCTCGCAGTCGCTCCAGCAGGTCACTCATATCGGTTCACCTATTTCAGCCTTGGCGGTATATACCCGACGTCCACCGGTGAGTGTCCGGCCTCCGATTGAGTACGAGTCTGGTGTTCTTGTTGACCTGGACTCTATCCATCGTAGGATCAGTTCCGGCGATAGCCAAGGGACAGGAAGACTCCAGAACGGCAGGAGAGAGACGTGACGGGACCATCCCCGAGGACCTGCGTGGTGCCGGTCCGCGGATGACTACTGCCCGCGTCGCGCCGCTCGAGACCCTCCGGGGCGGTGACCGCCTCGGAGTTGCCGAGGCGGTCGTCTCCGGGGTGAGCGATCGTGCGGGCAGCCCCGTTCAGAACCTGGACGAGCCCCTCCACGTGCTGACCGCGACGGGACGCGTCCCGTCGGCCGAACGGCCGCCGAGGCCATCGGACCGGCGCGTCCGACCGCACCGCTTGTCGATCGGCCGAACCGAGGTCACTCACTCCTGTGCCCCGACCGCTCCAACGCCCGCACTTACTGAGCAACGCGATCCGCCCCGTCCGGAAGGATTCCCATGTCCGAGAACCATGACGCAATCGTCACCGACGCGAAGACAGAGGGCGGAGGTGGCTGCCCCGTCGCGCACGGGCGCGCCCCGCACCCGACTCAGGGCGGCGGAAACCGCCAGTGGTGGCCGGAGCGGCTCAATCTGAAGATCCTCGCCAAGAACCCCGCCGTGGCCAATCCCCTCGGCGAGGAGTTCGACTACGCCGCGGCGTTCAAGACCCTCGACCTCGCGGCCGTGAAGCAGGACATCGCGGGAGTGCTGACGACCTCGCAGGACTGGTGGCCGGCCGACTTCGGCCACTACGGCCCGTTCATGATCCGGATGGCGTGGCACAGTGCGGGCACCTACCGGATCAGCGACGGCCGCGGCGGCGCCGGGGCCGGGCAGCAGCGCTTCGCCCCCCTCAACAGCTGGCCGGACAACGGGAACCTCGACAAGGCCCGTCGCCTGCTGTGGCCGGTCAAGAAGAAGTACGGCCAGAGCCTCTCGTGGGCCGACCTCATGATCCTCACCGGAAACGTCGCCCTGGAGCAGATGGGCTTCGAGACCTTCGGCTTCGGCGGCGGCCGGGCGGACGTCTGGGAGCCCGACGAGGACGTGTACTGGGGTCCCGAGACCACCTGGCTCGACGACGAGCGCTACAGCGGCGACCGGGAGCTGGAGAACCCCCTCGGTGCGGTCCAGATGGGGCTCATCTACGTGAACCCCGAAGGCCCGAACGGCACGCCGGACCCGCTCGCCGCGGCCCGGGACATCCGTGAGACGTTCCGCCGCATGGCGATGAACGACGAGGAGACGGTCGCCCTGATCGCGGGCGGCCACACGTTCGGCAAGACCCATGGCGCGGGCCCGGCGGAAAGCGTCGGCGACGACCCCGAGGCCGCCCCGATCGAGGCGCAGGGCCTCGGCTGGAGCAACTCCTTCGGCACCGGCAAGGGCGGGGACGCGATCACCAGCGGCCTCGAGGGCATCTGGACGAACACCCCGACCACGTGGGACAACAGCTTCTTCGAGATCCTGTTCGGCCACGAGTGGGAGCTGTTCAAGAGCCCCGCCGGCGCGCACCAGTGGCGGCCGAAGGACGGCGCCGGGGCGGGCACGGTCCCCGATGCCCACGACGCGTCGAAGAGCCACGCTCCCACGATGCTGACGACCGACCTCTCGCTCCGGATCGACCCGGCCTACGAGGTGATCTCGCGGCGATTCCTGGCGAACCCCGCCGAGTTCGCGGACGCCTTCGCACGCGCGTGGTTCAAGCTGACCCACCGCGACATGGGCCCCGTCGTGCGCTACCTCGGCCCGGAGGTTCCGGCGGAGACACTAGTGTGGCAGGACCCCCTGCCCGCCGTGACGCACCAGCCCGTCGACGCCGAGGGCATCGCTTCCCTCAAGGACCTGGTCCTCGCCTCGGACCTGACGGTGTCCGAGCTCGTCTCCACCGCGTGGGCTTCGGCCTCGTCGTTCCGCGGCAGCGACAAGCGCGGCGGCGCCAACGGCGCGCGCATCCGCCTCCAGCCGCAGAGCAGCTGGACGGTCAACGAGCCCGACGGGCTGGCCACGGTGCTGCGCAAGCTCGAAGGGATCCAGGAGTCCTTCAACTCCGGCCGGACCGACGGCAAGCAGATCTCTCTCGCCGACCTGATCGTGCTCGCCGGCGCCGCAGGCGTCGAGAAGGCGGCCAAGGACGCCGGTTTCGACGTCGAGGTCCCGTTCACGCCGGGCCGTGTGGACGCGTCGCAGGAGCAGACCGACGTGGAGTCCTTCGCCGCGCTGGAGCCGACCGCCGACGGGTTCCGCAACTACCTCGGCAAGGGCAACCGGCTGCCGGCCGAGTACCTGCTGCTCGACCGGGCGAACCTGCTGACCCTGAGCGCCCCCGAACTGACGGTCCTCGTCGGTGGCCTCCGCGTCCTGGGTGCGAACCACCAGCAGTCCTCGCTCGGCGTCCTGACCGCGACCCCTGGGTCGCTGACCAACGACTTCTTCGTCAACCTGCTCGACCTGGGCACGACGTGGAAGGGGACGTCCGAGGACGCGAACACCTTCGAGGGCAGCGACGCCGTCACGGGTGAGGTCAAGTGGACCGGCACCCGCGCCGACCTCGTCTTCGGATCGAACTCCGAGCTGCGCGCCGTCGCGGAGGTCTACGCGAGCGACGACGCGAAGGAGAAGTTCGTGAGCGACTTCGTCGCGGCGTGGGACAAGGTCATGAACCTCGACCGGTTCGACCTCGTCTGATCCTGCTGTCCGGGCCGGCCGTCACCGGCCGGCCCGGACAGTACCTCCGCCGTCGTCGGCCCGAGCATGCTGTCCGGCGGTGCGACCACGGTGGACAGCGAGTGATTGACGGGAACATTTGGGCGGTGTGACGATACGCCGATGCCTGGTCTGCACGCACGGATGGCTGTTCGCCGCGGTGACTTCACCGGCGCCGTCGTCGCTCGCTGTGCGGCGGAGGTGCCGTTCTACGGGGAACTGCCGCGCCGGACGCTCGAGGGCGAGGTGACGCGGTCGATCACGGCGGTGCACGACCTGCTGCTGCGGGCACTGCGTGAGGACGGCGTGATGGGACCGGGTGAACTGACCCGGCTCATCGAGTGGTCGGGGCGCCGGGCCGAGGAACGCGTCCCCCTGGAGGCGGTGATCGCCGCCTATCTCATCGGCGCCGAGGTGTGGTGGCAGGCCCTGTCCGAGACGGCGGAGCCCGAGGAGCTGACCGGGGCAGGAGCGAAGTTGCTGGCCTGTCTGCACGCGGCCATGCCTGCTGTCGTGCTCGCCCACCGCAATGCCCAGGAAGACATCCACAGTGAGGACAAGCGGGTACGGCGGGCGCTGCTGACCGCTCTGCTGGCCGGACAGCCGTACGTCGAGCTGGCTGAGGCGGCACGGGTCACCGTGGCCGGCGGGCATGAGGTCGTCGCCCTGGCCTTCGAGTCGAGTCCGCCGTCCAGGCTGGTGCAGTCGTCGCTGGAGGCCCTCGCGGGTGTCCCGGTGCTGATGGATCACGTCGCCGGGATCGCGCTGCTGCCCGGCAGTTGCGACCTGTCCGGGCTGCCGGATTCGCTCGGGAAGGACGTGGGGCAGTCCGTGTTCGCGGCTGCCGCCCCGGCCGTGGGGCCGGCTGCCGTTCCTGCCGCGGCGGCGGAGGCGGGGCGCGTACTCGAACTCGTACAGCGGTTGGGCCGGCCGCCCGGGTTGTACCGGCTCGACGACGTGCTGCTGGAGTACCAGCTCGCGCGTCCCGGTGACGCGCTGCTGCGGCTGGCGGCGAAGCTCGACCCCCTGGCGGACCATCCGTACCTGCTGGAGACATTGCGCGTGTTCGTCGACCACGGGCACAACCGCCGCCGGACCGCGTCGGAGCTGTGCATCCACCGCAACACGCTGGACTACAGGTTGCACCGGGTGAGCACGCTGACCGGGCTGGACCTCACAGTCCCTGCCGAGGCGCGGCTGCTCCAGGCGGCACTCGTCGCCACGGACCTCACCTGACCAGGAATCCCGGCTGCGGGACCCGACTGCGTGCCCCCGCGGCGGGCCGGGCCCGCCACTACAGCCAGGCCCGCAGCTCCTCCTGCCGCGGCGCGAGGACCGTACCGGTGTCCGGATGGTCGAAGACCATGACCGGCCGTCGTGCGTCCCAGGCGGACCAGCCGGGGTCTCCCGAGGTGGCGAAGGCGACCCAGGCCCTGTGCATGACGTCGGCAAGCGGCTGTGGGGCATCCGGCCCGGTCAGTGCTTCAGCCTGGCGCAGGTTGTCGAAGACGAAACCGATCTCCAGGGCATGGCACGCACCCAGTCCCAGGACCGGCGAACACCAGGCGAACTCGTAGAGGAACGTGCGGGCGGGCCGGGAGTCGGCAAGCCGGTTGAGAGGCCCGCGCAGCAGCAGGTCCGTGGCCATCTCACCGAGGATCACCCCCGGCTTCGCTCCGGGCCTGGCGGCCCGGTACAGCCGCGCCACCCGGCCTGGGATCCGGAACTTCAGAAGTGCCAGCCGCAGAGTGAGCCCGCTGACGCGGTCCACCGCTCCGCCGGGCACGAACCACAGTCGGTACTCCTCCCGGTTGCAGCCCAGCAGCAGGTCGACCGAGGGAAGTGGAGGATCGGCCGGTACGACGTCGTCGTCGACCACGATGTGGAAGCCGGGCCCGCCGGTGATCGGATCTGCCCTGCCGACCACCGCGTCCTGCACATCCAGCAGCCGCCCGCGGTTCACCGCGGCGAACTCCTCCGCCGTGGCGGGCACCCGTAGCTCCTTCGCCATCGCCCGCACGGTCTTCGCGCCCTGACCGCGCGTCACGGTCTGTGGCGGGCCGCTCTGCAGGATCGCCCGGTGGAACTGGCCGTCGGCACGCGGGCTCGTGATGAGGGCGGCGATACTGACGGCTCCGGCGGACTCGCCGCACACCGTGACGCGGTCAGGGTCTCCGCCGAATCCTGCGACGTTGTCCCGCACCCAGGTCAGGGCAGCGATCTGGTCCAGGAGGCCCCGGTTGTCGGGTGCGTCGGGGAACACGCCGAATCCCTCGACACCGAGCCGGTAGTTGATCGAGACGAGGACCACGCCGTCGCGCGCGAAGGCACGGCCGTCGTACAGCGGCATGGCCGTCGAACCGTTCCGCAGGGACCCTCCGTGGATCCACACGATCACCGGCAGTAGTCCGGCACCGGCATCGCCACCTGAATCAGGTGTCCAGACGTTGAGGTGGAGACAGTCCTCCCCCTTGATGTCGACCTCGGGAATCAACTGGTCCAGGGGCGGCCGGTAGGGGCGTTGCGGGGCGATCGGCCCGTGCTCCAGCGCGTCGCGCACCCCTTCCCAGGGCTCGACGGGCGCAGGGGCACGGAACCGGTGCACGCCGAAGGGCGCGGCGGCGTACGGGATCGCGAGGAAGGTGGCGATTCCTTCGCGGACGCGGCCTCGGACCTTCCCTTGGCAGGTCGTCGCGATGATGTCCATGTCCGTCCTTTCACGAGCGGTGCCGCCTTCCCTGCCGGGCGGCGGCAGGGAAGGCGGTGACGAGGGAGATCTGCGGGTTACGGGGTGGCCGTTACGTTCAGGGCCATGCTGTTCCGGCGGACGTCGGAATAGGTGGTGGTGTCGGTGCAGATGCCGCAGCCGGGGCCGAAGAACTGGGCACGGGCCGTCCGGTCGCCCATGAGATGGGCACGGAACCACGCGGTTGTCGGAGCGGCGAACGGACCGGGGTCGCCGACGACCGTGAAGTGGTCGGCCCCGCGCAGCTCGCCGTAGAGGGCAGGGATGTGGTCGGCGGCGTCGTAGAAGGCCTTCACGAGGAAGGGGAAGACGATGCTGTCCTTCTCCCCGGCCAGAAGGAGCGCGGGTACCTGCACCGCGTTGATGTTGGCCAGCGGACCGGGCTGGATCGGCAGGATGGTGTCGATGCGGGGGTCCGCGCCCACGACGATGGCGGCCGCACCGCCCTGGGAGTGACCCGATGCGCCGATGTGCTCGAGGTCGACGTGGTCGAGGAAGATGCTGCCCGGGTCGGCGTTCCTGCGGGTGAGCATGTCGATGCCCGCTCGCATGGAGATGCCGAGGTTCGACTGCGGGGTGTTCGCGGCGGCGACGATGAAGCCCTGACTGGCCCAGTGGAGCAGCAGGTCCCGGTAGACGAGGGGAATTCCGTTGGTGCCGTTGCCCCAGACGATGACGGGGTGGCGGCGGTCGCTGCTCGCGATGTCACGCGGGTAGTACAGGGTGGTGATCGCCCCGACTTCCACAGCGGTCGCGTAAGGGCCTGGGGCATCGAAGTCACCGGCGGCCGCGACCGTCGGTGCACCGACGGGCGTGGGCCCCGCCGCTGCGCCCGCGCCGGCCGACGCGGACAGGACGAGAGCGAGCGCGGCCAACGGGGCGAGCAGATTCCTTCTCCACAACACGGCGACTCCTGACGTCAGGGTGGACCGAGTGATTCATCCACATCACTTCGGTGTCTGACCGCACATCCTGTGCGAGTGGTCGGCGGCCGTCTCTGCGCAATCGCGGCAATCCCCGACGGCAGAGTTTGTGCACCGTGCCGAGAGTCGTGACCTCGGCGGTGGTGCCATGCTCGGTCCGGCCGCAGCCGCTGCCGGCCGAGTACGGACCTGACACCACGACCCTGGGCGCGAGTGCGTCCCGCCGTGCCGGCGGGAGGACCGAGCGGGCCAGGCGGGCCTCAGCCCCGCGTACATCCGGCTGCGGGAGAGCGCCGACGCCCTGCGCCAGGCAACGCCGGCCCGGGCCTCGCTGCCCGTCGGCACGCGCGAGGCAGTCACGCTCGATCAGGTTCGCGGCGACGTCCGCGGGCCGGAGCAGGGACCGCCCGGAGAGGCGGGTGACGCAGTCGAGCCGGTTGCGCACGGTGTTGCGGTGGCACTACAGGATTTCTGCGATTTCGGTGGTGGACCCGGTTTCGGAGTCCAGCCACGCCCCTTTTCCGGGTGCGGGCCTCGAGCTCCAACCGCACTGACGGCCCGTTCATACAGAGGACTCCTCGTCAGCCGTCCACCGCGGTGGTCGTGAAGCGGCCGCCGCAGATGTGGAGTTGGGAGGTGCGCAGGGTGAGTGCGTCCGTGGAACCCGGCGGATAGACCCGCAGGTAGTCGGGCCGGTCCCAGCATCCTGAGTCCTTGATGCCCTGGTTCAGAGTGTGCAGGGTGACGTGCGCGGTCCTGCCGGGACCGATTACCGTCTGCTCCAACATTTCGCCCTCACGCTCGGCCGGCACGCCGATCACACTGCCGTCACGCTTGATCAGTGAGACACCGGGGAAGCCACGCAGAGTGCATGGAGCCTCGGACGTGTTCTCGAACGTGAGCCGGTAGTAGATCTGCCCAGCCCTCGCCTCGGCACGGCCCAGGCTCATGGCCAGGCCTTCGGCCCCACAGCGCCGGGAACCCGGACCGGCTGCCGCAGGCTCCGAGCCGGCGGAGTCGTCGGGGGCGACCGCAACCGCGGCAGGGACGGAGGAGGACGTGGCGGAGGGACGTTCGTTGCCCGATGTGGCCCGCGTCGCCCCGGACGGTCCCGGCGGGGCCGAGGTACCGGTGCATCCGGCGGTGACGAGGGCGATCGATGCGATCGCGACCGGAGCAAGGACCTGCCGACGGAGCGTCCGAGCCCTCCGGTCCGTCCTCCGGCTCGGCGGCCGGAGCAATCGCGCGGACAGCGACGGGGTGGTGCGCGCGTGTGAGCCCATAGTTGTCGCCTGCTCAGTTTCGGGCCGTCCGAACCTCTCGTACGACAGGGCGCACCGTCCTGAAGGGTTGAGGCCGTTGCGGTTCCTTCCGCAGACGATGGCGGAGTCGATCTGGACCAGCCGGCCGATGTCCCCGAGAGCGTCTGCCAGGGCCTGGATCCGCTGCAGGGCCCGGGGGAGGACACCGGCGAAGGACGGACCCTATGAGCTGGTCCTGCACAGTTGCTGGTCCACGAGTGTGGTCATGGCCCGCTGGGTGTCCCGGCTCCCGTCGCTGGTGCCGTACACCACGGCGGTCCGGGTCCCGTGCCGGGTGGCGCCGGCCCAGGTCACGTAGCCGAGGAGCTCGCCCCGGTGACCGAAGTAGCTGCCGCCGCAGGACAACGGGATCTCGGCGAGACCGAGTCCGTAGTTCACACCCAGCTCGGGCGCGGGTGCGGTCGTCGTCATCTCGTCGAGCTGCGCCGGAGCCAGCAGTCGGCCGCCGAGCAGCGCGGCATAGAACCGGTTGAGGTCGTGCGTGGTGCTGATGATCGAGCCGGCGCCGACCGCCATACTCGAATTGAGTGCCGTGACGTCGGGGCCCGGGCCCGCATCGGTGTCGAACGCGGCGTAGGCCTGGGCGTGCGGGCCGATGATGAACGGGAAGGAGCCGGGCGTACTCGTGTCCTTCAGACCCAGCGGGCGGATGATCCGGTCCTTCACCTCCCGTGCCCAACTCCGGCCGCTGACCTGGTGAATGATCATCGCGGCGAGGATGTAGTTGGTGTTGGAGTACGACCAGCCCTTGCCCGGGTCGAAGTTCGGAGCGTGCCGCATCGCCGCTCCCACCAACTCCGCGGGGGTGTAGGTGCGGAACCACTCGGTCCGATAGCCGTCCGCGCTGTTCAGTGCGGGTATCTCCGGCCCGACGTCATGGATGCCGCTGGTGTGCTGCAGCAGCTGCCGCACGGTGATCCGGCTGCCGTCGTTGCCGTTGCCCCGGACCACTCCCGGCAGCCATTGCTCGACGGTGTCCTCCAGGGACATCCGCCCCTCGCCGACGAGTTGCAGCACGACCGTGGCGGTGAACGTCTTGGTGGCGCTGCCGATCCGGAACCTGCCGTTGCGTGGCATCGGCCTCCTGGTGTTCGTCCCGGCCGTCCCGGCACGCGCGCTGTCATGTCCGACCGGTGACGTCACCTCGGCGAACACGCCGACGGTCCCCGTGTCATGGATCGCGTCCACCTGCTGTTGGAGCGAATCGGTCGGCTGGGGCTTCGCCGCCGCCGACAGCCCGGTTGACGCGGTGAGGATTACCACGGCCAGGCCCGTCAGCGCGATCAGGTCCCGCCGACGCCTTGCTAACACGTACATGATGATCTCTCTTCGGTTCGGGTTGCCTGCGCGTCCGGTTCCATCCCACCAGCGGGGAGTCGATGGGCCCATCCGGCTGTCCCCCTGACGTGCCGACACGCTGTCCTCAGGGCGGTGCAGGGGGCTGCCCCCCGTAGGAACGGCCGAAGCGAGGGGCCCGGAGTCCTCTCGGACTCCGGGCCCCTCGCCTTCCTGTGTACGGCCGGTCAGCGACCGGCCTGTGGTTCAGGTCCTCACTTGAGGGCGTAGGCCCGGGTGATGGTCTGGACGGTGCGGCTGCCCGCGGAGTCCCAGGCCTCGGTCTTGAGAGTCACGAAGCCGTTGGTGTCCGCAGCCTTGGGGTGCCACAGCAGCGCCTGGAAGGAGTTGTCGTCCTTGCGCAGCATCGCGGCGGACTTCCAGGTGGCGCCGTCGTCGTAGGAGACGGAGACCTTGGCCCCCGCCATCGCGGTGGAGCCGGTCCAGCCCGTGGGGCGGCCCGCGTCGACGGTGAAGGTGTACGGCAGTCCTGCCCGCGCCTGGTTGAGCTTGTCCAGCGGCAGGTCGTAGTCGAGCAGGATCACGGGCATGGACTCACAGACCTTGGGCGCGGGAATGAACGCCGTGTCGCAGTCCTTGATGGCCATGGTGGTCGGTGCCGCCTGGCTGAAACTCCACTCGGTGTGCGTCTGGCGGCCCAGAGTGACGCCCGGGAGACCGGTGAGCTTCTGGTCGAGAACGTACCGGTAGTCCGCCTTCTCCGGCACCAGCTGTCCGAAACCGGTGATGGGCTTTCCGTTGAGGTAGTAGCTCCAGGTGTTCGTCCTGCCCGTGAGGTAGTGGTCGGCCTCGTCGTCACCACCGTTGCCGCTGGGCATGCGCTGCCAGACGTCGGTGCGGCAGAACACACACGGCCCGAAGTCGTTCTGGGCCGTGCGCACCGGGCCGGCGAACCAGCTCCGGGTGTAGGACTTGCCCGGGGTGCCGTAGGCGGCGCGTGCGCCGTTCATCCACCAGACGGTGGAGTTGAAGTCGGCCGTAGTGGTGGGCTGGTACGTCACCCCGGTACCCGCCACGAAGTAGTCGTCGCGGGTGGTGCCGTGGTAGAGGGGCTGCGCGACGGCGACCGTGGTCACCTGCTGGGGGCCCCAGACGTTCATGTACTCGGCGCCCATGCGCCGGGCGCCGTCGGAGTGGAACGTATTGGCTACCTTGGCGAAGTCCTTGACGTCGGCGGTCTTGGCCAGGTCGGTGGGGATCCGGTCGTCGGTGAAGTGGGGGTGGTAGACGTAGCCCGATTCCTGGACACCCTTGAGCACGATCCGGACCTTGCCCTTGGCCAGCAGGCCCTTGAGGGTTGCGGCGTTGTCGTACGAGGCGTGGGCGACCGGGATGGTCTGACCGACGGGGACGCCGCTGCCGCTCGGGCCGGGGGCGGCAGGGGCCACGATCATTGCGGCAGCTCCGGCAGCCGCGGCCCTGTCGGCCTGGCCCTCGGCCTCGGTGACGTCGGCCACGGTTACCAGTACGGTCTTGCCCTTGACGTCGGCACCGGCGAAGTCCTGCTCGGTACCGGCGCCCAGGTCGACCAGGTCGGTGCGCTTGGTGCCTGCGAAACGCTTCGCGTTCACCGAGGACTTCAGCGGGATGGTCACGTGCCCAGGGCCCGTCACCTCCAGCTGGACCAGCGGTTCACGCAGGGCCATGGAGGTCTCCAGGCGCAGCGCGCCGGTGGTGGCCCCGGGGCTGGGGACGGCACCTTGCCTGAAGTCGGCGAGGTTGAGCAGGTTGCCGATGCCGGCGAAGCTCGGGTACCCGCCTGCGGTACCGGCCTCACGGAAGATGAACGAGGTCACCTGGCCGTTCTCCAGTGGCCGCTTCTCGCCCTTGATCTTCACGCTGAGGTCGGTGGCGGTGGTGCCGTCGACGGTGAAGGTCTGGTCCCGGTCACTCACCTCGATGTCGGGCACGGTGAACAGGTCGCCCGCGTAGGAGACCGCACCCCCGGCGGGGTCCGCCGTGTAGAGCGTGCCTTCGATGGAGTAGTGGCCGAGCGGTACGGACAGGGTGGTGGTGCCGTTGCCGTACATGGTCTGGCTCTGCCAGACGGTGTTGTCGATCCCGTGCAGGGTGAACCTGAGCGCCTTGGGGGTGTTCCCGAAGCGGTCGGTCACGTTCAGCGTGACCTCGTGCTGCTCGACGGAGGTGACGAAGCCGAGCGCGGCGTGCACCGACTCACCGCTTGTGGCGGTAGCGGTGATGGATCCGCTGTAGTGGCTGGTCTTCAGTCCGTTGGGGTCGAGGGTGACCGTGACCTCGGCGGTGGAGCCGGCCGGGACGGTGACCCGGCCGTCGGCCAGTCCCGCTCCCGAGAGGGCCAGCGTGCCGGCGGGGACCTCGGCGCCGCTCTTGTCCTTGACTGATGCGGCCAGGGTCACGACGGTGTCGCTCGTGGCGTTGTTGCGGAGCGTGAGAGTGCGGTTCCGCTTCTCGTACGTGCCCTTCTGCCACGGGATCACTCGGAAGTCGGCCGTGCCGGACAGCTCCAGTGACGGGTCGAGCGCGGCGGGGATGTCGACCCTGCCGTAACCCTGCTGGTAGACGGTCTGCTCGGGCGCCGACTTGGCGTGCGCGGTCAGGACCTCTTTGATGCGCTGCCCGGTCCAGTCGGGGTGGTGCTGCTTGAGGATCGCTGCGGCACCGGCCACGTGCGGGGTGGCCATCGAGGTGCCGTTGGCGGAGGTGTAGTTGTCGTCCACGGGGGTGCCCATGGTGGTGCCGGCCGCGCGGGCGGCGACGATGGCCACACCCGGGGCGGTGATCTCGGGCTTCATCGCCATGTCCCCGAGCCGCGGGCCGCGGCTGGAGAAGTCGGCGAGCGCGTCGGACTTGTCGACGGCGCCGACCGTGAGGGCCGCGTCGGCGGCACCGGGGGTGCCGAGGGTCGACTCGCCCTTCCTGCCGTCGTTGCCTGCCGCGATGACGAACAGGGTGTCGGAGGAGGCACTGAGCGAGTTGACCGCCTTGGTCATGACGTCTTCGCCGGGGGTGTCGGCGCCGCCGAGGCTCATGCTGATGACGTCGGCGCCCTGCGCGACCGCCCACTCCATGCCGGCCAGGATGCTGGAGGTCGGACCCTGACCGGTGTTGCTGAGCACCTTGCCGATCAGCAGGTCGGCGCCCGGGGCGACGCCCTTGTACGCGCCGTCGGCGTTGGCGCCGCTGCCCGCGACGGTGGCCGCGACGTGGGTGCCGTGGCCGTGGCCGTCCTGGACCGTCTGGCCGTCGATGAAGCTCTGGCTGGCAACGATGTCGGACTTGATGTCGGCGTTGTTCAGGTCCGCACCGGTATCCAGGACGGCGACCTTCACGCCCTTGCCGTCGTACCCCTTGGCCCATGCCTCCGGGGCACCGATCTGCGGCACGCTCTTGTCCAGCGAGACCTTCGCCCGGCCGTCGTACCAGACCTTGGCCACCCCGGCGGTACCGGGTACGACGCTGTTCTCGCCACTGCGGGTCAGCGAGGTGGTGGGCTTGACCGCCCGCCAGAATCCCTTGGCGCCGTCCTTGTCGACCTGGACGGCGGACAGGCCCAGCTTCGGCAGGACGCGCCGGGTGTCGCTGCCCGGCAGCGCTCCGGCCTTCTGCTTCAGCGTTGCGGCAGCCGGCGTGCCCTTGAAGTCGACGATGGCCGGGACCTTGTCGGTCTTCGCGTCGCCGTAGCCGTCCCTGATCATCCGGCTGATGTTGAACAGTTCGCGGTCCACCGTCTCCGAGGCGATGGCGGCCGTCGTGTCGTCCGGATAGACGTACAGGTCACCGTTCTGCCCGCTCGCGGTCTCGAACGTCTTGGACGTCCCGGCCGCCGACATGATGCTGACCGCCTGCCTGCCGTCCGCCTCGGTGGTCAGTGCCACGGTGTCCCCGGTGATCAGGGTCAGTGTCGACGTGGTCGTGGTCTTCTTCTCGGTCGTGGGCTGCACGAGGGAGCCGCTCTGCGGGGTCGCCGCAGCAGCTGCTACCGGTAGCTGACTCGTGAGTGACAGGGCGACCGCCACTGCCACTCCGCCGACGGCAGCGGTACGCCGCCGTCTCTCGCGGAATATGTACATCAGGTTCCTTTCACACGCTCGACAGGCCGGCGCGCCAAAGAAAGTGATGCCGGAACGGGCTTGGTGGTGACCAGCCCAAACGTCCGTACGATGCCGCGCCGCCCGGGAACCTAACCGGCAGGTGGCGGGCGGATCCATAGGTACCGTGGCGCATCTGCGCCACATGGCGCTTTGTTGCCACGAGCCGTCGCGCGGGTCAACCCTGTCGGCGCCCTGTGACCGGGTCGTGAACCTCCGTGATCCAGCCCAGCCGGGCGGCCTGCCATCCCAGCTGCATGCGGCTGGAGACGCCTGCCTGGTCCATGAGGCCGTGCACCCGCCGGTTCACCGTCCGCTTGCCGATGCCGAGCTGGCGTGCGATCGCATCATCGGTGAGGCCCGAGAGGAGAAGGGTCAGCATCTGGGCGTCCGGCTGCGTGAGAGGCCCCTGATCGGAGACGGGGTCCAGCGGCAGCGCGCTCGCCCACACCATCTCGAAGAGGGCGAGCAGTGCTTCGAGGAGCGGGCCGGGGTGGATCAGGAGGGCAACCTGCGGCAGTTGCGCCTCCTCGGCCCGCAAGGACACCAGCGCCGCGGATCTGTCGACGATGACCAGTTTGAGCGGAACCTGGTTGAGTACACGGGCCCGTTCGCCGGCGTCGACGTACTGCTTTATCTCGTGGATCGCACCGGTCTCGGCGACCGCCAAGCGGTCGTACACGGTCCGGTACCTGACCCCGGCCGTCAGTTGGTCGAGCTCGGCCGCATTGAGGTCCTCGGACACCAGGTACGGCGGTGCGTCGAACCTCAGCACCTGCTTACGGGCACTGCGCTGGATCTGCTCGTACCGGAGCGCCAGGCAGTCCTCGGGAACGATCTCGGCGATCTCCTCCAGGGCAGCCGGGCCCGAGGCAGTCTTCCGGTACTCCTTGGCGAGCCGGTCCATGACGCCCCGGGCCGTCCGGAGCTGGTTCATCCGCAGCAGCAGGAGCTCCTCTCCGGCGATGTCGGGAGGAGAGGGAACCACCTGCGCGGGTCTCTCGTCGGTGAGGGTCACCAGACCTTTGGCGACGAGCCCCTGTGTCGCTTCCACCGTCTGTGCATGGCTCAGGTTGAGCCGCTGCCGCATCTGATCGGTGCGGATGCGCCCCGACCTGACGAGAAATTGATACATCTGCGACTCGCTCGTGCTCAGCCCCAGCGTCTCCAGCATGTGCGCCCTTCCCCTCGAAGACCAGCAGAGGATAGCGGGGCGCCGGACAAGCCGTTGGCCGAAGACAGCAGGTGAGAAGGTACGGGAACACGGCCGGTCACGGCCCGCGTACGGCCCCGTGCATGCCTTCGGCCGGGCTGTCACGGCATCCGCACTTTTCGGTCCCGCACGGGCCGTCCCTCGCGCAAGGCAACGAGCCGTGGCTGCCGCAGCCCGCGTCCTGGGCCGCCCTGACCGTCGCCGCGCAGGCCGCCGATCCCGACTCCGCACTCGTCCTCGACCGGAAGGCGCTGGCGTTGCGGAAGCGGCTCCCCGCGTTCGGCGACGGGCCCCTGGCCTGGTGGTCCGAAGGCGGCCGTGCGCAGGACGGCGTCCTCGCGTTCACCCGGGGCGCTGACGGGAAGCTCGCCTGCATCGTCAATCAGTCCGGGCGGAGCATTCCCCTGCCGGACACCACGGAGGTGCTGCTGACCAGCGGCCCTCTCCGCAGCGGTGCCGTCCTGCCTCCGGACACAGCGGTCTGGCTCCGGCGGGAATGACCGCGGGGCCGTTGGGCGACCGGAGGACCGAAAGGCGTATTTCTGGCATACCTCACCAGAGGTTTCTGTTCATTCCGATCGAAACGATCAATTCCGTCGATTCCATTGAGCAGTTGAGCGCATGCGTGCTAAAAACCGCCTTACTTCCACGCGAACTCCCGTTCCTCTCCCGGCCTCCGGAGCACCTATGACGCCCCCTCCCCCGCCCCCTTGGTCCCGCCGCACTTTCCTCGCGGCGACCGGCGGCACCGCAGTCGCCGTCGGCCTAGCAGAAACCGGCACCGCCGCGGCGGCCCCCCGCGGCACGGCCACGGCTGCCGCGGAGGCCGACGAGGATTTCGTCGCGCTGCGCGCCAAGTGGCGCACCCTGATCCTCGGCGAGGGTTTCAGTCCGACGGCTGAGCCGTTCCGGTCGAAGCTCACCACGCTCGGCACCCAGGCAACCGGCTTCCGCGCCACCATGGCACCGGCTACCGGTTCTCTCTGGCCCGGCCTCGATTACGCGGATCCGACCCCGGGCACCGACCAGGAGTCGTACGGCTACTCCGCCCGGATGAACGACAGTTTCACGCGGCTGAGCACGATGGCCCAGGCGTATGCCCAGCCCGGGACGGGTGTCACCGGTGACACGGCGCTGCGGGACGCCGTGATCACGGGCCTGGACCACCTGTGCTCCGACATCTACAGCGCGGAGCGGGCGCCGTTCGGCAACTGGTGGAACTTCCAGATCGGCTCACCGCAGGCGCTCCTCGACACCGCCGTGCTGCTCCACGACCACCTCTCGGCCGAGCAGGTGGCCGTCTACTGCCGGTCCGTGGACCGCTTCCTTCCCGACTCGGCCGTGGCGAAGTACACCGGCACCAGCACCGGTGCCAACCGTGTCGACCTGTGTCGCGGGCTCATCCTGCGCGGCGTCGTCGGCGGCAGCGCGGCCAAGATCGAAGTCGGCCGTGACGCGCTGTCACCCGTCTTCCCCTACGTGACGTCCGGCGACGGCTTCTATGCCGACGGTTCGTTCGTCCAGCACACCGATGTCCCGTACATCGGGGGTTACGGGGCGGTGCTCCACGACGGCCTCGGACGGTTGTTCACGCTGCTGCGGGACTCGACGTGGCAGGTGGACGACCCGGGCAGCCAGCTGTTCCTCGACACCGTCGAGAAGGCCATCGCCCCGTTCATCTACGACGGCCTGATGATGGACAACGTCTCCAGCCGCGGGATCAGCCGCGGTCTGACGGAGGCCGACTCCTTCCAGCTCCCGCAGGACGACCACACGCGCGCGCACAGCGTGATGGCCTCGGTCGTCCTGGTCGGCCAGGGCGCGAGCGCCGAGGAGCAGGCGCGCTGGAACTCCATGGTCAAGGGCTGGCTCCTGCGGGACTCCTACGGTCCCGCGCTGAAGAACCCGAAGCTGAGCCTGGTCAACACGGCGCGGCTGCAGAAGCTGTACGACGACGACACGGTCCGGGCGTCGCCCGAACCGAGCGAGCACCGGGCCTTCCCCAACATGGACCGTGCCACCCATCGCCGCCGCGACTGGGGCGCATCCGTCAGCATGGCCTCCGCCCGCATCGCGCACTACGAGTTCGGCAACGGGGAGCACGCCCGGGGCTACCACACCGGCTCGGGCTGGCTGTCCTGGTGGGGCGGCGACCACGGCCTCGCCCAGTACTCGGACACCTTCTGGCCGACCGTCGACCCGTACCGGCTGCCCGGTGTCACCGTCTCGAAGAAGCAGCTTCCGGACGGGTTCGGTGGCAACTGGGGCAACCCGAAGCCGGACACCACCTGGGTGGGCGGCACCACCGACGGCGAGTTCGGCACCACCGGGCAGCACCTGCGGGGCGTCGGCAGCACGATGACCGCGAAGAAGTCGTGGTTCTGGCTCGACGACTCCGTCGTCTGCCTGGGCGCGGGCATCACCTCGGCCGACGGCGCAGCGGTGGAGACGGTGATCGACAACCGCAACCTCGGCGCGTCGGGCACCGCCGCGCTCACCCTCAACGGTATCCCGCAGTCGGGCGCGCAGGGTTGGCACACCACCCGGGAGCACACCAGGTGGGCGCACATCGAGGGGCACGCAGGCTACGTCTTCCCGGAGGCGGGCGGCAGCCGGGTGAGCGCACTGCGCGAGGAGCGCACCGGCGCGTGGAAGGACATCAACGCCGGCAGTTCCCCCGCCCCCTTCACCCGGCGCTACGTGACCCTGTGGCAGGACCACGGCACCGACCCGCAGGACGCCTCCTACGCGTACATCCTCATGCCCGGCGCCGGAAAGATCCGTACCGCGGCTCGCGCCCTCGACCCGCTGTGGCTGCAGATCCTTGCCAACACCCCGCAGCAGCACGGCATTCGCGTCCCTTCCCTCGGCTTCACCGGAATCAACTTCTGGGCCGCGGGTACGGCCGGCAAGGTCACGGCCGACGCACCGGTGAGCGTGCAGATCCGGGAGAAGCGCGACGGCACGGCGACGGTCTCGGTGGCGGACCCGTCCCGCAGCGTCAAGAGCCTCACCCTGACCTGGCGCCGACCGGTCGCCTCCGTCCTCTCCAAGGCTCCCGCGGTCACCGGTGCCCGGACGGGCTCCTCCCTGACCCTGACCTTCGGTGACCTGAGCGCCACCGCCGGCGCGACCCACCGGGTCAAGGTCCGCACGGCCTGACACCAGGGCCCCGCGCCGGGCAGGGCGGCCTCGGTACGGCCGGGCCCGCCCTGCCCGGCGCATCCTCGTTCATCTCACCTCGGAGGACGAACCATGCGCCCATCCCTTCTCGCCGCCACCGCCGCGGCCTTCGCCTGGTGTCTCGTCGTGGCCCACCCCGCAAGCGCGTCCGTGATCTGGAACGGTGACGCCTCCGCGGGTACGGCCGTGTTCGACGGCGTCCTGTGCGACTCCCCCGGCAGCGTCACCGCCCAGGACAACAGCGACGGCCGGGGCACCGTCTTCAAGTTCAACAAGCCCCTCGGGCTGCTACGTTGCGAGGCGCACGGCCTGTCGGTGGGCGGCTCCCGCTACACCTTCAAGAACAACAGCACGTACTACCTGGGCTGGGACACCTCCACCAACACCCCGGACGCGGGGACGATCTTCCAGTGGAAGTCCTACGGCACCAACGACCAGCACCAGCAGAACTACCCGGTGCTCATGAAGGTCGAGGGCGGAGTCCTGAAGCTCTTCCACATCGAGGTGGGCGAGGTCTGGACCCTGAAGTGGTCCACCCCGGTGACGACCAGCACGTACAAGCGAATCGTCCTCGGCATCCACACGTCCGACACCGCCTCCGCCGGCTGGGTCGAGGCGTACTACAACGGAGCGAAGGTGGCCGAGTTCTCCGGTCGTACCTGGGACGACCTGGGCAACGACACCCGGTGGGGAAGTTACGGCGCCGAGGTGCAGGACAAGCGGGTGATCAACTGGATCGACGGGCTGAAGGTCGGCACCAGCTACGCGGACGTGGCGTCCTAGCCGTTTCCACCCGTGAGGGCCGGCGCGGCATACCGCCGCGCCGGCCCCCACGCTTCACCTGGCGAGGCCCGCGGTCCACAGGGTCTGCCGGCTCACGGCGGACAGGCCGGGCAGCACCGTCCTGCCGGGCGCGGGCGGGATGTCGGTGAACGAGGGCACCGCGAGTACCCGACACCCCGCGGCCTCGGCGGCCGCGACGCCGGTCGGGCTGTCCTCCACGGCCAGGCACGCCGCCGGGTCGACACCGAGGGAACGTGCCGCCGCACGGTAGGGGTCGGATGCGGGCTTGGTGCGCGGCGTCTCGCCCTCGGCGACCGTCGTGCGGAACCTTTCCGCACCGAGCACCTTGAGCACGGCGTCCACGACGGGCCTGGGGGATGCCGAGACCAGGGCGACAGAGATGTCCAACTCCGCGAGCAGATCGAGGAGTTCGAGGGCACCGGGCAGCACTTCGGTCTCGCGCTCGACGGCGGCCAGGAAGGCCGCGTCGAGTTCCCCCGCCACGGATGCCTCGCTGCGGCCGGTACCGGAGACGTGGTGGAGACGGGTGGCTGTGTCCGCGACGGCGCGGCCGAGCACGAACGGCAGGTCCTCCTCGCCCAGTTCGTGACCGAGTCCGTCCGCGGTCTCCCGGACGGTCCGCAGCCACAGGGCCTCGGTGTCGACGAGTGTGCCGTCCATGTCGAGGAACACGGCGTGCGGGGCGGCGGCGAAGGGCCTGCCGTCCAGCGTCCAGTGGCGGTCGGGGTGCCGGCCGAGCGAGGCGAACACCTGGGGTGCCACATCGACATGGCGGACGGTACGGGGAGCACTTCCGGCGTCGATGCCGGGTCCCGCGGCGATCAGCCACGCGGTGCGTTCCGCCTCCGAGCGGCCGCCGTGCCCGCCCGCGTCCACGTGGCCGTGGTCGGTGACGACGAGGTACGTCCAGTCCTCGTGCTCGTACGAGGGCCGCGAACGAACGGCTTCCAGGAGCTGCCCCAGTCGCTCGTCGGCCGCCAGGACGGAACGGTCGTACTCGCTCCCGCAGCCGAGGAAGTGCGCGGTCTCGTCGGGGGCGCCGAGGTAGACGAAAGAGGCCTCCGGATCGTCATCGGAGAGGACCCGTACGGCTTCCTCCGTGATCTGCGCGTCGCACTTCTCCCAGCCCGCCGGGGTGTCCGCGTCGGGTGATACGTACGCGGCCCTGGCCGGGGCCTGGAAGAGCGGCCCGCCGCCGCGCGCGAGCATCAGGGGCTCCCACCCGGCCGCGACGAAGGTACGGCGCCCGTCCCCTTCCGCGAGCCGGGTCGCGAAGTCGGGGAAGACACGGAGGCGGTGGCCGCTGAAGTCGTTGCTCCACACGCCGTGCTTGGCCGCGGTCACCCCGGTCACGACCGTGGCCCAGCAGGGACCCGACATCGTCGGGGTGTCCGCGTCGATCGCCACCGGCGCCAGGAAGCCCTGCTGGGCGAGGGCGTCCAGGTGCGGGGTCCGCAGTCGGCGCAGCGTGTCGAGACGTACGCCGTCGATGCCGACGACGAGGACTCGGCGGGCACGGCCAGGCATAGGGGTGGTCCTTCCGGTCGGGCGGCCGGTCACGGCGGTCGGCCGTGCCGCATGCGGGGTGTTCCTCAGGCGGAGCGGTCGAGCTCGTCGGGGCCGACGCCGTACGCGAAGGGCGCGCCCTGTGCGTACCTCTCCACCTCGTCGACCGCCCAGTGCGTCATGCGGCCGATCTCGTTGCCGAGAGAGCCGGCGATGTGCGGGGTCAGGAGCACATTGGGCAGGTGGTACAGCGGGGAGTCGGCGGGAAGGTGGTCCGGGTCGGTCACGTCGATGACGCCGTGGATCCGGCCGGAGACGAGTTCGTCGGTGAGGGCGCGGGTGTCGACGAGCGAGCCGCGCGCGGTGTTGACGAGCGTGGCCCCGTCGGCCAGCAGCGCCAGTCTGCGGGCGTCGAACATGCGCCACGTCTCGGGGAGTTCGGGTGCATGGATGGACACCACATGGCTGCGCCGGACGAGTTCGTCGAGCCCGACGCGCTCCACACCGAGGGCCGCTGCGTCCGCTCGGTCGACGTACGGATCGTGCAGCAGGACCGTGAGGTCGAACGGGCGCAGCAGCTCGATCACGCGGCGGCCGATCCGGGAGGCGCCCACGATCCCGATGACGCGGCGGTAGTTGCCCCGGCCCGCGAAGTGCGGGAGGAGTTCGAAGGCGCCCCGGGCCTCGCGGTACTGGCGGGCGGCGCCGAGAACCCCCTTGTTGGCGAACAGGATGGCGGCCAGGGTGAATTCGGCGACGGGCAGTGCGTTGGCCGCGGCGGCGGACGAGACGGTGATGCCTCGCGCCCACACGGCCTCGGTGACGTGGTGCTTGATCGAGCCCGCCGCGTGGACGACCGCACGCAGCCGCGGCATGAGGCCCAGCACGTCGTCGGTGAGTTGCGGGGATCCCCAGTGGGTGAACAGGACCTCGGCGGCGGCGAGGGCCGCCGGGTCGGCCGTCGCGTAGTCGGTGACCAGGAGTGAGGTGTCCACGGCCGCGATGTCCGCCAGCCTGTCGAGGCCGCCTTCGAGGAGCAGCGTGCGGTGGACGTCCCCGCCCATGGCGAGCAGGGTGACGGGTCGCCGGACGCCGGGGGTGTGGTCGGGGCTGTGCAGGACGGTGCCTTCCGGTACGAGCACGGTCACTTCACCGCGCCCGCGGTGAGGCCGGAGCGCCAGAACCGCTGAAGGGCGATGAACGCGACGATCAGCGGGATGACGGCGATGAGCGAGCCGGTGATCACCAGCGAGTAGAACTCGGGCTGTTGGGCGGTGGTGGTGTTCCACATGAACAGGCCGAGGTTGACCGGGTAGAGGGAGTCGTCGTTCAGCATGACCAGGGCGCCGAAGAAGTTGTTCCAGCTTCCGGTGAAGGAGAACAGGAAGATGGTCATGAAGCCGGGGGCGAGCATCGGCAGCGAGATCCGGCTGAAGATCCGCAGTTCGCCCGCTCCGTCGACCCGTGCCGCCTCCAGGACCTCGCCGGGCACGTATCCCTCGGAGAAGACCCGTGCCAGATAGACGCCGAACGGGTTGACCAGGGCGGGCAGCAGGATCGCCCAGTAGGTGTTGACGACTCCGGCCTTGGAGGCCAGCAGGTACATGGGCAGCTGGATGACCGTGGCCGGCACCAGGACCCCGCCGAGCACCAGGCCGAACAGTTTCTCCTTGCCGCGGAAGTCGTACTTGTCGAAGGCGTAGCCGGTGGCGGTGCACAGGAAGGCCGACGCGGCCGAGCCGACCACGGAGTACAGGAGGCTGTTGCCGAACCACCGCAGGTAGATGCCGTCGTTGTAGGTGAGGACGTCGTGGATGTTGGAGAAGAGGTTGAAGTCGCCGAACGAGAAGCCGCCGGTGGCGAACAGGTCGCGGTGGTTCTTCGTCGCTGCGAAGAACAGCCAGCTGACCGGCATCAGCATGTAGAAGGCGGCGAGAAGCAGGATGCCGTTGACGACGCCCTTGGAGAGCAACTGCGTCGGCCCGCGCCGCCGGCCGGCCGTGGCGGGGGTGCGCTCGGCGGGAGTGGCCGGCGCGGGGGCGGGGGCGGATGCCTTGGTGACCGTGTGAGTGCTCATGCGGACTTCCACCGGTTTCCGAGCTTGGTGACGATGTACGAGAGCAGCACGCCGAGGGCGGCGAGCATCAGGGACGCGGCGGCGGCCAGGCCGTAGTCGTGCTGGACGAAGCCGGCCTTCCAGATGAAGAGGGTCGGCGACCACTCGGTGTCGACGGACGAGGTGCCCCGCTGGTTGAAGAGCTTGGGCTCGGTGAAGAGCTGGATCGCGCCGACGCAGGTGAAGAGCACGGTCAGGACGACCGCGGAGGCGATCATCGGCACCTTGATCCGGAGGGCGGTGCGGACGGCGCCGGCCCCGTCGACGACGGCGGCCTCGATGACTTCTCGCGGTACTGCCTGCAGTGCGGCGTAGAAGATCACCATGTTGTAGCCGATCCACTGCCATGCGGTGAGGTTGACCATGGAGGAGAGCACATGGTCGTCGCTGAAGAAGCTCCATGTACCGCCGAGAGCGCCGATCCAGTCCAGTACCGGGCTGAGTCCCGGTGTGTAGAGGTAGATCCACAGGATCGAGGCGATGAGGCCCGGCACCGCGTGCGGGAGGAAGATCGCCAGCTGGAAGAACTTCTTCGCCCGGGCGAGGGCCGAGTCGACGAGCAGGGCCAGCCCGAGCGCGGCCCCGATCATGACCGGGATGTACAGCGCGCAGTAGACCGCGATATGCAGGAAGGACTCACGGAAGCCCTGGTCGGACAGTGCGTTGGTGAAGTTGTCGAGGCCCGCGAACGCCCGCTCCGCGCCACCGAATCCGAGGCCCGTGGAGGCGCGTTCCTGGAACAGGCTCATCCACACGGCGTAGATGATCGGGGCCGCCATGACAGCGGCGAAGAGCACGAAGAACGGAACGATGAACAGAGCCGCGGCGCCGCGCTGGTTCTGCTTCAGCCGGGACGTGCCGGCGCGGGGCGTGCCGGCACGCGCGGGGCGCGCGGCTTTGAGGACGGGTGCTGCCACGGTGGGCTCCTTGGCGGGTGGGCGCTGCGGGGAGGGTGGTCGTCGGGGGCGGGCCGCGGTCGGTCGCGGCCGGCCCCCGACGGGTCACTTGGCGAGCTTGAGCCCGCGGTCCTCGATGCCCGACTCCGCCTTGCGCTGGCCGGCGACGACTCCGCCGCTGAAGCCGCTCCTGGCCGAGGCGTCCTGCACCGCCGTGTAGACGTCCATCTGGTTCGGGCCCCAGGTCCAGCCGGGGACGATGGTGTCGACCTGCTCGGAAGCCAGCCCGTAGATGTCCTGGCCCTTGAAGTACGAGGTGTCGAACTGCGCGGCGGCGACCTCACGCATCTCCGGGTTGGCGGGCAGGGCGCTGCTGGGGGACTTCTTGTCGCTCAGCCGGGCCTTGACCGCGGCGCCGTCGGTGGTGACCCACTTGATGAACTCGGCCGCTGCCTCGGCGTGCTTGCTGCCCTTGAGGACGCCGTAGGAGGTGCCGCCGTAGTTGCCGCTGGCGGGGGTGCCCCAGTTGGGCATGGGCGCCGCGGCCCACTTGCCCTCGAGGTCGGGCAGGGAGGTCTTCATGCCGCCCGCGGACCAGGAGGCGCCGAGGAAGCTGAGGGTCTTGCCCTCGATCCGGGCCTTGGTCTCCTCCGGGCTCCATCCGGTGTAGGTCTGCACGAGGTCGTTCTTGATCAGCCCGTCCCAGTAGGCGGCGACCTTCTTGGAGCCGGCGTCGTCGACGGCGGGCTTCCACGCCTCACCCTTGATGGAGAACCACTTGCTGTCGGCCTGCCAGGCGAGTGCGGCGAGCAGCGCGGGGTCCGACTTGGGCATCGAGGCGAGTCGGACACTCTTGTCCTGCTGCTTGACCTCGGCAGCGGCCGTCTCGAACTCGTCCCAGGTCTTGGGGACTTCGATGCCGTACTTCTTGAACAGGTCGGTTCGGTAGTAGTACAGCTGCGGCGCGGCGTCGAAGGGGACCGTCCAGGTTCTGCCGCCGAAGTTGACCAGGTCCTGGATGGGCTGGGGGAACTTCTCCTTGACCGTGTCCCCGGCGAGTTCGGTGAGGTCGACCAGGTTTCCCTGGCTGGCGAACTCCGGGACCATCTGGTATTCGATGGTGGCCACGTCGGGCGCGTTGCCGGCCTTCACGGCGTTGGCCAACTTGCTGTAGCCCTCGGCGGAGCTCGGGATCTCCGTGAACGTGACCTGGATGTCCTTGTGGGTCCGGTTGAACTCTTCCGCGGTCGCCTTGGCGCCCAGGGTCCAGGTCCAGTAGTCGATGGTGACCGGCTTGCCGTCCGAAGCGGCGTCGGCCGAGCCGTTGTCCCCGCCGCAGGCTGTGGCGAGCAGCCCCAGAGCGGCGAGGGAGGAAACGGCGGCTATACGGAACGAACGTGAAGTGCGCGACATTGCACGGCTCCTACGAGACCTCGTACGGGCGAGAGGCGAACGAGGAACATCATTTGCGCAACATCGATCACAGTCAAGAGAGAACGCGCATAACAATCACATCGATCAGGTTGCGATCACCTTGATGCTCACTTCGCCCCTTCGTTCGCTCCGCAGGATGCTCGGACCCGCAACTCGGGCAGCAGATCGAGGTGCTGGCGCGGTGTCGGCGTCCGGCCCGACGAACGCTCGGCCAGGCGCTGCAGAAGCAGCTTCGCCGCCAGCTCACCGACCGCGCGGGTGGGTGGCGCGACCGCGGTCAACGGCACGTCGGACAGCCCGGCCACCTCGTCGTCGTACGCGATGAGGGCCAGGTCGGAGGGGATGCTGATGCCGCGCGCCCGCAAGCGCGGGACCAGCACGACCGCGTCCTCGTCGCTGTGGACGAGGGCCGCGGTGACCCCCCTGTTCTCCACCGCGTCGACCAGGTAGTCCGCGATCTCGTCGTACTCGCCGTGCCCCCTGATGGCCGGTGATCCGGCCACGGGCGTCAGCCCGAGCGCCTCCACGGCGGCCAGGTACCCCGCGGTGATCTGCGCGGCGTGCGGCCCTTCCTGGAGTACGGCGGCGACCGCACGGTGGCCGAGTTGCGCGAAGTGACCGACTGCTTCCGCCGCACCGTGGGACCGGTCGGTGCGCACCCGGTCGAGCACCGCGGCGGGGTTGCCCGCGGGCGCCGAGCGCTCGATGAGCACAGCCGGGACGGAACACTCCAGCAGCCATTTCTCCTGGCCGTCGGCCGGTACACCGCCGAACCAGCTGGGAGCGATCAGCAGGCCCTCGGCCCCGCCCGCCAGGAGGTGTTCCGCCTGTACGGGGTCCTCGGTGTCCACGTAGCCCGACATCCCGAGCACCAGGCGGCCCCCCTGGGCCTCAACGGTCTCGCGCGCCCCCCGCACGATGTCCGCGAAGATCAGAGTGGTGGTCGGCACGATCATTCCGATCACCGCACCCTCGGCCGTCGGCGGCTGCGGCACCGCCTCCGCGGTGGTCTGCTCCGTCGGCCACACCACGGCCCCGTGCAGCCGCTGCACCCTTCCCTGGGCCGCCAGAGCCTCCACGTCCCGCCGCAGGGTCACCGCGGAGACCCCGAGCTCGGACGCCAGCTCGGCAACCCGGAGGCTGCCACGTTCCCGGACGAGTTCGAGCACCCGCTCGTGGCGCTGGTCGACGTGCAGACGCATGGGCTCCCCCTGGGGCAAGGCCGAACGGAAGCGAAGAGTGGCTCCGCGCAGGTCACTGTATGTCGAATAGCGTATCGAACGTTTGCGTTCAATACGATCGTTCCGGTGCGGAGCTCCGTCGCTTCTTCGAGCCGGCCCGTAGGTCCCGGAGACGCCCCGCGCGCGTGCCGGCAGACCTGGTCGAAGGCCTGACGTGCCTCGATGTACGCAACGGCGGCCGCAGGACACGGGACGGAGCGGTTCACAGCGGGAGGCCTCCCGGCGACCCGCCCCAGGGCTGTCCGGCTCAGCCGGACCGACAGGGCGGTGAGAATTTACCAGCAGTGGTGATCAGGACCCACGCGCCCGGCCGGGTCGGGCTCCTAGCGTGGACGCAGGGCGGGACCGATCAAGGGCCGCGGCCGACAGGCGGGTCCGCCACCACGCCCGAAACACTCGTCCTGCCCGACCCTTCCACGAGAGAGTCACCGTGCCCATTCGCCCCACCGCCGCGCAACTGGCCTGGCAGCAGGACGGCTTCGGGCTGTTCCTCCACTTCGGGATCAACACCTTCAACGGGCAGGAGTGGAGCGACGGTTCGCTCGACCCTGCCACGTTCGATCCGACGGGACTCGACGCCCGGCAGTGGGTCGGGACGGCGGTCGCGGCAGGCGCCGCGTACGTCGTCCTGACCGCCAAGCATCACGACGGCTTCTGTCTCTGGCCTACCGGCACCACGGACTACTCCGTCGCCGCGTCGCCCTGGCGCGAGGGCAGGGGGGATGTGGTCGCCGAGCTGGCCGAGGCATGCCGCGAGGCAGGCATCGGCCTCGGGCTGTACCTCTCGCCGTGGGACCGCCATGCCGACTGCTACGACGATCCGGAGGCCTACGACGCCTTCTATCTGCGGCAGCTGACCGAACTCTGCACCGGCTACGGCCCGCTGCACGAACTGTGGTTCGACGGTGCGGGCTCCGAGGGACGTACGTACGACTGGGACGCCGTCATGGCCGTCGTCGACGAGCACCAGCCGGACGCCATGGTCTTCAACATGGGCCGCCCGACCATCCGGTGGGTGGGCAACGAGGACGGGCTCGCCGCCGACCCGTGCCGGTACACGGTCGATTCGACGGGCATCAGCGTGTACGACGACGACACGACCCGGCTGGGCGGGCTCCGGTACCTGCCGCCCGAGTGCGACGTACCGATCCGCAGCAACTGGTTCTGGCAGCCGGACGACCTGGACACGCTCAAGGGCCTCGACCACCTGCTGGCCATCTGGTACCACTCGGTCGGACTGGGCGCCGGGCTGCTCCTGAACGTTCCGCCCGACCGCAGCGGACGGATCGACCCCGCCGACCGGCAACGGCTGCTGGAACTCCGCGAAGAGCTGGGGCGCCGGTTCGCGCGGCCGGCGACCGCCGCGCTGGTCGCCGGGGCGGACGGCACTGTGGTGGCTCGCTTCCCGGAGCCGGTGGTTCTGGACCATCTGGAACTGCGGGAGGACCTGTCCGACGGTCAGCACGTCGACGGACACCAGGTATGCGCCGACGGCCGCGTCCTCGCGTCCGGCCACACCGTCGGTGTGCGCCGGCTCCATGCCTTCCCTGCCGTCGAGGTCCGCGAGCTCCGTATCCGGTTGGCGGGAGCGCACGCACGCCTGCTCGCGGTCCGCGGCTTCCGCACGGGCCACGGCACCGAACCCGTGCGACCTGAGCCGCACACACCCGTGGAGAAGCTGGACGGCGGCCGTCCCAGCTGAAAGCCTCACGGCCGAGGCGCGGAAAGCGCGACGACAGAGCCACGTCCTGCTGAAGCACCTGCGGAAGCACCAGACCGAGGCCGACGAGGAGGACACGATCGACACCGCCGAAGTGGGCCGGCACCCGCTGGACTCCGCCAGCATCATGAACGCGAGGAACACCCTCCTTGAACTTCTGGGCCGCGCCGGAGTCTTCCGGGACGAGGCCGAAGAGCTGATCGCGCTCGTCGAGGCCGGCGCGATCGCGGACGCGCACAGCGAGGTCGGAAAGGCGGAAGGCGTCCCGGACGACAAGGAGGAGGCGTACGCCACCGGCCGGCACGACGGCGCCCGGGCCGTACGTGACGAACTCGGCCGCATCGCCGAGCGGGCCCTCGATCGTGCCATCGGCCCGGCGATGTCCGGTTCGGCGGGCGGCACCGTACGGGGCCATCACCCGGTCGGGCAGGTGGACGTGGAGCGCGCCAAGGTCGCCGTGACGCCGCTCAGTCGTGCCTTCAGTGACGTCTCGGGCCTCGACCCCGAGGTGTCGGACGAGGTCCTCACCGCGGTGCTCGGCACGATGAGCGTCGTGGGACGGGTCGGCTACGCGGGACGACTGGAGCAGTTCACCGAGTCCCATCGAGAGCGGCTCGCGCAGGTGTACGCGCGGTACGGTCCCGGCAGCCGCATCGCCGTCCACGGCCGTTACTCCCTGCTCCACTCCCCCACGAGCATCGCCGTACTCGAGCGACTCACCGCCGCACCAGCTGCTCTCCGGGCGGAATGGGAGCACGCGGAACTGCCTCCGGCATGGCTGGAAGGACTCGCGACCGCCTGGCGCGCGTCGGAGACTCCGCCGGGGTGACACCCCACCCGGGCGGAAGGACCGTGGTTGCCGGTTCGGGGGTTCAGATCAGGTCGGCCTGCGCGGGGGCATCGTCCAGGAAGCCGCCCGACTGGTGCTGCCAGAGCTTCGCGTAGGTGCCGTCGGATGCGAGCAGCTCCTGGTGCGTGCCCTGCTCGACGATCCGCCCCCGGTCCAGGACGACGAGCCGGTCCATGGTGGCGACCGTGCTGAGCCGGTGCGCCACCACCAGCGCGGTCCGCCCCTCCATGAGGTGCCACAGCGCCTTCTGGACAAGGACCTCGCTTTCGGAGTCCAGTGCGCTGGTCGCCTCGTCGAGCAGGAGGATCGGCGCGTCGCGCAGGATCGCCCTGGCGAGGGCGACCCGCTGCCGCTGGCCGCCGGACAGCTTGACACCCCGCTCGCCCACCATGGTGTCGAAGCCGTCCGCCAGGCCGTCGGCGAACTCCGTGACGTGAGCCGCCTCGGCCGCGCGGCGGATCTCGGCTTCGGTGGCGTCGGGCCGGGCGAACGCGATGTTGTCCCGCAGCGTGCGGTGGAACATCGCCGGGTCCTGGGGTACGTAGGCGATCAGGCTGCGCAGATCGGCCTGGCGCAGCTTGGTGATGTCCTGCCCGCCGATCAGGATCCGGCCGGAATCGATGTCCGTCATGCGCAGCAGCAGTCGGCCGAGCGTGGTCTTTCCGCCGCCGGACCGGCCGACGAGTCCGATCTTCGCACCGCTGCTCACGTCGAGGTCGAGGCGCTCGAAGAGCGGCTTCGCGCCCGCGTGGGCGAAGGTCACCTGCTCGAAGCGTACGTCGGCGGCCTTCGACAGCAGCGGTTCGGGCGACGGCGGGTCGAGCACGACGGGCTGTTCCAGCAGCAGTTCGGTGAACTGCCCGGCCTCCGTCATCGAGCTCTCCAGGCGACGGTAGATCTGGTTGAACTCGAACATGATCCGCGTCGCGTTGGTGTAATACGTGAAAGCTACGACGACCGCCTCCACGCCGTGTCCTCCCCCGCCGAGGGTCACCGCGAGCAGCAGGCCCATGGCGTTGGTGAGCACCGACATCGGAGCGACGAGCGTGTCGATGCGCAGGTTGCCGTAGTCCCAGGACCTCAACGTGAGCCGGCGCGACTTCGCGACGCGTGAGCGGTGCTCGGCGGCCTCGCGTCGCTCGGCGCCGAAGGCCCGGACCGTGTCCATGTTCATGAGGCTGTCGGCGACGTGCCCCGACACCTGGGCGATCGCCTCCTCCCGCTGGTCCACGAGCGCCTGCCGGCGGCGGATGAGAGGCATCACGCACAGGGCGGTCACCACGATCATCGCCAGGAGACCCACGACGAGCAGCGGTTCGTAGCTCCACAGCACGACCGACCCGAACAGCAGCGGCACGAAACTGCCCACGACCGAGAAGGTCAGGGTGTCGACGAACTCCTCGAAGCGCGAGGCGAAACTCAGGACCCGCTTGGTCAGCGACCCGGCGAAGTTCTCGTGGAAGAACGTGGCGTCCTTGGCGAACAGTTCGTCCATGCCGATCACGTAGAGGTGCTCGATGCCGCGGGCGTCGAGGCGGTTCAGGAAGTGCAGACCGATGCGCCAGAACGCCTCCGCGAGCAGCAGGACACCGGCGAAGCCGAGCACGTAGGGCATCATCGAAGTGAAGGTGGTGGTGCCGCCGTCGGCGATGTGGCCGACGAGTTTCGCGACGATCAGCGGCGCGATGTAGTTGATGCCGATGTTGCCCAGTGCCGGCGACAGCATCGCGGGTGCCGTCAGCCATCGGAGCCGGGCCAACTCCTTGCCGTAGTAACGCAGTGCCAGGAGCACGGACCCTTGGCCCGGCGATTCCTCGTGTGCCTCGGTCAGTCCCATTCCCACCCTGTGCGGTCGTGCGGCGGGCCCGCTCCGAGCGTCTCCGGGGAGGCGTCGTCGCGGTACCGGCCGCGGGGCGATCCGGTTCGGCTGCATGCCTCGGCGGGATCGCCTTCCGACCGAGCAGGGCATGACTGCGGAGCCCCCACACGGCTCGCGGTGATGTGTCCGCGCGAGTACGGGGGGCCAGGAATCGCAGTCTCCCGCGTCGGCGTCGGGGCGGTCCACGCGTTTTTCTCGGCCACCGGCAACGCCGCAATCGGGTCATCCCCACCCCTGCCGGTGGGCCACGGAAAGCGGGGCCGGCACCGGGGGTACGGAGCCCATCAGGACTCGCGAGGCAGGCCGGGCGGGGTGTACCGGTTCGCCTTGTCCGGGGAGCGCGCGCCGGTGCCCGGTGGCACGCTGCTCGGTACGAGGTGCGTGACCTTCCCTGACCGTCCGTGCTGCCCCCTGCGACCCGAGGAACCACCGTGATCACTACTGACTTCGTCCCCGGCTCCCCGTGCTGGCTCGATCTCGGCGCGCGCGATGTCGCGGCGTCGGTGGCCTTCTACGGCGCCGTGTTCGGCTGGGAGTTCCAGAGCCTCGGTCCCGGTGCGGAGGAGTACGGCGCCTTCAAGCTGGACGGCAAGGCAGTCGGTGGTCTGGGCCGGCTCACCGAGGAGGGGGCCCGTTCGGCGTGGATGATCTACTTCCACACGTCGGACGCCGCTGCGACGACCGAGACCGTTCGGCGCCTCGGCGGCACCGTGCGGGTCGAGCCGATGGACGCCGACGGCGCGGGCCGGATGGCGCAGTACACCGACCCGCGCGGGGCCCAGTTCGCCGTCTGGCAGCCCGGGACGATGAACGGGCTGGAGGTCGCGGACCAGCCGGGATCCCTGTGCTGGACCGAGCTGTACACGACGGACGCGGCCGGCGCCAAGGACTTCTACGGCAACCTGTTCGGCTGGACGACCCAGGACATGCCCCTTCCGGGCGGCGGCGGAACGTACTCGATGATCGCCCCGGCCGGTCGGCCGCCGGAGCGCATGCACGGCGGCCTGATGGAGATGGCTGCCGACCAGCTCGTCGCGACGGGCGGTCGGGCCTCCTGGCATCCGGTGTTCGCCTCCGGGGACTGCGACAGCACGGTCGACCTGGTCAGGGCCAACGGCGGCTCGGTGCTGATGGGCCCCGAGGACGCGGAGGGAGTCGGGCGGCTGGCCCTCTGCGCCGACCCGGCGGGCGCGGACTTCGTAGTCCTCACCCCGGCCCCGATGTAGGCCCTGCTCCGGTCGGCCGCGGTGGTACCGGGCGGGGGCGGCCGGCACCCCGGGAGGCCGCCCGCGCGGTGGGCCGAACCGGCGGGAATGCCCCCGCGGCTTCCCTTGGACGGACCTACCGCGGTTGTGCCTGCCCCGGGGACGGCGGATTCTGTAGGGGATGGATGGGGCTGATGTGGCGCCATTGACTGCATGGAACGCTGAGCAGAGTGCCGACTTCCGTGGTCCCCTCGATGTCACCCGGGCGGCCACGGCGGTGGTCGACGCCCAGGACACCGTCATCGGATGGAGCCCTGCGGCGGAGCGGCTCTTCGGTTTCCCCCCGGACGAGGTCATCGGCCGGCCTCTGGCCACGTTCCTGTCACCCGGCCCGTCGCCCTCCGATCCCCCTCTCCGTTCCCGCTTCCGGGGGAACGAGACCTGTGTCGCCCGGCACCGGGACGGGCGTGAGCTGGTCGTCGCCACCGCGGTGTGTCCCCTGCGGGGCGGCGGCACGGCGGAGCGCGTCCTCGTCGCGACGGAGCTGAAGGACCTCCGGCTGTGGGAATCCCAGCTGGCCCTGTTGAACGGTCTGGCCACCCAGTCACCCCTCGGCCTGGCCATCTACGACACCGATCTGCGCCTGACCTGGTGCAACGCGGCGTACGAGCAGGAGATTGGACGACCGTTCGCCGAGTTCCGTGGTCTGCGGGCCGATGAGCTGTACTCCGGAGGAAGCTTCCTGACCAAGGGGCATCCGCCGACGCTCGACGCGGTCATGCGTCATGTACTGGACACGGGCGAACCCTTTCTGGATTTGCATTTCCAGGGCAGGCCACCCAGTGACCCGCAGACGGACCACCTCTGGTCCTGCGCGTACTACCGTCTCCAGGACGCCGACGGACACGTGCTCGGGGTGTGCGAGGACGCCTTCGACATCTCCGATCGCTACCGGGCCCAGCGGCGGCTGGCCCTGCTGGTCGAGGCAGGCCGCGGCATCGGCACGGCCCTCGATGTGGTGGTCACCGCCGAGAAGATCACCGAGGTGGCGGTGCCGGCGTTCGCCGTCACGGTCACGGTCGACCTTTCGAGGGCGGTACTGGAGGGCGAGGTGCCGGCCACCGGAGGCTCGGCGGAGATGGCTCTGGTCAGGGTCGCCCGCCGCTCGGCCGAGGAAGCCGACCAGGAGAAGGCGGGCCGGCGGTCTCCTCCCCCGGTGAGGCATTCCCCCCTGGAGTACCCGCACGGCTCCCCGCAGTACCGCAGCCTCGCCTCGGGCGGGCTCGTCCTCGACGACACGACCCTGGTCGTCCCGCTGCGGGCCGGGAACAGCACGCTGGGACTGGTCACCTTCGTCCGCACCACCAGTGGGGCCACCTTCGACAGCGGCGAAGTGGCACTGGCCGACGAGTTGGTCGCCCGTACGGCAGTGTCGATCGACAACGCCCGGCGCTTCACCCGTGAGCGCACCGCCTCCCTGGCCCTGCAGCGCCAGCTGCTGCCGCAGCACGTGCCGCAGCAGTCCGCCGTCGACCTGGCCTACCGCTACCTGCCCACGGACGCCGTGACGGGGGTCGGCGGTGACTGGTTCGACGTCATCCCGCTGTCCGGGACCCGGGTCGGGCTCGTGGTCGGCGACGTGGTCGGCCACGGCCTGCAGGCAGCGGCCACGATGGGGCGGCTGCGTACGACCGTGCGCGCGTTCGCGCAGATGGACATCGATCCTGACGAGCTGCTGTCACGGCTCGATGACCTCGTGGGGCAGCCGGCGGAGGAGCGGTGGGGCGAGCTGGGCACGCCCGAGGCCGATGTGACCATCGGTGCGACATGCCTCTACGCGGTGTACGACCCTGTCTCGCGGCGCTGTGTCATGGCCCGGGCCGGACACCTGCCACCGGCGGTCGTCGACCCGGACAGAGGTGCGTCCTTCCCGGACCTGCCGGCCGGCCCGCCACTGGGCCTCGGCGGCCTGCCGTTCGAGTCCATGGAGATCGAGCTGCCGGAGGGCAGTCTGCTGGCCCTCTTCACCGACGGCCTGGTCGAGTCCCGCGACCGGGACATCGATGAGGGACTCGCCATCCTGGGCCGTGTACTCGGCGACCGTCACGCGTCGCTCGAAGAGCTGTGCGACCGGGCCGTCGCTGAACTCCTGCCGGGCGGCACAACGGCCGACGACACCGCGCTGTTGCTCGTCCGCACCCGCGAACTCGACCGATCGCAGGTCGCCGAGTGGGAGCTGCCCGCAGAACCGATCGCCGCGAGCCGCGCCCGGGAGCTGGCCAACGAACAGTTGCACGAATGGGGCCTGGAGGAGCTGTCGTTCGCCACCGAACTCGTGGTCAGCGAACTGGTGACCAACGCGGTCAGGTACTCCGGAGGGCCGCTCCACGTACGCCTCATCCGCGACCGCACCCTTCTGTGCGAGGTCGCGGACACCAGCCACACGTCACCGCACCTGCGCCACAGCGGCGAGGACGACGAAGGCGGGCGCGGCCTGTTCATCATCGCGCAACTCGTCCAGAGGTGGGGAACGCGCTACACCCGCTCCGGCAAGACCATTTGGACCGAGCAGGCCTTCCCTTCGACGGGATGAACCCCAGCACCCACGTCATGAGTTAGGTTAGGCATACCTAAGTAACCGTCCCTGGCTCCGCCGCCCGCTCCCCTGGAGAATGTGGATGCACCCGTTCAGCGCCCGCCCCACCCGGCCGACCCCCGCCGAACGCGTGCGGTCGATCCTGACCGCGGCCCATTCGATGACGGTCGTGAGCGACGGCCTTCAATCCGAGGTACGCCACCTCGACGGCAAGGGCGCCATGGGGCACATCCACATGCACGAACCGTCCGAGACCGGGCCCTCCCTTCCTTCCCCGCGAATCCCCGTACGGCTCGAGTTCACCGACATCGCACCCACGCCCGTACGCGACCGACTGCGCGCCCGCGTCACGGTGACCGGCCTGCTGGCAGCCCCGTACACGGCCGAATCCACGCAGAGCACCTGCATGGAGTTCGGTCAGGCCGTACTCCATGACTCCGGCGGCCGGGCGTTCGTCACGCTGGACGCGCTGCAGGCGACGGACCTCGATCCGATCGCCACGAGCGAGGCGGGCATGCTGACCCATCTCATCGACGGCCACAGAGAGCTGGTTCCCCTGCTCCTGCGCCTCGTGCGGCCGAAGCTGACCAGGGGGATCGCGCGCGCCGTCCCGGTGGCGATGGACCGGTACAGCGTGACGCTGCGTCTGGAGAGCCACAGCACCCACCGGGACGTCCGGCTTCCGTTCGCCACGCCCGTGACCGACATCGCTCAAGCCCGCCCGCAGATCCACGCACTCCTGGCGGCTGCCCGCCGCGCCTCCCACCCCAATCGCCTGCTCGCCTGACCCCCGACCACGGGCTCGGGCGTTCGGAACGCCGCCCCGTTCGTCCGGGTCACCGTCGGAGGGACGGGGCGGGCACGCCCCCGCACCGGAGGAGGAACGGGGCGGGCATGCCCCTACCGGGCGGCCCTGTCCATCAGTTCGAAGAAGGTGTCACCTCGCACCACCTCGAACGGGTCCGTGAGCAGTTCGCCGAGCTCGGCGATGTCGCTCGGCGTCCAGTTCCACGCGTTGACCGCTCCGGCGATGAACAGCGGACCGTTCCCGTCCCAGTCCTCGATGTGTTTCACCAGGCCGTCCCGGTACTCGGCCGCGTTGCCCTGCGGCCAGTAGTTGCCGATCACCGGCAGTCCCGCGGGCCGGATCCGGAGGTCACCGGTCTCCCAGGACTGGATGATGCCGCGCAGCGGGGTGTGGTCCCGGTAGGAGCGGACGATGCGCTCGTCGAAGGGGACCCATCCGTTGCCCTCCTGGAGCCGTTGGTTGTAGGCGTAGACCAGGTCCATGCCGGTGCGGCGCAGGAAACTCCCGGTGAGCCGGGTGTACGCGTCCAGCGCCTCCTGCGGCCAGGAACCGGGGTAGGTGTACCCGGCGCCGGACGGGCCGCAGATCAGCAGGTCGTTGGCCGTGGCGGTGCGCTGGTAGTGGGCCAGCAGTGCGGGGCCGATGTCGGCCAGGAGCGGGCTGACCGTCCAGTTGACGGGCACCTCCCCGCGGGCCGGGTCGTCCCACAGGTCGCGCATGCGGCGCTGGCAGTACTGGATGTTGTCGCCCTCGCCGACGGTGAGCGTGAGGTACACCCGCTTGCGAAGCGTCGCCCGCGGGCGGGGGCGGACGCGGTCGGAGACCTTCGCCCCGGTTCCGGCGTGGACCGTGCCGTTCATGTAGAAGTCGGTGGGCACCACTTCCACGCCATGCTGTGAGGCCCGGTCGACGCCGCCCCACTCCCCCGCCACGTCGTTGGAGAACCAGCCGCAGTACGGGGTGGTCGGCTCGACCCGGCTGAACACCTCGTCGAGCAGTTCCCCGGTGGCCCCCGAGGGGGGCAGCCACACCACCATGGCCCGGGAGGCGACCGCGTAGTCGCGGAAGTACGGGAACGGCTCGACGCGGGTGGGCGACGTGGTCGTGGCGGTGACGAGGTACTGGTTCCAGAGGTCGGCGTCGACCGTCAGCCGAGTGGTCCCGGCCGGTGCGGTGAACCGGTAGATGAAGTAGCCGCCGCCGTCGCAGAAGCGGTTGCCGTCACTGCCGACGGAGGAGTTGAGTCCGTCGAAGAGGTACGGGGCCTCGGCGTCCGTACCCGGCGCGAAGGAAGCGATCTCCTGGCCGTCGGCCCGTACGGTGATCCGTCCCACCGAGGCGCCCCAGCCGTCGTCCCCGAGGGAGTCCTGGAAGCGGAGGAACGCGCCGTCGGGGCCGGGGAGTTCGGTGCTGAGGTCGAAGGTGCGCACCGCACGGTTTGAGGAGTCGCGGACACGGTTCGGCTCGCGGGCGATCTCCCGCCACCGGACACCGTCCACCTTCACGGTCCTGGTGGGCGGCAGTCCGGCCAGCAGGGTGTGGGCGCAGCGGGGGAAGAGGTTGTCCAGTTGCCAGCGGTAGACCGCGTGCGGGTCGCCGGCGGCGAAACGGCCTCGCAGATCGGCGACGACCTTGAGGCCGTACCGGGCCGCCTGCTCGGCGGTGGCCGCGACGGCGTTCTCCAGTCCGGCCAGGGTCGTGGCCACGTTCACCGAGTCGGGGACCTCGGGGTCGTGCAGGACGGCGCCGCGGACCTCGCTGCGGTAGCGGCCGATCAGGTCGAGGGCGTTGTCGTGGCGGGTGACGTCGGCACCGGTGCCGGGCAGCCAGCGCAGGTCCAGGCCACTGGCGTCGTAAGCGAAGTAGAGGCGAGGGCGGCGTCGGTTGACGACTCCCTGGAGGGTGGTCAGCAGCAGCTGATCGTCACCGTGGAGCGTGCTCACGTCGGCGACGTCGAGCCTGGTGGCACGGCCGAATGACGGCAGAAGGCGGGTGGGACCGCCTTGTGCGGCGGCGGCGGCCGGGCCGGGGAGGCCGAGGCCGAGTCCCGCTGCGGCCAGGATCGTTCCGTTGGTCAGCAGGAAGTCTCTTCGGGAAACCATGGACGATCACTGCTCCTCAGGTGCGGAGTTGACATCGTTGTCATCAGCCAGTGAAGGTAGCGACGCCTGTGGCACGTGTAAAGGGTCCGGACACGAGTGCGCACATCAACGCGCACCATGCGCACCCCATTTGGGATCAACTCGGAAGAGCGTGCCAGGGCGCACCGAACCGGCGTGATCCGGACGAGGCGCTCACGTCGGAAGCGTGGGCGCGTAGGTCGAGTGGAAGACCAGGGAGGCCGCGCCGATGGCAGCGGCGTCGGCTCCCATCGGAGCGATCTCCACCCGCACGTCGTGCAGACGGCGGTTGAACGAGCGGGTGTTCACCGCTTCCGCCATGGCGTCGCGGAAGGCATCCGCGGTCTCGCGCAGGGCCGGGCCGCCGATCAGGAGGAGGTCCACATCGAGCAGGTTGACGATGCTCACGGCAGCGTCGGCCAGCCGCGCGGCGACACCCCGGATGATTGCCCCAGCGTCGGGGTCCCCGGCCCGGAAGGCCGCGCAGATCGCGGCATGGGTCAGCCGGTGGCCGGTGCGAGCGGCGTGCGCGGCCTCGATCGCGGCGGGGCTGCATTCGGCCTCGAGGCACCCGCGGTTGCCGCAGTAGCACTCGGCCCCGCCGGGGACGACGGTGAGGTGGCCGAACTCCGCCGCACTGAAGGACCGCCCCCGGTAGATCTGGTGGTCGAGGACGAGGCCTCCGCCGATTCCCGTACCGAAGTACAGGTACGCGTAGCTGGGCACGGACCGGCCGGCGCCGGCCCAGCGTTCGCCGATCGCGGCGGCGGTGGCGTCGTTGTCGAAGGCGACGGCGAAGCCGGTGGCCTCCTCCAGGAGCGCCCGCAGGGGGATCCGGTCCCAGTCGTTCAGCTGGGGCGGCGAGTACATGGTGCCGTCCGCGTCCAGCGGGCCGGGGCACGCGAGTCCGACACCGAGGATCCGGGCGTCGGGGACCTGGGCGGCGTCCAGCAGGAACCGTGCGGCCCTCGCCATGACGGCGATCACGGCCGCGGGCCGGATTCCGTGGGTCAGGGTGCGGCGGCAGGTCCGTACCGGGATCCCGGCCAGGTTGGCGAGGACGACGGTGATTTCGGCGGGATCGAAGTGGATCCCGATCGCGTATCCGGCGTCGGGATCGATCCGCAGGATCGTGCGCGGTTTGCCGCCGGTGGACGGAAGCGTGCCGCCCTCGCGTACGAGTCCCTGGCCGAGGAGTCGTCGCACGATCACGGAGACGGTCTGCGCGGTGAGGCCCGTCCGGTCGGCGATCTGGACCCGGCTGATTCCGTCCGAGGTCTGGATCGCCTCCAGCACCACGGCCTGGTTGTAACTCCCCATACCGGGGTGGTTCGTTCCCATCGGCATGCGAGGCAATATCACACAGCGTATTGACTTAGTAAATCAGACTGACTTACGTTTCCCGGCACTTGAGGCACGACAGCGCACAACACCGTCACTAGGAGGACGAGTTGAAGAGGCGCACTCTGCTGGCCGGGGCACTCGCGACGACAGCCGCCGGTGCGACCGCCGTCACCGGTTGTTCGAGTGGTTCCGGGAAGAAGTCGAACGAGATCGAGGTCCTCTACCGGGTGGAGCCGACCTGGCCCCACCTGGAGAAGTCCCTCGAGGGAGCCAGGACCGAGTACGAGGCCGCCCACCCGGACGTCAAGATCAAACTGACGGCCGTCCAGGGCTCCAACGAGGACTACTACACCAAGCTCGCCCTGCTGAACCGGTCCGCCGACTCCGCCCCCGACGTCTACCTCCACGACACCTTCCAGGTGAACGCGGACGTCGCCGCCGGGAAGCTGGCCCCGCTGGACGACTTCCTCGCCAAGTGGCCCGACTGGCAAGCGCAGTTCCCCGAGCCGGTCCAGAAGGCGGCGCAGGGTCTCGACGGGAAGACGTACGGGGTGCCCATCTCGACCGACACCCGCGGTCTCTGGTACCACAAGGACGTCTTCCAGGCCGCGGGCCTGCCCATCCCCTGGGCGCCGAAGACCTGGGACGACGTGCTGGAGGCGGCGCGTACCGTCAAGCGCAAGGTACGCGGGGTCACGCCGTTCTCCATGTACTCGACGAAGATCCTCGGCGAGGCCGCGACCATGCAGGGCTTCGAGATGCTGCTGTACGGGACACCCGGCGGGACCCTCTTCGAGAACGAGAAGTGGGTGACGTCCGGCAAGGGCATCACCGACTCGCTGACGTTCGTCGACACCGTCTACCGGGAGGACCTCGGCCCGAAGAAGGCCGACGCCCTCCACGCCAAGCTCGGCGACAAGGTGCTCCTGGAGTGGTTCCCCAACGGCAAGCTCGGCATCGCACTGGACGGCGCTTGGGCCTCGGGCGCCTGGAAGCCGACGAGCCCCACGCCCTGGGCCGACTGGACGAAGAAGATGGGCTGGACCCCGATGCCCACCCAGAACGGTGAGGCGCCGGGCGCGGTGAGCATGTCGGGCGGCTGGGTGATGGCGGTGAGTTCGTACAGCAAGCGCAAACAGGAGGGCTTCGACTTCATCACGTTCGCGATGAACAAGAAGCACGCCATGGAGTACTCGCTGGGCACCGGTGACCTCGCGGTCCGCAAGGACGTGGCGTCCGATCCGCAGTACGTCGCGGAGAACCCGTCGGTCGAGTTCTGGACCGACCTCGCGAAGGTGTCGCACTACCGGCCGGCGTACGAGGCGTATCCGAAGGTCTCCACGCAGATCCAGGAGGCGATGGAAGCGGTCACGCTCGGCTCGAAGTCGCCCGAGGAGGCGGCCGAGCAGTACGCGGAGGGTGTGAAGCGGGCCGTAGGAGCCGACAACGTTGTCGGCAAGGCGTCGTGACGCTCACCGCGGCGGCCGGACCGAAGCGGGCGCCGGCGGCGAACACGCTGCCGTCGCCTGCGCGGCGCGGGAAGACCCTTCGCTGGCTGCTCCCCCTGGGCCCCACGCTCGTACTGCTGGCGATCTTCCTGGTGGGCCCGGTCGGGTGGAGCGTGTACGTCGCGTTCACGAACGAGACGCTCACCGGCTCGGCGTCCGTCAATGCCCGCTTCATCGGGCTCGACAACTTCACCCGGCTCTTCGACGACGAGGCGTTCGTCAGCTCGCTGTTCCGGACCCTCGTCTTCGTCCTCGGCTCGGCCGTCATCGGGCAGAACGTCCTCGGCATGCTCATCGCCCTGCTCCAGCGCGGCAAGAGCCGCATGACGCGCGGCGTGGTGAACGGCGTGGTCATCGCCGCGTGGGTGATGCCCGAAGTGGTCGCCGCCGCCTGCTGGTTCTCGTTCCTCGGCGATGAGGGCACCCTGAACTCGCTGTTCGGGATCCACCAGGAGTGGCTGGTCGACGCACCGCTCTTCGCGGTGATCCTCGCCAACGTCTGGCGCGGCACCGCGTTCTCGATGCTCGTGTACTCGGCGGCGCTCTCCGAGGTCCCGCGCGACCTCCTGGAAGCCGCGAAGGTGGACGGCGCCTCCACCCTCCGTACGTTCTTCCAAGTCACGCTGCCCCTGATCCGCCGCTCGGTCCTGTCCAACCTGATGCTGACGACCCTCCAGACCCTGGCGAGTTTCGGCCTGATCTACGCCTTGACCGGCGGCGGACCGGGCGAGGCCAGCCAGACCACCCCGCTGTACATGTACGAGCAGGCGTTCCGGTACTTCGAGATCGGCTACGGCAGTGCCATGGCGCTGGTGATGCTGGTCATCGGTGCCCTCTTCTCGCTGGTCTACCTGCGACTGATCAAGGTGGAGTCCTGATGGCCCGCTGGGGCGCACGCTGGTCGGCCCACGCCGTACTCGCGCTGATCACCCTGTCCTTCGTCGGCCCCTTCCTCTGGGTGCTGCTCTCCTCCGTCCAGCCCGGATCCTCCCCCGCGGCCGAACCCGCCTTCTCCTTCTCGCTCGACAACTTCAGGGCCGTCCTCACCTACGACACCGTGTACGGACCGCTGCTCAACTCCGTGGTCATCTCCGGAGGGACCGCCGTCCTCACCGTCGTCGTGGCGGGTCTGGCCGCCTACCCGCTCTCCCGCTATCAGCTTCGCTTCAAGCGCCACTTCATGCTCACCCTGCTCTTCTCCACCGGCCTCCCACTGACCGCGATCATGGTCCCGGTCTATGCGATGTTCTTCCGCTTCAGCCTGTACGGCTCGGTCCCCGCGATGGTCCTGTTCCTGACGGCGAGTTCGCTGCCGTTCTCCATCTGGATGATGAAGAACTTCATGGACGGGGTTCCGATCAACCTGGAGGAAGCCGCCTGGGTGGACGGAGCCGGGTGGATGAAGTCGCTGCGGTTCGTCGTCGCCCCGCTGATGGCCCCGGGCATCGCGGTCGTCGCGATCTTCGTGTTCGTCGGCCAGTGGGGGAACTTCTTCGTCCCGTTCGTACTGCTCGACTCCCCGGAGGAGCAGCCGGCGGCCGTCACCATCTACACGTTCTTCTCCCAGTACGGGCGGGTCGCTTACGGCCAGTTGGCCGCGTTCTCCGTCATCTACACCACTCCCGCGGTCCTGCTCTACGTCGCGGTCAGCAAATACCTCTCCGGCTCGTTCAACATGGCCGGCTCGGTGAAGGGATAGCAGGGTGCGCATCGTCGAGGTCGAGTCGACCGACCTGTTCGTCGGATCCGCGGACGATCCGCTGCAGGTCGTACGTGTCACGCTGAGCGAACCGGGACGGGTCGTCATCACCGGCCCCGGTGTGCACGGGGAAGGGAGCGCCGGCGAGATCGGCGTACGGTGCGAGGCCGCCGTGCCCGGCACCGTCGTGCCCATCACCGTCCGATCCGGCGACGCACGGGTGGAGGCGGAACTCACCGTGGCCGAACCGGGGTGGACGGTGTGGATGGTGCCGCACTTCCACTACGACCCGGTGTGGTGGAACACCCAGGCCGCCTACACCACGACCTGGGACGCGGCGGGTGACACCGCCCAGCAGTTCCGGATCGACTTCCAGCAGACCGGCTTCGAGCTGATGCGCCTGCACCTGCGGACCGCCCGCCGTGACCCCGACTACCGCTTCGTCCTGGCGGAGATCGACTACCTCAAGCCGTACTGGGACGCCCATCCCGGCGACCGTGCCCTGCTGCGCCGGCTGCTCGCCGAAGGACGGATCGAGCTGATGGGCGGCACGTACAACGAGCCGAACACCAACCTCACGTCCGCCGAGTCCACCGCCCGCAACCTCGTCTACGGGATCGGGTTCCAGCGCGGCGTCATGGGCGGCGACCCCCGGACCGCCTGGCAGTTGGACGTTTTCGGCCACGACCCGCAGTTCCCGGGTCTGGTCGCCGACGCGGGACTGACGTCGTCGTCGTGGGCGCGAGGCCCGTACCACCAGTGGGGTCCGATGCTCACCGACCGCGACCGGGAACAGGACGGCTGGGGCGACCCGTCGGGGATGCAGTTCCCGGCCGAGTTCGAGTGGCTGTCGCCCAGCGGGCGCGGTGTGCTCACCCACTACATGCCCGCGCACTACAGCGCGGGCTGGTGGATGGACAGTGCGACGACCCTCGGCGAGGCGGAGGACGCGGTCCTCGATCTGTACCGGCTGATGCGCCCGGTGTCCGCGACCCGCAACATCCTGCTGCCCGTGGGTACCGACTACACACCGCCCAACCGCTGGGTCACGGAGATCCACCGCGACTTCGCGGCCCGCTACACTTGGCCGCGCCTGGTGTGTGCGCTGCCTCGCGACTTCTTCGCCGCGGTCCGCGCCGAACTCCCCGCGCCCTCGCCGCAGACCCGGGACATGAACCCTGTCTACACGGGCAAGGACGTGTCGTTCATCGACACCAAGCAGGCCCAGCGCGCAGCCGAGAACCTGCTCACCGACGCGGAGAAGTTCGCCACCATCGACTCGGTCGAGACCGGGGCCGCGTACCCGCACGCCCGCATCGACAAGGCGTGGCGGCAGCTCGCGTACGGCGCGCATCACGACGCGATCACCGGATCCGAGTCCGACCAGGTCTATCTGGACCTGGTGACGAGTTGGCGGGAGGCGTACGACACGGGGCGCGACGTGCTGGACGCGTCGCTGCGCAGTCTGGGCGCGGAGGGCGCGATCAGCGTGTTCAACCCGTCCGCCTGGCCGCGCACCGACATGGTCCGCATGCACCTGTCGCTGCCTCAGCCAGGTTTTCGGGGCTGGGAGTTCGAGGACGGGACACCGACCCTCGTGGAGAACGGCGTGCTCCACGAGGACGGCTCGCTCGCGGAGGCGGACCTCGTGTTCCTCGCCCGTGACGTGCCCTCGCTCGGCCACCGCCTCTACCGGCCGCGCCCTTCGCGTACGGGCTCCGGCTGGACGCCGTCCGAGGGCCACCGGATCGCGAACTCCACCCACACTCTTGAGATCGACCCCCGGCGCGGCGGCTGCGTCTCCCGGCTGACCGTCGAGGGCCGCGAGCTGCTCCAGCCGGGGCGGGTCGGCAACGAGCTGCTGGTGTACGAGGAGTACCCGTCCCATCCGCGCTACCACGAGGGCCCCTGGCATCTGGTCCCCAGCGGCACGGTGACCGGCTCGGCGGCCCTTCCCGCCGAGTCGGTGACGGTCGAGACGAGTCCGCTGGGCGAGCGGATCACCGTCACGGGCACGGTCGGCCCGGTCTCGTACACCCAGAGGCTCACCTTGTGGCACGGGCTGGACCGGCTCGACGGAGTCACCCACGTCGACGCCTTCGACGGGGCCGACCAGCTGCTCCGGCTGCGCTGGCCGGTTCACGTGCCGGGTGCGCTGCCGGTGAGTGAGGTCGCCGACGCGGTGATCGGGCGCGGCTTCGGGCTCATCGATGTCGACTCCGACGAGCACCCCTGGACCCTGGACAATCCGGCCGGCAACTGGTTCGCGCTGTCGTCGACGGCGCGGGTCCAACTGCCGGGTGGGGAACGGGCGATCGGCATAGCGGAGATCGTCACGCCGGACGGAGGCGGTGCGCGCGACCTGGCGGTGGCCCTGGTCAAGTCAGGGGTGACCAGCACCTGTTCGGCCGCGCCGGGCGCGCGGTACGGAGACCTGGCCTTCGACTCCAACCTGCCCGACGTACGCATCACGGTCGGCGGCCCCGAGGAGAACCCGTTCACCGCGGAGGTGCTGAGCGGTGGGTACGCCGACGCGTTCGCCGAGCAGCTGGCCGCCACCGGCCGGGTGCGTTTGTGGATTCCGGCCGACACCCCGTTGGAGAAGGTGTGGGTGCCCGGCGCCGACCTGCGCGGCGCCCGTACGCTGCCGGTGCTGGTGATCGCCGGCGAGGGTGCGGTGGAGGCTCTCGTGGCGGACCTCGACGACGCCGTGATCGAGGTCGCCGCGGCCGGATCGCTCACCGAGCCGCCGCTCGACGACTACACGGTCGCCCTCGTCAACCAGGGCATGCCGGGCTTCGCCGTGGACTCCGGTGGCGCGCTGCACCTGTCGTTGATGCGCTCCTGCACCGGCTGGCCTTCGGGTGTATGGATCGACCCGCCGCGCCGCACCACTCCCGACGGGTCCGCCTTCCAGCAGCAGCACTGGACCCATTCCTTCGACTACACGCTCCTCGCGGGCGCCGGGGACTGGCGGGCCCGGGGTGTCGTACCGCTCGCCCACGACATCAACCACCCGCTGCGCGCGGCACCCGGCGAGCGCCGGGGCCAACCGGAGCGGCGCTCGTACCTGTCGGTGGAACCTGCCGGGCAGGTGGTCCTCACCGCTCTGAAGCCCACCGGCAACCCCCTGTCCGACGGCCATGTCGCCGGCCCGGTCGAGAGCCTCACGATGCGCTGGCACGAGGCGGTGGGCCGGGACGTACGGGCGGCCATCACCACCGGGCTCCCGGTGACCGAGGTCCGCCGCGCGGACCTGCTGGAACACCCAGGCCGCGTCCTCCCCGGCCTCACCCTGGACCTCGGCGGCATGGACATCGCCACGGTCGTCGCCCCGCTCACCACCACGGGCGGCCCTCCCGCTCCCGGCCGGGAGCCTCACCAGCCGGTCTTCACCCGCTACTGGCTCAACAACACGGGCCCCGCTCCCCTCGGCAACATGCCGCTCGCACTGCACCTCGAACCGTCCGTCCTGCGGAACACCGACGACGAGATCACGGTGACGGTCGCCTCGACACTCGCCGACCAACGGGCTGCGGGGAACGTCGAGTTCATACTCCCCGAGGGCTGGTCGTCCCGGACCGGCCCGCTCCCGTACGACCTCGAGCCCGGGGGTCACACCTCCCGTACGGTCAAGGTCACTCCGCCCGCGGCGGCCGAGCCGGGCACGTACTGGGTGCGGGCGCGCACGGCTCATGACGGCCAGGTCTTCGAGGACGTGACACGGGTGCTGATCGGCGACGCTCCGGCCGACGAGCCGGTCGCGACGCCGGTGACGTCCGAGGTGCGGCTGGCGCCGGGCGAGTCCGGGGCCGTGGAGGTGACGCTCACCTCCCAGGTGCGCACAGCTGTCTCCGTGCAGGCTCAACTCATCAGCCCGTGGGGCACGTTCGAGTTCTTCCCCGACTGGGACAAGGGCACCGAGGTCCCCGCACTCGGCGCGGCCGTGGTGCGCTTCCCCGTCACCGTCCCGGCCGGGACCCGCCCCGGACGCTGGTGGGCCGTGGTCAAGCTGGCGGCGGCAGGCTGGCTGCACTACACCGAGGCGGTAGAGATCGAGGTGACCCCGTGACCGGGCTCGGGGTGGCCGCGCACGTCGGGGCTCGCGCCGTCACCGAGGAGGCCGTGGAGGCACGCGTCACAGCCCTGCGCCGGGGGCCGCTGGCCTCCCGGCTGCCCCGCCCGGGCACGGCGGACGCCCGCAACCTGCGCCGCTGGGTGGTCCAGCTGCTGACGTACGAGGCGGTGATCGAGGACGCGGCGGCGTCCATGCGACTGACCGCTCAACAGGCTTGCCGGCGCCAGGAGTTCAGCTTGTCCGCCGCGCTCGGTACGGGGGGCGTCACAGCAGCCGTCCTCGCTTCGCTCCCGGTCGCAGGAGCCGTGTACGACCGGATCACGGCCCACATCACCGTCCCCCCGTCCGAGGTGCGCGCCTACTACGACCGCAACCGCGACCAGCACCCCGGCACGTACGACACGTCCCGCCCGGCCATCACGGACGAACTGCGCCGAGCGGCAGCGGACCGTCACTTCACCCTCTGGCTCGAACGCCGCCACGCGACGACGGTCACCCTCCACCCCGGCTTCGAGCACCCGGCCGACCCTCGCCACGCGGACGCCACCCACCGGCACTGACGCGGCACGACGCGGCAGGGCGCTTCACCCCCGAGCGCCCTGCCGCGGGCTGCTCGGAACTGCCACCCTGACGCCGTGACCATTCTCCGCATCTTCGGCGCAGCCCGTCGTCCGGCGCCGAAGCGGACGAACGACGGCCGAGGGGGCAGCAACGTGAGGAAGTACTTACAGCGGGCCAGGATGGTCGAACCGACGGTCTCCCCTGCCGAGCAGGAGCTGTTCGGCGGCCCTCTGCGCTACGACATGGCCTTTGCCGAGCACGAGCGGGCACGACTGGACCTGACGCTGCTCTCGGCGATCCGTGCCATGCCCCGGCTGGTCGCCGGCACACTGCGCAGGGCATGGGTGGCCGACCGGCCGGCGCTGCTCGTCGTCGGCGTCAGTGAGGTCGGACAGGGCATCGCGGCAGCCGTGGGTCTGCTGGCGGTCAACTCCGTGATGCACGCCCTGCTCGGCAGCGGGGACCCCGTCGACCGGCTGCACGCAGCGGTTCCCGCGCTCGTCGTGGGCGCGGTGGTCGCGGTGGTGAACGCCGGCCTCGCCGGTCTGTCCACGTCCCGGGCCGGTCGTCTGGAACCCCTGGTCGAGCGGATCGCGACCACGGAGTACCTGGCCGCGACCACGGTGGTCGAGTTGGAGGCGATAGAGGATCCGGAGTTCCGCCGGCTCATCGATGTGGCCCAGTTCGGCGCTGCCTCCGCACGCCGCATGATCAGCGCGTGCGTGGCCGCGCTGAACGGCACGATCTCCCTGATCGCGACAGCGAGCATCCTGACCGTCCTGCACCCGGCGCTGCTTCCGATGCTGCTGCTGATCGCTGCACCTCGCGGCTGGGGTGCGATGCGGGTCGCGCAGGAGCGGTATGTGTCGGTGATGACATGGGTGGAGCACATGCGCGCCAGCCGTCTGATCGGCAACCTGCTGACCGAGCGCAGTGCGGCGCAGGAGGTGCGGATCCACGGGGTGGGTACGTTCCTGCTGGAGAAGTACCGTGGCATGGCCGAGAGTGCCGAAACCGAACAGAAGCGGCTCGCGAACGGCAAGGCGCTGACCGAACTGGTGGCTGCCGCGCTGTCCGGGCTCGCGATGGCGTGTACGTACGGCGTGATGCTCTGGCTGATCATGGCCGGCCACATGAGCCTGGCCGTGGCCGGTACCGCGGTGATCGCCGTGCGGTCCGGGTCAGCGAGTCTGGGTGGGCTCGTCATGAACATCAACCAGCTGCACGAGGAGAGCCTCTACGTGCAGGACCACGACCGGTTCCTGTCCGAGGCCGCACGACGGGCCATCGCCGACGGCGGGCAGGACCTGCCCGAGCGGGTGGGCCAGGTGGTGCTCGACGAGGTCACCTACCGCTACCCGGACCGCGACACTCCCGCACTGGGCGGGGTCTCGATAACACTTCCCATGGGGTCCGTGACCGCCGTCGTGGGTGAGAACGGCTCGGGCAAGAGCACTCTGATGAAGGTTCTCGCCGGCCTGCTGCTGCCGCAGAGCGGCACGGTGCACTGGGGTGCGGAAGAACTCTCCAAGCTCGATCGCTACCAGGTGTTCGAGCGTGTGGCCCTGCTGACCCAGGACTTCCAGCGCTGGCCGGTGACCGCCGCGCTCAACATCCGCATCGGCCGCCCCGGCCGGCCGGCCGGGCACGAGGATCTGCAGCCCTCGGTCGACTACGCCGGCGCGGCCCCTGTCATCGCGAAACTCCCGCACGGCCTGCGCAGCCTGCTGGCCCGCATGTTCCGCGGAGCGTCCGAACTCTCCGGCGGCGAATGGCAGAAGATCGGCCTCGCCCGCACCCACTGGCGCACCGAAACCTCCCACTCGGACAGCGTGCTGATCGTCGACGAGCCCACCTCGGCGCTCGACCCCGAAGCTGAGATCGCCGCCTTCGACGCCATCCGCCGGCTCGCCGGCCCGCACCGGGCCGTCGTCCTGGTCACCCACCGGATGTCCGGCGTCCGGCACGCCGACACCATCTACGTTCTCGACCGGGGCCGCCTCACCGAACACGGCAGCCACGACGAACTCATGACCGCACAGGGGCGCTACGCGGCCATGTTCGCCACGCAGGCGGCCCAGTACGCACCGGATCCGCAGCCGCATGTCACCGTCCCGCACCCGAGTGCGCCGCCCGACCCGGCAGACGACTCGGCCTCCGGGCGCACTTGCGCCTCACCACCGACGATGGACACGCCGTGAGTGCCGGCCTCCGGGCGCGCTTCCGCGCAGACGAAGCAACGGACCCGGGGCTGCACGACATCAGCGGATGGATACGGCGGCGGAACCTGGCCAAGATCGGTTTCACCGGAATCCCCTCGCTGTAAGGCTATGACGGCAGGCGCCGTCAACGCGCCGGGGTGACCGACTCCCGCCGGCTGCGGGGCGCGCACCGGCGGCGCCTGTCGGGAAGCACCTCGGTGATTCCCTGCCCGTCGCAGTGCTCCAGCAGGGGAATGGTGACGCGTCGGGTGGTGTCCAGGGCGCGGCTCGCCGTTCCCACGGTGAACGGCTGGTCGAGTTCGCTCAGCCGGTCGGCCGCCAGCCGTGGGGCGTCCGGCAGCAGCACCACGTTCTCCGCGAGCCGCAGTATCGCTCCGTGGCGGACCGCCGTGGCGAGCTCACGGCGGCCGAAGCCGAGTTCCGCGAGCCGCTCGGCACGGGGTGCGGCGAAGGGCCGCCCGTCGAGTTCAGCGGCGAGCCGGCGCACCGCGTCCGCCACAGGGGCGGGCTGTGCCCCGGGCCCGGCGGTCACGCGTCCGCGGCTCAGCCGCAGGGGCGGCGTGACCAGTGCCTCCACGAGGGAGACGGCCGGAAGCCCCAGACGCTGGCGGGCGGACTCCACCGGTATGCCGTCCTCTATGGGGCTCTCGGCGAGGTGCGCCGCCACCAGTTCGGCCAGCCGGGCGCGCAGGGTCGTCCAATGTGCTGGGTCGGCGAGCCAGTCGCCCGCTACCGGTGCGGTGTGGACGGCCACCCCCATCGCGGTCAACTCCCCGCGCCTGACCAGCAGTCGGCGCCGTAGCTCGGCCGCCTCGCCCGGGATGCCGTGAGCGTCACCCAGCTCGGCCGCCCGCCGTGCCGCGGAGCCGCGGCGCCGCAGTTCGGGTGGCTGGGGGTCGAGCACCGTCAGACCGGCGAGCACCCGCCGCAGGCCGGGATCGCGCAGCACCGCGCGGTCGCCGATGCGCAGGGGCAGTGGTTCAGGCAGGGTCAGGCGGACCAGGCCCGGTCCGAGCGGCCGTACGCGGACCGGCACGGCCGCCGAGCCGATGTGGGCCACCGCGGTGCGGGGCAGTTCCGCGGCAGGTGTTCCTCCGTGCACGCGCACGTCGCAGCTCAGGCAGGGGAGGAAGCTGTCGGGCGTGAGCAGGGCGTCACCACGGCCCGTCGACTCCTTGTCGAGGCCCCGGAGGTTGACGGCGACCCGGGCGGTGGCCCGCACCAAGGCGGCCTCCTCGCCGAGTGCCTGCAGCGCCCTGACGCGCACTGGGCTGCCGGAGCGGGCGGTCACCAGGACGTCACCCCTGCGGATCCGCCCCGCCCCGAGGGTGCCGGTGACCACCAGCCCGCTGCCGCGCACGGTGAAGGACCGGTCGATCCACAACCGCACCGGGGAGTCGGCGTCCCCGTCAGGCAGCCGCGCGACCAGCCGGTCGAGGGCGGCGCGCAGCTCGGCGAGTCCCTCGCCGGTGCGGGCGCTGACGGCCACGGCCTCGACGCTGCCGAGGGTGCTGGACCGGATCCGGTCCCGTGCCTGCGCCGTGGCGGGACCGGGGTCGGCCTTGTCGCAGCGGGTGATGACGAGCAGTCCGTGTTGTACGCCGAGGGCGTCCACCGCAGTGAGGTGTTCGGCGGACTGGGGCTTCCAGCCCTCGTCGGCGGCGACGACGAACAGCACGGCGGGCACGGGCCCCACTCCGGCCAGCATGGTGGGCACGAACCTCTCGTGTCCCGGTACGTCGACGAATGCCAGCCGTTCGCCCGACGGCAGGTCCGTCCAGGCGAAGCCCAGGTCGATGGTCAGGCCACGGCGCCGCTCCTCCGCCAGCCGGTCGGGGTGGGTGCCGGTCAGTGCGTGGATCAGTGTGCTCTTGCCGTGGTCGACGTGCCCGGCCGTCGCGATGACCCGCATGATCACTGCCCCGCCGCGCGCAGCACCGCGGCGAGGATCTCGCTGTCGCACGCCTCCGGTACGCACCGGAGGTCCAGCAGCAGCCGGCCGCGCATCACCCGCCCGAGCACGGCCGGTTCACCGGTGCGCAGTGGTTCTGCCAGGCCGTCGGGGAGGCTGAGCGCACAGGACGGCAGAGCGGTTCCGGGCGCGCCCCCTCCTCCGACGACCGCCTCGTGGGGGACGACGCGCGCGTCCAGACCTCGGCGCGCAATGTCCTCGGCCATGCGGAGCGTGCGGATGCGCAGCTGCGGCAGCGGCATGTGCACGGCCCTGTGCACGGGTGGCTCGGGACCGCGCAGTGTCGCTTCCAGCGCGGCCAGGGTGAACTTGTCCACGCGCAGGGCGCGGGCCAGGGGGTGGCGGCGCATCCGTTCCACGACGGCGGCCCGGCCGAGGACCAGCCCCGCCTGCGGCCCGCCGAGCAGCTTGTCCCCGCTGGCGGTGACCAGGGTGGCCCCGGCGCGCAGGGCTGTGGCCGCGTCGGGTTCGTCCGGCAGCACCGGGTCGGGGGTGAGGAGGCCGGAGCCGATGTCGACGACGACGGGCAGCCCCAGGGACGCCAGTTCCTCGGCTTCCACTCCCCCGGTGAAGCCGCTCACCGTGAAGTTCGACGGGTGGACCTTGAGGATGAATCCGGTGTCCGGGCCCGCGGCGTCCGCGTAGTCGCCGAGACGGGTCCGGTTGGTGGTTCCGACCTCGCGTATCCGGGCGCCGCAGGAGGCCAGCAGTTCGGGTATCCGGAATCCGTCACCGATCTCCACGAACTCGCCCCGGCTGAGCAGGATGTCGCGCCCAGGGGCCAGGGTCGCCGCGGCGAGGGCCAGGGCGGCGGCTCCGTTGTTGACCACGTGCACCGCCTCCGCTGCCGGCACCGCTTCCCGCAGGGCGGCCATGGCGCTGCGGCCGCGTGGCGCCCGTCTGCCGGTGCTCAGGTCCAGCTCGACGTCCGTGTATCCGCCGGCCGCCGCCATCGCCTCCAGTGCGGACCGCGACAGCGGGGCCCGTCCCAGATTGGTGTGCAGTACGACGCCGGTGGCGTTGTGCACGGGGATGGGTCCGGCCGTGTGCGCGGGGAGCGCGGCAAGTGCTGCGTGGACCGCGTCGCCCGGACCGATGCGTCCGTCGCGTACGAGCTGTTGGGCGGTGCCGACCGCGGCCTTGACGAGGGGCCTTCCCAGCCGCGCGGTCGCCTCGCTCAGCCTGGGGTCGCCGAGGAGCACCGTGGTGCTCGGCACCTGCCTCCGGATGTCCGCAGGCGGCTCGTCCGTTGTGTCCGCCACCCGCGCCACCCCGATCGAAGTCAGCGGAGGCGGACGGGAATCGAACCCGCCTGGCCCGGTTTCCGGACCACACCGATTTTGAAGATCGGGAGGGGCACCAGCCCGCCCAACGCCTCCGGAGCAAGATTGTGGTCCCCGCACACTCCTGGGGCAAGAGGTGAAATGATCGTCGTATGACGACTGTTGGTCCCGCCGCCGTACCGGCCGCGCCCGTTCGGCTGACCCAGTTCGCCCACGGCGGCGGCTGTGCCTGCAAGATCCCTCCGGGGGAACTGGAGGCGATGGTCGAGGAACTGCTGCCGCCCCGGAACCCCGGACAGGCCCTCGGCAGCGACGAGGACCGGCTGCTGGTCGGCCTCGAGGACGGCGACGACGCCGCGGTGGTGCTCACCGCTGACGGCACCGCCCTGGTGTCGACGGCCGACTTCTTCACACCCGTCGTCGACGACGCCCGCGACTGGGGCCGGATCGCCGCGGCCAACGCGCTGTCCGACGTCTACGCGATGGGCGGCCGGCCCGTCGTCGGGCTCAATCTGCTGGGATGGCCCCGTGACGTACTGCCCGCGGAGCTGGCCCGTGAGGTCCTGGCGGGTGCGCTCGAAGTGGCCCGCGATGCCGGCTGCTTCGTCGGGGGCGGCCACAGCATCGACAGCCCGGAACCGCTCTACGGAATGGCTGTGACCGGCCTGGTGGATCCGGACCGGCTGCTGCGCAACGACGCCGGCCGGCCGGGCGTGCCGCTGACCCTGACCAAGCCGCTGGGCGTCGGGATTCTCAACAACCGCCACAAGCGCACCGGCGAGGTCTTCGCGCACGCCGTGGCCACCATGGCGGCGCTCAACGACAAGGCCTCCGCGGCTGCCCTGGAGGCCGGCGCCGTGTGCGCCACCGATGTGACCGGATTCGGGCTGCTCGGCCATCTGCACAAGCTGGCCAGGGCCAGCGGCGTCACGGCCGTGGTGGACGCCGCCGCCGTCCCCGTGCTCGACGGCGCCCGGGAGTCCCTGCGGGCCGGGTACGTCAGCGGAGGCACCCTGCGCAATCTCGAATGGGTGCGCCAGTACCTTGACACGGGCCGGGCGACCGAGGACCTACTGCACCTGCTTGCCGACGCCCAGACCTCCGGCGGACTGCTGGTCGCGGGGGAAATACCCGGACATCCGGTCATCGGGGAACTGGTTCCCGCCGTGGCCGGAACCACACTGGTGATCCGCTGAGCGTTGCGGACGGCCGCGGGTCCGCGGGCGGGGCCCGGGTCCCGCGGCCGGGCGGCTACCGGTAGCGGATGTGCAGGTGGTTGTCGTGGTTCGCGTAACTCGTGGTCAGCCCTTCCGAGATCAGCTGCGGGTCGTTGAAGAAGATGAGCTGGACGTGGCCGGGGGCCTTCGCCCGGATCTCCTGAACGAGCCTGCGGGTGGCCGCGCGGTCGTACGTGCTCGACTGCCAGGTGATGCGCCCCGCGGTGCACTGCGCCGAGTCGGTGCGGGCGGGCCACACGTCGATGTCCATCCCGACTTCGTGGCTGCCGTGGCCGGGGATGTCCCCGCCGTGCTCGAAGCCCGCGTCGCCGACGGGAAGTCTGCCGTTCCCGGTGGCGGCGAAGGTGGCGGCGGCGGCCTCCAGCTGGCCGACGGCGCCGGCTGTCGCCCAGTGGGCACCGGCGTTGCCGTCGGGGCTCTGTGCGCACATCGTGCTGCCGCCGAAGTTGATGTTCTCGTAGTGCCACAGCAGGTTCTGCCAGGTGGTCGGCCCGACGACGCCGTCCGCGCTGATTCCCGCATGGGACTGGAAGGTGCGGACAGCGGTGCCGGTGGCGGGTCCGAAGGCCCCGTCGGCCGAGAGGCCGGCGCCCCGCTTGGCGTTGAGCAGCGACTGGAGGGCCGTCACCGCCGGCCCGTTGTCGCCCTGGCGGACGGTGATGGCGAGCGCGCCCCAGGTGGCGGGCCCGACGACGCCGTCCGCGGTCAGGCCCTTGGACTGCTGGAAGCCCACCACTGCGCTCCGTGTGCCGGAGCCGAAGGCGCCGTCCACCGCAACGGGGCGGCCGTGCGCGGCGAGCAGGTGCTGCAGCGCCACGACGTCGGAGCCCCGGTTGCCGTTGCTGGTCAGCGGGAACGCCGCCTGCGGGAAGGCCTGCGCGGGGACGCCCAGTCCGAGGAGCAGGCCCGCCAGCGCGGTGAACAGCGTGATGATGCGTGCGAGTCGTCTCACGGTCTCTGCCTCGGTTTCCTCTTCATTCGCCTGCTCACTTTCCGGACTGGAGGGCGCCCCAGGTGGCGGGGCCGACGATGCCGTCGGCGCCCAGCCCGCGCGAGGACTGGTAGTCGAGTGCGGCCTGGGCGGTGCCCGAGCCGAAGATCCCGTCGATGGACACCGTCCGGCCGAGCGCGGCGGTCAGGGCACGCTGCAGCCGGGTGACGGCCTCGCCCGTCGAGCCGTTCTGGATGGTCGGGGTGGATCCGCGGGACAGCAGGGCCGTCCAGGTCTTCGCGCCGACCACACCATCGGCTGTGAGCCCCTTGCCGGACTGGAAGTTCCGCGCGGCGGCGGTCGTGTCGGGCCCGAAGATCCCGTCGGGGGTGCCCGGGTCGAAGCCGGCGGCCTTGAGCAGGCACTGGGCGGCCTTGACCCGGTCTCCGGTCGAGCCGTTCTGGACGGTGCTGTACGCGGTGAAGTCGGGGTTCGCCCCGGTGCAGGTGGGCGTGGGCGTGGAGCCGTTGCCGACGTCCAGGTAGTCGCGGTCGATGTTGATCGAGTAGCCGCCGTACGACTCGGTGACCTCGCCCGCGTACTGGTGGATCCGCTGGTGGTTGGACCAGTAGGAGGACGGCACGTAGGTACCGGTGTTGGTGTCTGCGGCGCCGTTCCACCACGCGTAGAAGAGGTGGTCGACCCGTGTGTAGGCGCCGTTGTTGTACTCGGCGGCGGCGTCCTTGATGCCGGAGGCGGCGCTGGAGTAGAAGCCCGACAGGTAGCCGCTGCTGTGCAGCCGTTCGGTCCAGCCGGACAGGTACGACAGCACGGATGCCTTGCAGGAGGCGGTGGAGGTGTACGCCTCGATGTCGCTGTAGATGGCGCTGCCCGCCGGGATGCCGAGGCCCGACGCGGCGGTGATGGCACCGGCGGCTGCGGTGACGCCCTGGGACTTGGCCGTGGCCGGGTCGGTGGACATCTTCAGCGAGTAGTTGGTGCACGGTGCCTGACGGCCGACGTCGATGGGGAACAGACGCCATCCGTTGTTGGTCTGGCTGGTCACCCAGCTCGCCGTCAGGTTCGGCTGGGCGCAGCCGCGGAAGGATCCGCTGATGTAGACGCCGACCGCGCTGTACGGCGAGCTCGCCTGCCAGGCGTTCATGGCGGCCTGCGAGGGCGCGGTGCAGGCGTCGAAGCCCTTGCCCAGGTAGCTGCCGGGTTGGGGTCCGGCCGCGGCCAGGGGGGTGGCGTCGGACCGCTGGGCCGCGGGGGGCAGCGTGGTGCGTTCGGCACCCCCGGTGAGCTCGGCTGAGGCGAGGACGCCGCGTACGAGGTTCTCGGTGTCGGGTGTGTGGGCGGCGGTCACGAGGACGCCGGCGTCCTCGACCGCGATCTGGATGGTGTCGTTGCTGGACGGGGCGGACGGGGCGATGGCCTTTCCGCGCTGGGTCCGCGCGGTCGCCGCGGTCGCCTGGCGCGCGGAGCGGGTGGTGATGGGCTCCACGACGATGCCCGCCGAACGGCCGACGACTCCGGCGGGGCAGTCGTTCTGCTCGGCGGGCTCGCCCAGGTAGACGGTGGGTCTGTCGAACCGGAGGCACGCCCGCGGGTTCTCGGCCAGGTCGACCACCTGCCATTCGGCGGGCACCTCGATGCGGTAGCCGTGGTAGGTGACGGTCTGCAGGCTCTCGGGCGGGGAATCGGCCAGGGCGGGGACGGGGGCGGCGAACGCGCCGATACCGGCGAGCACTGCCAGCAGGGCCGTTCCGGCGCGGGCGCGCCAGGGGATCCAGGACGACATCGGTTCACTCCTGTTCGGATGCGGGGGGAGAGTGAGGGAGAGCGGCGCGGCAGGTCCGCTCCGGTTCGGCCACGGGCGGCGCCTGCCCGTGGCCGGAGGCTGATCGGCCGCGCACCTGCGAACGGTGCGGGCCCGCTTTTCCCCGGGCCGGCGGCCGGCCCGGGGAAAGCGGGCTGCTGTGCTGGTGCGTGAAGACGTGGCGGTCAGACGCCGCAGTTGGGCGCGGACCAGGAGCGGCTGCTGCGTCCGTCGACGTGGGTGTGGTCGTTGTGGTCGGGGTAGCCGGGGCCGAAGATGCCGCCGAAGCCGTGCGAGCGGGCCCGCTGGGCGAGGGCGCAGAAAGACGGGCTGCCGACCAGGTCGGCGGCGTCACCGTACAGGTGCCTGCTGTTCGAGGCGCCGCCCGCCGCGTTGTTGCAGGCCGTGGAGCGGAATCCGCTGGACACGGAGATCGGCACGTCACCCATCGCGTGCCGCATGGCCTCCAGCCTCCACATCGTGCGCAGGCCGTTGGACTTGGCCGTCGCGGCGCTGACCGCACCACCCGACCAGTCGGAGTTGCAGTTGTTGAGCTCGGCGTAGGTGAAGTGGATGGGGGTGCAGTCCGGGTCCTGCAGTGCGTAGATCTTGCTGAACGTCTGGGAACCCGCGATGCCGTCCGCTCCGAGGCCGTACGCCTGCTGGAACTTGGTGACCGCGGCCTTGGTCCGCGGGCCGAAGTTGCCGTCGACGGAGAGGATCTCGCCGTAGTCGACGTGCCCGGCCACCCGGATCTGCAGTTGGGTCACGTCGTCGCCGGACATGCCTTCGGACAGGGTGCGGCCCCAGCTGTAGCACTCGTCGGCCTGGGCCGGGGCGGCTGTGGCCAGCACTCCCCCGATCGTTGCAGTCATGATCATGACAAACGATAGGGCGAGTTGGATCGTACGCCTCAACATGGCGCCTCCGTTGTGAGTCCTTCCCGATTCCCCGCTACAGGGCTGAGGCGAGTCTGACCCCCCTCTCCCTGGCGTGTCCACACCATCACCATCTGCCACAGGACCAGACCTTCGGCACAACTGGCTTATGTGTAACGGGAGTTGGAACACCTGATGCATTGCTGTGGAGGAGAGCCGAGCGGCCGAGGGCCGGTCGGCGAAGCGAGGCGACGACGCTATTGCCAGACCGCGGCGGCGGCAGCGGCGATCAGCACGGAGCATGCGACGGTCATGCCGCTCAGCCGCCCCGCGAGCAGGTCGTCCCAGCTCTCCCCGTCTCCGGAGAGCCTGCGCAGAGCAGGGGTGAGTGCCCGGCCCGCTCCGAAGCCGAGTCCGACGGCCAGGGCGGGCGCGTAGGAGCCCCCGGACAGGAGCACCGCCACCGCCATCGCGTACGGCGCGCTCGCCGAGACGTAGGTGCGCACACCCGTGCCGAGCTCGAAACCGAACTGCAGGGCGCCGCGCGCCAGATGACGGCGCAGGACGTCCTGCGGTATCTGCCGGGCGTTCTGCGGCAGCCGCAGCGACAGCTTGCCCGTGTCGCGCAGCACGGCGAGCAGCGCGACGGCCACGATCAGCCCCTGTCGCACGCCGACCGGGATCGGTGTGAAGAGACCGGACACGAGCCACAGCACCCCGGCCGTCAGCATCCCGCCGGCCAGCAGACCGCAGGTGAACACGCCGAGGACCAGCGCCTGTCTGTACGTTGCCCGCCAACCTGGCGAGGCCAGCGCGAATGCGCTGTTACGCGTTCAAACGGAGCCGGAGAGCGAGTACCCGGCCAGACCGCCGGTGATCGCCCAGGTCAGCACGGGGGCGTGGAGGACGGCGGCGATCACCGCGATCCCCAGGACCGCCACGGGCAGCACGGGGTCGGTGAGCAGCGCCCTTACGGCACGGGCGCCGCTCAACCGGTCCGTGGGACCGCCGGGCTCGCCCACCTAGACCGTCCCGGTCAGTGTGAGCCAGGTGTTCGGGCCGACCACGCCGTCGGCGGTCAGGCCGTGCAGGGACTGGAACGAGACGACGGCCTGCCGGGTGAGCGAACCGAAGTTGCCGTCGACGGTGAGCGCCGAGCCGTGCTTGTTGAGCTGCCGCTGCGCGCCCCACACGGCATCGTTCACGTCTCCCTGGCGCACGGTAACGATCAGGAGCGGCCAGGTGGCCGCGCTGACACTGCCCGTGGGGCTGAGTCCGTTCGCCGACTGGAACGCCTCGACCTGCGCCTCGGTGTCCGTACCGAAGATGCCGTCGACGTCCGTGGGATGACCGTGGTGGGTGAGCAGGTGCTGGATCGTGTGGACGTCGGGCCCGGTGGCGCCTCGGCCGATGGTCGGCCAGCTGACGGAGCCGGGGCAGTCACAGTCGGTGGTCCAGCGGCAGATGGACTTCACCCAGCCGGAGCCGGTGTTGCGGTACCCGTCGTGGCAGCGCCGCTCGATACCGCACCCGCAGCTGCCGCAGGCCGCGCTGTAGCGCCACAGCCAGCCGTCGTAGGTACCGGCGTAGCACTGGTTGGGCCGCAGGGTCCAGGTGACTCCGTCCGTCCGGTGGAAGCCGGTGTTCGTCCCCGACGTCACGCACGCGTCGGCATAGATGGTGCTGGGCCCGCAGCCCGGGGAGCAGTTGTGGTCCTCGGCGTAGCTCGGACACGCACCGGTCCAGATGTCGTATCCGTCGGCGTAGGCCTCGCGCGCGGCGGAGAACACCCCCAGCGCGGCGAAGCCCGCGGCGGTCGCCGCCTGCAGCACGGTGCGCCTGGACGGTGCGAAGGATGGAAGGGCCCCGCGCCCGGTCAGGGAGCGGCGGCCACCGGTCCCCGAGCGGCGCAGCGTGGGCACATCGTCCAGTGAAGTCATGGCCGGCTCCTCGGCGTTGCGGGTGCGAGGTCGTCGAGCAACCGCAGCAGCGCGGTGGGTGAACCGAGCGGCTCGGAACGCACGATCCGGCGCTCCGGATCGATGGCCACCGCGTAGGGGGTGGCGGGTATGTCGTAGGCCGTGAACAGCTCCGGACGATGGTCCCTGACCGGGACGGCGCCCTCGTCGGCCTGCGGTCCGGCGCCCGCGTAGAGCCCGAGGACCTGCGGGGCGGCCGTGTCGCCCTGGCGGACCGTCCAGGCGCCGGCCTCGGCTAGCACCTGGCCGCAGGTGCGGCAGTCCGCGTCGAGGAAGAGCAGCAGCGCGGCGCGGCCCGGCGTCAGGAGACCGTCGAGCCCTGCCGGATCGGTCCGGGCCGCATCGAGCCCGGGCGCCTGCGCGCCGGGGGCGATGCCCACCCGCCCGGGGCGGTGCGGCTGTGTTCGTGACAGTTGGTGCACCTGCCTGATCAGCCCCGAGACGACCAGCGCGAGCAGCGCGATCGCCGCCCACGAGGCAATCAGAGCGCTGGTGGTGAAGTCCATCGCGTTGGCACTCCTTCGGCGGTCCGGTGCACGGTGTTCTCGGCACGGTGGTGAGCAGGGGCCCTGGTCGACGGGTGAACGAAGGCTGCGGTCGGCTCGTGCATGGCAGCAGGCAGGGACCACAGGAGCGCGGTGCAGGCGGGAGCTGCGAGCATCAGCGTGATCAGCTCCGTCGTGGAGAGCCGTACGGGGCCGAGCCCGACGACGACGGCGCCGGTCGTCGCGAGCACGGCGAGGGCCGCGGCCCGCCGGGTCACCCAGCGGCTCAGGGGTACGTCCCGGCCGGAACAGCCGCACGGCCCCCCGCGACCGAGGGCGAGGACGTGCCGCGTGTAGCCGGCGTAGATCCCGAACAGGGCGGCTCCCGAAGCGAGTACGACCTGGAGCGCCCACTGATGACCCGTCAGGAGCGCGGCTGCGCCGCCCGCTCCCAGGACACCCTCCGCGACCGGCAGGACGACAGCCGCCGACCGGCGGGACCGCGGGCCCAGCACGCCGTGCGCCCACAGCGCGTCGCCCAGCGCGGCCGGGCCGGCCGCATGGGAGCCCGCGCCCATGAGCAGGGTCAGGATGACGACGGAGGCGGTCAGCCCGCCACAGAAATCGATCACCGGCGGATCACCCTGTGTGCCGCAGCGTGAGTCGCCCGACGAGTTCGGGCACCCGATCGACCGGAGTCGACGCCAGGGGCACCACCGTGGCCCAGATCTCGGTGGAGGAGAGCACGAAGAACGGGCTGCCGTCGGACAGCGTGTCGCGGAAGAGCTCGCCGGATGCGACGGCCACCCCTTTCCAGGGCGGGAGCTGGGCGGTGTGTTCCTTCGTGCGCCGCGACAGCTCCAGCAGCCCGAGGCCGGGCACCTCCTTGATCACCGTCGCGGGCCGCGCGAAGGCGCTTCCGGCCGAGGGGTCCGGCTGGAGGGTGAGCCCGTACTTGCTCTCCGTGATGCGAACCGACCGGAGCAGCCCGAGCACCGCCGCCACGCCCAGGCCGTACAGCCTGGTCACGAGTGCGTGGCGCTCGCCGCGCCACACGACGAGCGACGGCCGCTCCACGAGCCCCGAGCGCGGCTCGCGCTCGACCGACTGGAAGATGCGCAGCGTGCCCTTTTGGAAGGTGAGCTCGGACTCGGGTGACCCGATGCCCAGGGAAGCGGCGACGTCGTCCCCCAGAGAGGCAGGCCCGGCGGTGAATTCGATCAGTCGGCCACCGGCCACCACCTCGACGGCGGACGTGCACGGCGCCTGGAGGTCGACGTCGCCCTCCAGGTGGTACGTCCCGCCATCGAGTGCGCGATGAGTGACGAACGATGCGGCCATGTGCATCCTCCCGGGGGGCAGGGGTCTGGTGTGACACCGCAGCCGCTGAGGAAACTAGACAAGAGTCATGCCCCTGTCAATCGTTCGGAACGCGCCAGAGGCCGGATCAGCCGCGGCCCCGGTTGTCCGCACCGGCCTGACGATCAGCGGAACACCGGATGCGCCCGGGCCCCGTGACCTGACGTTCACGGGACCCGGCTGCGTACTCGTCGTCCTCCGGTGCGGTAGCGGGCGGTTGTCGCCGGGTCAGGAAGTGACGAGCACCTTGGTGAGCAGCGGGAGGTGGTCGGAGGCGGCCGGGGCAGCCTGCACGACGCGGGTGACGAGCGGCGTCACCTTGCCGGTCGTGTAGATGACGTCGATCCGCTCGGTCGGCGCCTCGGCCGGGTACGTCGCGCCGTCACCGCGCCCGTGCGGGGCATCGGCCCACGCGTCGGTGTAGGCCTCCTGCAGCGGCTGGGACTCCGGTGCGGTCGGCAGGGCGTTGAAGTCGCCCACGAGAATGCCGGGCTTCTTCGCCCCGATCAGGTCCACGATGTGATCGGTCTGCCGCAGGCGGTCGGTCTGCGAACCGGCAGCCAGGTGGGTGTTGAAGAACTCCACTGTCCTGCCGTGGACGTCGATCGTGGCGTGCAGCAGGCCGCGTTGCTCCTGACCCGGCGATTTGAACAGCCAGGTGTTGTCCGACGCGGTGATCGGGTACCGGGACAGGATCGCGGTGCCGTACTGGACGCGGTGCCCGCCCGTGGTCGGCGGGGCGTTGTCGATGTTGGCGCCGAACACCACGTGGTAACCCAGCATGGCTGCCAGCTCGGCGGACTGGTCGGCCCACTCGCTGCGCCCCGAGTAGTGGTTGTCGACCTCCTGCAGGCCCACGACGTCGGCACCGCTCTCGCGGACGACACGGGCGATCCGCTGGAGGTCGAGCCTGTCGTCGGTGCCCTGGGCATGGTGGATGTTGAACGACATGACGTCCAGCACGCGAGGGCCGGACCGCTGAGTGGCCGGGACGCCATCGGCGGCCGAGGCCTGGCCCGTGGCTCCGGCGAGCGCGACGACAGCGGCGAGAACGGACAGGGTCCGGCGGAGCATGGTGGCCTCCTGGCACAGGTTCACGAAGGCCCCCGATGATCGTCCGCTTCCCTGGCCGGCCCGTGGCCACGAGGTGAAGACCGGCTCCCTCGCAGGTGTCGACAGGCTGTCGAGTGCCGATCCCATCGAAACGGTCCATGCTGGCAGCAAGAACGTCGTCGCTTTTCGGCCTCGGCCGATCGTGCGAGGAGGAACCATGACCATGTCGCATGGTCCGGCACCGCGTACCGGAGCGGGACACGATCCCTACGGTGCGGAGCCCGGCCCGACGGGCGACCCCTCGGACGTGCTGGCGCGTCTCGGCCGTTCCTGGACCTGGATCCTGGGCTCGGCGATCGCAACGCTGGTACCGGGCCTTCTGATCCTGCTCTGGCCGGACGGGACACTGCACGTCGTGGCCGTCCTCATCGGCCTCTACCTGTTGGTGACCGGGGTATTCCGCTTCGTGGCCGTCTTTGCCGGGGAGGGCCACGGCGAACGGCTCCCGGGGGTGCTCCTGGCCGTGCTGTACACCCTGGCCGGGGTGCTGTGCCTGCGGAACCCCCTGCAGACCATCGCCGCACTCTCACTGATCGTCGGGCTCGTGTGGCTCGTGTCCGGCATCCTCACCCTCTACGCGGCCATCGCCGCCAAGGACCTGCCGCACCGGGGCGTGGTCCTGGGCGCCGCAGTGCTCGCCATCGTGGCCGGAATCGTGGTGCTCGTCCTGCCGGCCGAGTCGGCCCGCGCCCTGACATGGCTGCTCGGCCTGTGGCTCGTCCTGCTCGGCCTCGCCGAGGTGGCGCTCGCCCTCGCCTGGCGGGCGGCCCTCCGCAGGTAGCGGACCACGGGCCTCGGGAGGGCCGTGGCACCGTCGCGTAGACGGCCCCGCCCCGCAGCCGCGGTGGACACGGAGAGCGGCCAAGCCTGCGGGGCTGCGGTACTGCTGACGGCTTCTGAACCTGAACGTTCACTTCACGTTGAGGGTGCGTCGACCGCGAGGGCTCACGGCGTTCTGGTGGCGGACCGCTTCGCACCCTCTTTCCCGCTCGCGCCCGGACCGCTCCGACGAGGCTTCGCGGGCGCGCTCTTCCGTTTCGTGGCGGTCTTACCCGCGCCCGCCTGCGACGGCGCGGTCCGGGCCTGCGTGGTAGGCCACTTGAACTCGATCTCCAGCTCCATCTCCCCGTCACCGACCTCGACCTCCAGCTCACCGCGAAGGTCGTCGGGGATCCGCAGGCTCAGCGTCACGGCGCCCAGTTCCAGTTCGACGTCCCCTCCCTCCCTCAGCGCGGCAGCGATCGCCGTGAGCTGGTCGGCCGCTTCCAAGCGTGACAGCGAGCGCTTCTGCTCAAACTTGAGGTCCTTCATGAGGGTGTCTCCAATCCCCTGGAAACCGCATGACGCGGTAGCACCGATTCTGAAGCTGTGCGGGGGATCGGACATCCGCACGAAGGAGGCGAAGAGCCGGCACGCCGCCTGCGCCCGAGGCACCATCCGACGCGGCGATCCAGCCCTCCGTAGGTCCATCGCGTCGCACATCCATTCCTCACCGTCGCATGCAGGCCGGCACCGGTGTCCGCTGCGTGTGCGGCTTCGTTGGGCCGATCGCGTGAAGGAGCCAGGCGCGCACACCGGGGTGGTCCAGCTCATGTGTGGGCCCGCCTGCGCGCACGGCTGATACCGGCCTGCCCGACGCACCCGGCTCGGCCGGGTCAGCCGGGTCAGCCGGGTCAGCCGGGTCAGCCGGGTCGGATCAGGGAGGCCACAAAGAACTTCCTCGTTCCAGTCCCCCACCCCGGCCGATCGTCACGCCGTGGGTCCAGGCCGGCCGACCGGGGCTGTGCGGGAGCGTGATCCTGTCGAAGAGGTCTTTTCCGAGTCCGTCACGAATCAGCGTGTCGATGGCGTTGGCACGCGGGACGTGCACGAAGGGCCGCCACGGGTAGATCCGGTCGTTGAACCACGGCGTCCCCCAGTCGGCTGTCGTCTCGATGAATTCTTTTGCGAATTGAACTTCTCGGGCATCTGGATAACTCTCCTCGTTCTCCAGGCACCCGTCCAGGCACACGTCCACATAGGACTGAACGATCGGGAACCGCTCGTTCGGACGGCGTTTGGCGACGTTGTCGAAATACCACACGGAACCGGCGGGAGGGTCTTTGGTGCCACCCAGCAGGGAGATGTCGCCCGCGGGAATCCGGGTCAGCCGGTAACCGGATTCGCGGCGTGCGAAGTCTTCGAGTCCCCTCTGGGTTACGGAGAAGAGGACGCCATTGCATCTGGCACCCTTCTCGGGTACGGCCCCCAGATACGTAGGACCCCAACTGACGGTGTCCACCCTGTCGTACCAGCCGCGACTGACACCCCTGACCACCACGGGTACGGCCTCTTCCGCGCCGGGCCATGTCGCGGTCCGTGAGGCTCGCTGAATCAGGGACCCGTACCCAAAAAGATAGGTGTGCCCCGGGAGCGATGGCGGAAGTCCAGGGCTACCCGTCACCGGGGACGCCGGAGGACCGGCTCCCACGACCGCGGCGCTCCCCCCGAGTGCGATCATTCCTCCCAGCCGAATAGCTGTGCGCCGTTCGATGGTGCACTCAGGGTCCATTCGCCCTCCAGGCCGCACGCTTCGGGAGAGGGGTCTTGTCGGAATCCGGCTCGACCTGCTTCACCATCATCACGTTCGCCACTGAGTGGAAGCGGTAGGACACGCGCGCCTGCTCGGGGCACCGCGTGGGATCACTCCATTCGATTCGCTCATGACTTCCGCATGCATGCGCCGACGACGTGTATCCATACGCGGTGCGTCGCTCCCTCGCGAGACGCTCGTCAATCCCGGCGACGGCAAAAACAAAGGCAGGGAGAGCCCTCTCCCTGCCACTCTCAACTTATAGCGCAATGGGGGGCTTGCGGCAAGGCCCCGGTGGTGGCGCAGAATCGTCGGCCGAGGCCACAACCTGCGGAAAGAGGGGCACGACGTGCGTGTGTTGTCGACGCGTGGGGGACGCGGTGACGTCCAATCAGTTGTCGGGCCGGCAGTTCGGTCGCGGGCGCTGGGAGCGGTGGTTCGGCTGTGCGCGCCGCCCGACCGGGCGGCGCAGCCGGCCGACTCGTCGGAGGAAGGGCGACAGAAGATGACGACGTGCTCGACGAGAGGATCGACAGAGCTGGAGGTGCCGGTGATGCGAACGGCCGCTCCCATGCAAGGAAGCACGGCTGCCACGGAGGCATCGCGATGATCGACCAGTATGTTCTGGATCTTCAAGAGGTCGACGAGGCGCAGGTCGCGGTCGTCGGCGGCAAGGGAGCGCACCTGGGCGGCCTGTCGCGGACCGAAGGCGTCAGCGTGCCGGGGGGATTCTGCGTGACGACGGACGCCTTCCGGCGGATCCTGGCGGAAGAGCCGTCGATCGACGATCAGCTCGATCAGCTGTCGCGCGTGCACCCGGACGACCTGGAGGGGATCCGCACGCTCAGCGCGCAGATTCGCCGGACCGTCGAAGCGGTGGCCGTTCCCGTCGATCTCGCGGCGGCGATCACCCGTGCACTCGCCCGGCTCGGCGAGCAGGCCGCCTACGCCGTCCGGTCCAGCGCGACGGCGGAGGACCTGCCGACGGCCTCCTTCGCAGGACAGCAGGACACGTACCTGAACGTCGTGGGGCCGACTGCGGTCCTCCAGCACATCAGCCGGTGCTGGGCCTCACTGTTCACCGAGCGGGCCGTCATCTACCGCCGACGCAACGGCATCGACCACCGTACGGTCCACATGGCCGTGGTCGTGCAGCAGATGGTCTTCCCGCATGCGTCCGGCATCCTGTTCACGGCCGACCCCGTCACGGGCAACCGGAAGGTCACCACTGTGGACGCCGGCTTCGGCCTCGGCGAAGCCCTGGTCTCCGGCCTGGTGAACCCGGACGTCTTCAAGGTGCGGGACGACGCAATCATCGCCAGGGCGATCGCCGCCAAACAGCGTGCCGTCCACGCCCTGCCGGACGGCGGCACGCAGGAAGTGGCGATCGGCCCGCAGCAGCAGGAGGAGGCGGCGCTGACGGATGCGCAGGTCGTGAGGCTCGTGCAGCTCGGGCGGCGGATCGAAGCGCATTTCGGCCGCCCGCAGGACATCGAATGGTGTCTGGTCGACGACGGCTTCCAGGTCGTCCAGAGTCGGCCGATCACGACGCTGTTCCCCATTCCGGAGGCCGACGACCAGGAGAATCACGTCTACGTCTCCGTCGGTCACGGGCAGATGATGACCGACCCCATGAAGCCCCTGGGGTTCTCGATGTGGCAGCTGACGGCCATGGTGCGGATGCACGAGGCCGGCGGCAGACTGTTCGTCGACGTCACCCAACGGCTGGCCTCGCCCACCAGCCGCGCCGGTCTCCTGGACGCCATGGGGAGGGGCGATCCGCTGATCAGGGACGCTCTGGAGACGGTCCTCGACCACGACGGCTTCGTCCCGTCGCTCCCGGACGCAAGTCCCGGCGGGCCACCGGCCGGTAGTGCGTCCGCCCCGATCGAGACCGATCCGGCCATCGTCACCGGGTTGATCGAACGCAGCCAGGCGTCCGTCGCCGCCCTGGAGCGCGACATCCGGACGAAGAGCGGACCGGCGCTGTTCGACTTCCTGCTGGAGGCCTTCGAGGAGCACAAGCGAGTCCTCGGTGATCCGCTGAACCTTCAAGCGATCATGGCGGGGATGGACGCCACGTGGTGGCTCAACGACACATTGCAGAACTGGCTGGGCGAGAAGAACGCGGCTGACACGCTGACGCTGTCCGCCCCCGACAACATCACGTCGGAGATGGGACTGGCGCTGCTCGACGTCGCGGACGTGGTCCGTCCGCACCCGGAGGTACTGGCGTTCCTGCAGGGTGTCGAGGACGAGGACTTCCTCGACGGGTTGGCGAAACTCCCGGGCGGGACCGAGGCCCGCAACGCCATCGAGTCCTACCTCGACCGGTACGGCATGCGCTGCGTGGGCGAGATCGACATCACGAGGCCGCGCTGGCGTGAGCGCCCCTCCACGCTCGTGCCCGTGATCCTCGACAACGTCAGGATCTTCGAGCCGGGCGCCGCCGAGCGGCGCTTCGAGCAAGGGCGGCAGAGGGCGCAGGAGAAGGAACGGGACGTGCTGTCACGCCTGCGTGCCCTGCCGGACGGGGAACGGAAGGCCGAGGAGACCAAGCGGATGATCGACCGGGTTCGCACCTTCATCGGATACCGGGAGTACCCGAAGTACGGCATCGTCAGCCGCTACTTCGTCTACAAGCAGGCGCTGTTGGAGGAGGCCGAGCGCCTCGTGCAGGCAGGCGTGCTGTCGGAGAAGGAGGACATCTTCTCTCTCACGTTCCAGGAGCTCCACGACGTCGCGCGCTCGAACCAGGTGGACGGCCACCTCATCCAGCAGCGCAAGGACGCCTTCCAGTCGTACCACGCACTCACACCGCCCCGGGTGCTCACTTCGGACGGCGAGGCGGTCACCGGGGCGTACCGGCGCGACGATGTGCCGGGCGGCGCCTTGATCGGCCTGCCTGTCTCCGCCGGGACCGTCGAGGGACGAGCCCGCGTCATCCTGGACATGGCGGAGGCCGACCTCGAGGCGGGCGACATCCTGGTCACGACGTTCACGGACCCCAGCTGGTCGCCCCTGTTCGTCGGAATCGCGGGCCTGGTGACGGAAGTGGGCGGCCTGATGACGCATGGCGCAGTGATCGCCCGGGAGTACGGTCTGCCGACCGTCGTGGGCGTGGAGCAGGCCACCCGACTGATCCAGGACGGGCAGCGGATCCGCGTGCACGGAACCGACGGGTACATCGAGATCCTGTCCTGACCGACCTCCCCCGGCCGTGTATAGGACCTGTATAGGACCCCCAGCACGTCCTGTACACGGCAGGAGGAACGGCGGGGCGATCCTCAGCTTTCGGTCCCGCCCTCGACGAGTCGCCGCAGTGAGGGGAGCAAGGCGTCGATGTCCTGACCGGTCCGGAACGCGACGACCGTGGTACCGGCTCCCGTCACCGGGGAGTCGGCTGCCGGGAAGAGGGCGAGCACCTCGCGCATCGCCTCGTCCACCTCGCCGACCGGGTCCGTCGTCTCTCCCCGGAGCCAGCGGCGCAGTACGTGGTTGTGGGCCGCGACCACCGCGGCCGACATGAGTTCGGCTCTGAGTGAGGCCGACTGGGCCGCATCTCCCATCCAGTCCGCGATGAACTCACGGAACAGTCGCTGGTAGCGCGCCACGCTGGCGATCTCGCGGTCCCGGAGGGTGGCCACCTTGCTGGTGAGCAGGTACCTGCGGCGCGCGAGATCGCCTTCGTCGAGGTAGTGGAGCAGCACCAGACGGACCGCGTCGGAGACGGCGACCAGGGCGGTGCTGTGGCTGGAGGTCGCCAGCCGGTCCCTGATCAGGTCGAGGAGCCGGTCGTGGTCGGGGAAGATCACGTCTTCCTTGGACCGGTAGTGCCGGAAGAACGTCGTGCGCCCCAGACCGGCTCGCTCGGCGATGTCGTCGACGGTCGTCCGCTCGTATCCGCCCTCGTCGAACAGCGCGAAGGCGGCCTCTGCGAGTCGGGTCCGCGCGGATGGCTTGCTCATGATCGCCCATCTTTCCCCGTTGCAGGCCCCGGAGGCCACTTGCCCTGCCGAATGATACTGAGTACCGTCAGGGCGAGATTCAGTACCGCTGGAGGTTCGGTGTGAGTTCCGTGGCGCACAGCACGTCCGACCTGCTTGCCGCTCCACCGCTCCTCGACGGCTGGGCACGAACGGATTCCGACGCGGACGCCGAACTGGGCCTCAACGGCGCCTTTCCGTTCACCCGGGGCGCGTACCCATCGACGTACACCGTCGGGCCCTGGGCGATGCGGCACAACGCCGGTTTCCGCACCGCGACGGTCCCGGCACACACCCCGCACTCCCCACCGCCACAAGGCCAGGAGCACACGTGCACTACCGGACCACCAACGAACCCGCACCGGAGAATGCCGAAGAATCCACCCTTCTCCGCTTCCAGCGATGCGCCTGGTGCACCAGCGCCTTGTTCGGCCGCCGCTGCATCTGCCCGCACTGCGGCGGCGAAGACCTCATTTGGGAGGACAGCCAGGGTGCCGGCCGGATAGACGACTACGAGTACAGGCCACGAAAAGGGCACGTGCCCCGCCTCGTGTGCCTGGTCGGCCTGGACGACGGATTCCGCATCGAGGCGCGCCTCAGCGGGTGCACCCTGGCCGCACCCAGCATCGGCACGCGCGTACGCTTCCAGCGGTTCGCGGACGGAAGAGTGCCCGTTTTCACAGTCCAGGTGCCTGCTGCGGCCTAAAGGTTGTTGCAGTCCCGGGGACGGGCGGGCTGAGGCGATCACCAGGTGGCTGTCCGCATCGATGATGGCCTCCGCATTCACCGAGAGCCGACAATCACGGGAGGACGCGGCGACCGTCCGGTCTCGGGCCGGGACCAGGGTTGTGGGTTGGTGCGGTAATGGACGGCCACCAGGAGGACCCGGTCCGTCGGCGGCAGGCACCACGGGCGGCTGACACCGGGATCGCTCCCTCCCCGCTCCCGCACTGTGGATGTTTCATCAAGTCATGCAATGCGGCTGCCTGTTGGTCTATCTCGTCCGCTCAAAACTGATTGACATCCAGGGGTGGAATGTCGGACGTTCGGCCGTGACCACCGATGCACCACAGGGCCGGAGAGATGGCACGCAGATGACTTTCGGAGACAGGAACCCCAAGCCGGGGCGCGGGAGGCGCCCGGCGGCACTTGCCTCGGGGACGACCCTGCCGACGGCTCCGCCGGCAGGGCTGGGCGCGACCGGGACCGCGCAAGCGGCCACGGTGGACGCGGGCTCGTGGTACGAGCTGATCAACCAGGGCAGCGGCAAGGTGCTGGACATATCCGGCGCACGTACTGCTGAGGGAACCGCCGTTCAGCAGTGGACCCGCAACGGCGGTGCCCATCAGCGGTTCCAGTTCGTCGACTCGGGCGACGGCTACTACCGACTCAAGGCCCAGCACTCGGGCAAGGTGCTCGACGTCCACGGCTGGTCCGGCGCCGACCACGCGGGCATCGTGCAGTGGGGCGACACCAACGGCTCGACCCAGCAGTTCCGGCTGGAGGACTCGGCGGACGGTTACGTCCGTCTGATCAACCGCAACAGCGGCAAGGCCGTCGAGGTCCGGAACGCTGCCACCACGGACGGTGCCAAGGTTGTGCAGTTCACCGACCGGGGCAGCGCCAACCAGCAGTGGCAACTGGTCCCCGTGAAGAGCGTCTCGGAGCAGGTGCACACCGCAGGGCGGATCAAGGACCTGGGGAAGACTGTCCAGTTCAGCTGGCCCGGGGTGTACTTCGAGGGCCGCTTCCGCGGGACCGGCCTCGGGGTGGTACTCGACTGCACGGCCGCCGACTACGACGTCCAGATCGACGGGGCCACCGTCGTCACCCTGGTCACACCCGGCGACACCACGCACTGGATCAACGGCCTGCGGGACGGCGAGCACACGGTCCGGGTCGTCAAACGCAACGACACCCCGGGGGACGTCAGCACGTTCGGAGGCTTCGTCGCCGCGCCCGGGGGCGCCGTTCTGAGCAAGCCCGCGCCCCGGGAGCGCCAGATCGAGTTCATCGGGGACTCCCTCACGGTGGGCTACGGCAATGTCTCGGGAACCCGCGACTGCAATCCGGAGCAGCTCAAGCGGAACACCAACACCGACGTGAGCCACGGCGCCCTCACCGCCCAGCAGTTGGACGCCGATTACCAGATCAACGGCTTCTCCGGCCTCGGCATGGTGCGCAACGTCGCCGGCATCTGCCCGGACGTCACGTACCGGACCTACTACGACCGCGCCCTGCTGAACGTGGACGGCGACGTCTGGCAGAACCCGGGGACGTGGCACCCACAGATCGTGGTGGTCAACCTCGGCGCCAACGACTTCTCCGACCTCACCCCCGGTGAACCGTGGACGCCCGACAGCCTCGCGGCCGCCTACCGCGCCGCCTACCGCGAGTTCCTCCGGAAACTACGGACGCGCTACGGTGCCGGCACCACCCTCGTGGCCGTCGGCTTCGACGGAAACGCCGAGCATGTGCGCCAGGTGGTCGAGGCGCGCAACGAGGCCGGTGACAACGGGGTCCACTACTGGTTCCTCGACCAGGCGGGCCTGGACTTCCTCGGATGCGACCGGCACACCTCGGCTCACGACGACCGGGTGATCGCCGACCGGCTGACCCTGTTCCTCAGGAGCCTGCCGACGGGATGGTGAGTGACATGACCGGCCTGACTCGATGACGCGACTGTCATCGACGGTGGAGATGAGGTCGCACTCGACAACGCTCGCCGGACCACGGGAGATGCCACGGCGTTCCTGCCCTGCTGACTGCACCGCGCCCCGCATTTCGGGCACACGACGCACACGCACAAGATCCACACCTCATGATGGTCGCTCAACTCCCGTTTCCACAGGGGCACTTACCAACCAGTCGTAACGTTGTGGCCTACGTCACACTGCGGAGCTCTGGTTCGCGCTCCTGCACGTCCTGGCACCATGCACGACCGTACTTGCCCGTAACCCGGTCAACGAAAGGTCAGGTGCACAGGATGAGAGTCACTGCCCGTCGCGTCGGGGCGCTGATACCCGCGCTCGCAGTTGCGACCGGTCTTCAGTTCGCCGTCTCCCCCACTGCGCAAGGTGCGATCATTGGCGATCTTCGTCTCGCCCCCTCCGTAACCGCCGTACAGAACAGCTGGATCGTCGTCCTGAAGGACGGCAGAACCGATGCCGCCGACCTCGGCGTGACACCCGAGCACACGTTCCGCGATGTCCTCGAAGGCTTCTCGGCCTCCTTGTCGGAGGCCAGGGCGAAGGCGCTGGCGGCCGACCCGCGCGTGGCATACGTCGAGCAGAATTCGATCGTACGGCTCAACGACACCCAGTCCGACGCGACCTGGGGTCTCGACCGGGTGGACCAGCGCAACCTTCCACTGTCGACGACGTACTCGCACACCACGTCCGCTTCGAACGTGAACGCGTACATCATCGACACCGGAATCCGCACCTCCCACAACGAGTTCGGCGGCCGCGCGAGCGTCGGCAAGGACACCGTGGGCGACGGCCGGAACGGCCAGGACTGCCAGGGCCACGGCACCCACGTGGCGGGCACCGTCGGCGGCAGGACGTACGGCGTCGCCAAGGGCTCCAAGCTGATCGCCGTACGCGTTCTGGACTGCGACGGCTCCGGCACCACCGCCGGCGTCATCGCAGGCATCGACTGGGTGACGGCCAACGCCAGGAAGCCGGCCGTCGCCAACATGAGCCTCGGTGGGAGTGCCAGCGCCTCGCTCGACGACGCGGTGAAGAAGTCGATCACCTCCGGCGTCAGCTACTCGATCGCCGCGGGCAACGGCCTACCGATCCTGGGGCTCCCCGCGAACGCGTGCAACTACTCCCCCGCCCGCGTTCCCGAGGCGATCACGGTCGGCGCGACGGACAGGACGGACAGCCGCGCCTCGTTCTCCAACTACGGAACGTGCCTGGACCTGTTCGCGCCGGGGGTGGACATCACCTCGGCGTGGAAGGACAGCGACTCCGCCACGAACACCATCTCCGGCACGTCCATGGCTACCCCCCACACGGCGGGCGTGGCGGCGCTCTACCTCTCCGCCCACCCGACCGCGACCCCGGCCCAGGTCCGGAACGCTCTGGTGAACAACGCGACGAGCGGCAAGGTCCGGAACCCTCTCACGGGTTCACCCGACAAGCTGCTGCACTCGCGGTTCTAGAACGACTGCGGCGCGGCACATGGTGCCCGAGGAGCTCTCACCCGGCAGGTACGGCCGCTCCTCGGGCACCACCCACGCGACACCTTGCCGCCTTCATCGAACTCCGTCGAGGTGGCGGGCAGCGTCTGCGCCGACCTTGGTCACGCCGGGGTGTCGACGACGAGCAACCTCGTGACACCCGGGTCGAGTGCGCCGCGCACATGGCCACTCGGTGCTGCCGCGGTGAGCTGCAGGAAGCGAATGGTTTCGGCGGTGATGACCTCACCAGGCAGCACATTGGGGATGCCCGGTGGGTACGCGGCCAGAGTGTCTGCCGAGATGAGCCCCACAGCCTCTGCCGCGTGCACCGCTCGGGTGGGACTCATGAATGCCTCACGAGCGGTGAGCCGGGAAGGGCCGGGCTGCGGAAGTGTCACCCGCAGTCGCTCGACGGTGCCGGAGTCGCGGAGAGGCGACGGCAGACCGTGCAGTGCCTCGATGAACCGGTCCGTGTCAGGGCTCGAACCGGCGCCGACCACCGCGACGACAGCCGAGCCGGTGGCGACCTCCACCATCACCTGATGGTCCCGTGAGATCCGGCGGCGGGCCTCGTGGCCAGAGATACCTCCAGCTCGGGTGTCCACGGCGATCCTCAGCGGATCGGCCTCCACGATGTCGGGGAACCGCGGGAAGTCGTCACTGACCACGGCGAACCGGCCGAGGGACCGGATGGCCGCGCGCACCGTGTCGGCTGCCTCGACGGACGCGCCGAGTGCCTCGTGGCCGCCGGCCAAAGTCATGCGTGCGCGGTCGAGGGAGGCCAGCAGCAAGGCACTCGCACTGGTGGACTGCACGAGGCGGAACGCCCGGTCGATCAAGGGCTCGAGCACATCGGCGAAAGGCCCGTCGCCCAGGTGCAGCATCGCGGACTGGGTGAGGCTGCCTGCGAGTTTGTGCGTACTGGAGGTCACCAGGTCCGCGCCCTGGGAGAGCGCGTTCGCAGGAAAGCGAGGATGGAACCCGAAGTGCGCACCCCACGCTTCGTCGACGATCAGGGGGATGCCCGCGGCGTGGGCGACGGCAGCGAGCGAAGGCACATCCGCGACCGCACCGAAGTAGCTCGGGGAGACGATGTAGGCGGCTGCGGCGTCAGGGTGCTGGGCTATGGCCGTGGCAAGAGCTCCGGCCGTCACCCCGTGCGCGATTCCCTGCTCGGCGTCGACGGACGGCTGGACGAACGCCGCCTTCAGCCCGGACAGTACGAGGCCGTCGATCACACTGGAGTGCACACTGCGCTGCACCACGAGGGTGCGCCCCAGTGCTGCGGTCACCAGGGACGCGATGTGGTTGCCCTGGGACGCGCCGTTCGTGAGGAACCACGTCCGCCGCGCCCCCCCATGCCTCGGCGGCCAGCTGCAGCGCTTCTTCCATCGGCGTGTCCGCGCCGAGATCGAGACCCTCGATCAGTGGCGGGAAGTCCAGACGCAGTGTCCCGGGCCCGAAGGTCTCCGCAAGGGGGCCGAAACTGCCGGCCTCGGCCGCATGACCGGGGACGTTGAGACGAAGCCAGCCCCGTCCGGCGTGGGCTCTGAGCGCTTCGGCGTACGGCGCACGGTGCTGAGGGGAAACGGACGGGACCAGGTGCCGCCTCTGGGCGGTTCTGAGGTTCACGCCGATCAGAGTGCCAGTGCAGCCCCCTGAGAGGAATGCTGTATTTCTCTGAGTCGCTCCATAGACTGTCTATATGGTCGAGCTACGTCATCTTCAGGTCCTCAAGGCCATTTCCCAAGAGGGCTCACTGAGGTTTTCTCAACCGTGATCATTTCCAGATGCCATTGACGACGAGGGCAGCGCGGGCGATGTCGCCGATGCGGTTCGGGCTGAGGGTGATCCGCTGCAGGGTGCGCCAGCGTTGCTTGAGTTCGGCGGCGGCGCGTTCGCCCAGGGCGCGGACGTGACGGATCAGGGCGTTGGTCATGCGGATGTCGACATGGAGTGCTTGCTCGGAGCGGCCTTTGGGGCGGCGGGTGGGTATGTGGATGCCGATGCCCGCGCCGATGTAGCCCTTGTCGGCCAGCGTTGGAAGTCCTTCGGCTGCGGCCTTGTACAAAGCCGGGAGTGCGTGGATGCGGGCGGCAGTGATATCGGGAGTGGAGCCCGGCTCAACCTCGGAGACCCACAGCGGAGTGCCGTCGGGGGCGGATAGGAACTGCACGTTGCCGCCGAAAGCCTTGTGTTTCTGGCTGAACCACAGGTCGTTGCCGTTCTCGCGGACGCCGGCGACTCGGTCGGACTCGATCAGTGTCCCGTCCAGGATCACGTGCGTCACGCCCAGCTTCTGGCAGCGCGTCAGGACATCGTGCAGGTCGGGAGCCTTGTGTGCGAGGACGTCGATGCCCTCGTGCAGGTATCGGTAGGCAGTGGTCTGGGAGATTCCGGCGTCGCGGGCCAGGCAGTGCACGCACCCGCGCTCACGGAACCAGCGGAGCACGACCACCGCCTGCCGGAAAGGGCCCAGTGCTCTGCTGCGGCGCGGGGTTCCCAGACGACGCCGGTGAGCGGCAAGCAGACAGGCGAGGTACTCCACGACGTGGTTCGGAACATCGAGCGTGACAACGAAGGTGACCAACGTGGAGCTCCTGGCAGTTGTGAACATGATCTTTTACTGAGACCTGTCCTACCTGGGGCATCTCGTCTGCCTCCGGCTGGGCGGGATGCCCTGTCCCCGGTCAGCGGCGGGCCGTGCTTATGGAAGGCCGTCCGCGGGCGGAGTCGTCAGAGGGAGGAGATGCCGCAGGCTGCGGGCACAAGGTGCAGCCGCGCCTGGGAGACCTGTGTCAGTGGCGGCACGAGCAGAGTCGCTACCCCGGCTTCAACAGCCGCGCCGTCGTAACCGGAGCGGTCGCCGACCATCAGCGCCTCGCAGGGCTGCACCCCGAGCGCGTCCAGGGCAACGCGGAAGATAGCGGGATCGGGCTTGCAGATGCCGTGCTCGAAGGAGAGCACGAAGTGGTCGATATACCCGTCGAGGTCGTTCTTGACGAAACCCGGGCGGAGGTCAAAGTGGATGTCGCTGATGACCGCCACCTTCAGCCCCGCTGCCTTCAGGGTCCTGAGAGTGGGCCCGGTGTCGGCGGCAAAACGAGCGTCGGTGGGGTCGGACAACGCCGAGTACATCTCCTGGGCCAACGCAGAGTCGATACCCGCAGCGTTCACCCAGCGGTTGTAGCCCTGGCGGTGCGACTCGGCTGACGCGTCAGCCCGGAACCAGCCCTGCTCGACGTCCGGCCGCTTGCCCGCCGTACTCAACGCCGAGCTGATCCGCTGCACCTGCGACTCCGACGCGTCACGTCCGAGCTGCCGCAATGAGCGCTCGATCCACAGGGCACCTCTCGGGCGTCCCTCTGCAGGACCCCACTTGGGGACGATGAGCGTTCCCACCCAGTCGAACAGAACGGCTTTGAAGAACGGCATGTCTCCCCTGAGGCAAGGCGGTCCAGCCACACGCCATTCAGCGAGTCAATCAAGGCTCCTAGCCCATGATGCCCGCTGCCCTCAACGACCAGAAATGATCTTCGTTGAGAAAACCTCACTCGCCGGCGCCGCTCGTGCTCTGCATTACGCACAGCCCACGGTCACGTACCACCTGACTGTCCTCGAATCCCACTTCGACGGCGCTCTGGTACAGCGCGGGCCCCGTGGTGCGACCCTCACCGAGCTCGGCGACACACTGCTGCCCCACGCGGAGGCGGTCCTGGAGCGGGTGAAGCTCGCCGAACGGGACGTGCGCGCACTGGCTGAGCGCGGCACCCGAACCCTGCGCATCGGCACGTTTCCCACAGCCGGCGCGCTGCTCCTGCCACCGGCCGTAAAGGCCCTCCACCAGAAGGGAGTTCATGTATCCCTCACCGAGGGAGAACTCCCCACATTGCTGCAGGGACTGCGGTCCCGTGAACTGCAGGCCGCTCTGGTCTTCTCCCAGCCTGGCGACCGCCTCGATCTGGACGAGGACTTCGAGCTGCACGCCCTGCTGACCGACCCGCTGCTGCTCGTCCTGCCCCACGACCACAGGTGCGCGGCCCTCGACCGGGTGCCGTTGCAAGAGCTTCGCGACGACGACTGGGTCGGTGCCGCGGACCCCCGCGATCCCTGCGACCGCGTACTGTCCTGGGCCTGCGCGCAGCACGGTTTCGAACCGCTGCAAGTGATGCGCACCGACGACTACGCGATGGTGCAGGGGTTCGTCGCGGCCGGCACCGGCGTCGCCCTGGTGCCCCGTCTCGGACTCGGTGCCCCACGCGACGACCTCGTCGTCCGCCCGCTGGAAGGACCACCGCTGGCCCGCGAGATCAGCGTCGCGGTCCTCCGCTCGACAGTGGCGACCAGTGCCCGTGACCTGACGGCCGCCCTCACCGGACAAGCCGAGCACATCATTGCCCAGTGGGAATCCGGCACGTAATCAGGTGTATTGCGCCCACTCAGCATCATTCGGATCACCCCGCCCCATGCACAGCCCAACGGCCTGGGCACGCGGTGGTCACACGGTCGACCGGACAGGTTCTAGCCGGCCGGCCGAATCGCAGCGAACCGTGCGCCCATGGCGGGACCAAGGTGCTCGACAAGGCAATATCCGGGCTGGCCCGGCCACGGCAGACTGAACAGGAATGAGGTGGTGATCACCCGGGCCACGTCGGAGACATCGAGTCGAAGCTGCTCTTCCAGGAATCGCAGTGTGACTCGCCAGTCCGTCTCGTCGCCTTCGAGGAACGACGCAACGGTCTCCTGAACGACATCCCAGAAGAAGAGGTGGGGCAGGACACCGTCCTCGTTGAAGACGTGCGCTTCAAACAGGTCCTCGAAGCCGGGCACAGCCGCCACCAAGTCCCGCACCAGCTGAACATCGCGCTCCACCGACGCCCCCTCCCCATGCACTCAGAATAGGGGTCCGTTCCCACATCAGCCGTGATCGGCCGACAGATCCCGGTACTCAAGCGTTTGTTCGTGATCATGGTTGGCGAGGCTGCGGCCGGTAGCCTGCCTTCGTGGCGGAGACCTGGGGCGAGCAGCAGTTGATGGACGACGGTTTCGAGCGCGTCTTTGTCGAGCTGGAGTGGTATGACGGCCCCCGCGACGGACTCGTGGACATCGACGGGGTTCCACACTATTTCCAGTGTCACGACGTCGACTTCTCCCGCGCCCCCGATGAGTACCTGGTGTGGCCTGCGAGCCAGGTGCTTGTCCGGCTGGAGCGCGAGCAGTGGGCGATCTTCGCAAGGTGGAACGCCCGGTACGAGGCCGGGACTGCCGGGATCGAATGCCATCCCGGGCATGAAGGGATCGACCCCAGGTACGACGAGCTGACAGCGCTGCTGGCCCCGCACCACAATGCACCCTCCGATGCCCGGTGCCTGGTCGCCGAGTGGCGGTTCGACGGGGGCGCCCGCTACCGGCCCGATGGGCTCGACTACTGGGTCCGGTGGACTCCGGGCAGGTGACGCAGCCGTCGATCACCGGATGTTTTGTGGACAACCGGTCCGTACGACGTAAAAGCCCCGGCCGCCGGCCTGGGGCTTTGTCATGGAGCGGATGACGAGAATCCAACTCGCGCTCCGAGCTCGGGAGTCACTGGTTATCCAGTGAGCCGCTCCGCAGATTCTGTACCAGCAGCCCCGCGAGAACGATGGCCCGCTTCCGGATCAGGCCGCGGGTCGGCGGCGGGCGCGAAGTAGGTGGACGCCCTTCACGGCGTAGACAACGGTCATGAGCGCGAAGCCGACGAGGGCGAGCCAGAACCAGGATTCAGCGACCAGAAGGCTCAGGAGCAGGCCGCAGAAGAGCATCAGGGAACTGCCGGTTCCCAGCAGGTCGAGACGTGCCTTGGAGCGCACCGCGGAGTCGGGTTCGCGCAGTCGTCGGGCAATGGGGACGAGGGCAAGGGCCTGCAAGAGGGCCAGACCGAGGGCGATCCAGACGAACCAGTCGGGTATGTTTACGGCGCGCACTGTATCGTCCGCCCGCGACCCTCCGGACGATGATCCGAAAGAAGCACCCAGGCCCCCTCCTGGGCGATCATCCGGTAGGACGCCTCGACTATATTTTGACCGAAATCGTGGGAGGGACGGACGAGTACGTGGACGGTGACCTGCGGCGTGCGACTGTCGTGGCGCTGACCGCGCTCGGGCGGAGCGAGGACTGGCGTGACCGGGCGGATGCCGGTCACAGCCTGGCGGGGTTCGCCGAGATGCAGGAGGCCGTGGGGCCGCTGCTGGGCCTTGTGCTCGACCCTGGCGACACCTTCGTCACCCAGCGGACCGCGGAGGGCTTGCTTCGGCGAAAGGACAGGGCCGGACTGGCGATAGTCGCGTCCGCAATGGCAGTGGCCGACGACAACCACGCCGATTACCTCCACACCGCAGTCGTCAGGGTCTTCAGCATCTTCTCGGACGACCTGGACGAGGCGCTGAGGCTCTGCGAGGAGATGTCGGGTGACAACGACGATCTGGTTGCCCGGGGTTCCCGTCGGCTGCATGAGAGCTTGGCAGAGATCGATCCCGTTCTTCGCCCCTCATAGCAGGGTCCGATGGCTGTTGTGAGGTTGTGCGGCTCGACAACCAGGACTGCGAGGAACACCAAGTCGGCTCAGTGAGCCTCTTCCAACCTGACGGGTGGTTGGGGCGGTGGCCCCCGCGGCGGGCATGAAGAAGGCTCCTGCTCGACATCGTCAAGGCCGCACTCGTCTTCGGACACAGCGGTGACCCTGCCTGAATCGTTCGAGCTCGGGGCGAAGTGGTTTCGGGCAGGGGCGGAGTGAGTAACAGCTTGGACTCGTGAGCCTCTAGCCCGTTTGGGCACCGGCATGCTCGGGCCATGGGAAGACGCGAAGGGGTGCGCAGCGGGACAGCCTGGGGATGTCTCTTCAACGGTTGTCTGGCTGTGCTCGTGCTGCTTCTTGTGTGCTTCATCGGACTGTGGGGCTGGGCAGCCACGGCGGACGGCCGCGCCGAGGGAAGGGCCCGCGCCGATGTGCGGAGTGCTGCTGAAGCTCGGCAGGAGAGGCTCGTCGCTGCAGCCGCCGACGGTGTGCTGGACGACAGCGAGATCGCTCGGATTCTCCCACGGGGAGACCCAGCTCAGGGCTTGGTCAGCATCGAGCGGCAGGGCCCTGATCTTATCGTGAGGGCAGAGTTGCTGGGCGTCGGGCCAGGAGTATTCCTCACCAGCGAGACATTTGTGACTGGGTGCTTCGCCTTCGATGTCGCACTGGACGGCGAGCCGAAGCCTGCGGTCACCGTCAGGGAACTGGCCGCAGAGAACCACCCGCAGTCCGCGTGTGCAGCGGCGGGACTGCCGTCTCCCAGCATCGCCCCCCGAGAGGATTTCACTCCGCCGTGACTCGGGTCGCATGTGTTTGGTGATGCGGGATCCGCTCCCACAAAAGATCCGGCTCGATTTACGGCGAAGGCCCCCACGGCTCGGCCAACGCTCGACCCACCGATGGGACGGTGTTCACCTGAGTATGCGTACTCGGGTGGGCAAAGCCCCGAAGTGGGACCGTGGCGGGATGGACGCCTACTCACCTGTGCCAGCCCACCCCCTCTTACCGCCGACCATCACCGGGATGATTCTTCTACTCATCCTCGCAGGCGTTCGCGGCGTCGCCTGGATCCTCTTCTCCAGCCATCAGTGCAAGGGCAGGAACAACGGCGCGGACTACAATACGCCAGGTGAAGGTATTGCCTCCCGGCTGGCACACATCGGTGAGGACGCGTTCCGCTGGACCGGTGCAGCAGCAGCTCTAATCTGCGTCGCCATGTGTCTGTGGGCCTTCATCGCTTTCGCAGCCAGCCGCCGAGGCTGAAACGCGTGGCCGAGCGTGCGCTTTGCCATCTTGATCATCTGGCAAGTTCGGGCAACGACGGCTCGGACAATGGCGGTGATCCGGTTAGTGCTGCAGCGGAGCTTCCGCAGGACCCGCCAGCATTTGAGGGTGGCCATGGCGCGTTCGCCGAGGCTGCGGATCCTGGCGTGATCGCGGTTGTGACGCCGGCGCCAGCCGCGCAGGTTCTTGCACCGGATCGGAACGCGGATAGCCGGCCCGGCACCCTGGTACGCCTTGTCTGCCCAGCACTTGACGTCGGCGGCGAGAGCGGTGGGAATGCCGTGAGTCCGGGCCGCGGTCAGGTCGTGGGTGGCTCCCGGTAGCGCGTCCGAAGCCCAGATCAGACGTCCGGCCGGATCCGCGAGGACCTGCACGTTCATCCCGTGGTGCTTCTTCTTCCCCGAGTTGTACGGGCGGTTGGCGGCGATGCGGTCGATGGGCAGCAACGTGCCGTCCAGGATCACGTACGCCTTCTTCCGTACGGTCTCCATGGCCTGTCTGAGCGTGGGCGCGAGGGCGGCCAGGAGGTCGACGGCCTCGCGTATGTATCCCGCAGGTCAGGCGGCGCCAACGGGAGCCAATGCGGCGGCGGTGACCTGCGAGAAGACCGGAAAGGTGCTGCAGGGTGCGGCTGGACAGATCGATGGCGGACGGGTAGACAAGCACGAGAGCTCCTGGCGGACTGGCGATCTTGGTCGTGAACCCGTCTACCAGGAGCCTTCTTCATACCGCCGCGGGGGTCACCGTCCCAACCACCCAGCAGGTTGGAAGAGGCTCAGTGCCGCGGAGCGTTCCCGTCGATCGTTTCGGAGCAGGATCTTGAGAGCTGCCGCAGTGGCTGTGCCGGGGCGGACGTAACAGCGCTTGTCGTCACGCGTGGCTTCCGCCCGGTGCTTCTTCAACCGATTGACAGGACCGACTCACGGCCGTCACGACCGGGGGCGATCGTCCTTCGATGCGCCGCCGGCCGCTCCGGGTCCGCCCGGTTCCATGGGCTCCCCCGGGGTGGAGAGCTGAGCAACCGCGTCGACACCGACCACCGCGCCGGTGGACTTCCTGCCGCGTCGCAGCCTGCGCTCCAGCCATGAGGCGAACGTGGTGAGCGCGAAGTTCAGCACGACGAAGATCACCGCGACGACGGTGAAGCAGGCGATCGTGTTGGCACCGTAGTTCGCGCTCATCGGGCGGACCGAGGCGAGAAGCTCGGCGAAGCCGAGCACCGCGCCGCCGAGCGCGGTGTCCTTGACGATGACCACCAACTGGCTGACCAGCGCCGGCAGCATCGCGGTGACCGCCTGCGGGAGCAGCACGTTCGTCATGGTCTGGCCCTTGCGCATGCCGATCGCCTTGGCGGCATCGGTCTGTCCACGGGGCAGCGACAGGATTCCGGCGCGCACCACTTCGGCCAGCACCGCGGCGTTGTAGAGGACGAGCCCCGTGACCACGGCGTACAGCGGGCGGTTGTCGGGGCTGACGTCGGTGAACTCCGCGTACGCCGCGTTGGCGAAGAGCATCAGGATCAGCACGGGGATGGCCCGGAAGAACTCCACGACGGTTCCGCCCGCTCCGCGCACCCACCAGTGTTCGGAGAGCCGGGCGATGCCGAAGAACGCCCCGAGGGGCAGCGCGATGACCATGGCGAGCGCGGCCGCGATGAGGGTGTTCTTCAGTCCTGGCCAGAGGTAGGTGGACCAGGCACGGGAGTCCGTGAAGAAGGGCTTCCATTTCGCCCATTCCAACTGGTTCTTGTCGGCGAGGCTCTGGATCACCCACCAGGCCACCAGGCCGAATGCGAGCAGGAACACGATCGTGTAGAGGATATTGCGCCGCTTGGCGCGTGGCCCGGGTACGTCGTAGAGGACGGAGGTCATCGCTTCACGGCGACCTTCTTGCCGACCCAGCCGAGGAACAGCCCGGTCGGCAGGGTGAGGCAGATGAATCCTGCTGCGAAGACGGCGGAGATGAGGATGAGTTGGGCCTCGTTCTCGATCATCTCCCGCATCAGGGAGGCTGCTTCGGCGACCCCGATCGCGGAGGCCACCGTGGTGTTCTTCGTCAGGGCGATCAGTACGTTCGCCAGCGGGCCCACGACGGAGCGGAATGCCTGCGGAAGGACGATGAGCCTGAGCACCTGGGGGAAGCTCAGACCGATGGCGCGCGCGGCCTCCGCCTGTCCGATGGGCACGGTGTTGATGCCCGAGCGCAGCGCCTCGCACACGAATGCGGAGGTGTAGGCGATCATTCCGAGCACGGCGAGCCGGAAGTTGATGGTCTCGAAGTTCTCCGCTCCGAGGCTGACGCCCAAGGTCTGGAACAGTCCGAGCGAGGTGAAGATGATGATCACCGTCAGGGGGATGTTCCGCACGACGTTCACGTAGCCGGTGCCGAAGCCGCGCATGAGGGGAACGGGGCTGACCCGCATGGCGGCAAGGATCGTTCCCCAGATCAGGGCGCCGATGGCGGAGTAGACGGTGAGCTGCACCGTCACCCAGAAGGCCCCCAGCAGGTCGTAACCTTCAAGAAAGTCGAACACGGTCTCCTCCCGCACTTCCGGTGGGTGAAGCGTGAGGCGCGCCGCCTGCGTGCGGGGCGGCGCGCCGGTCAGCGCCGGTCAGCCCCGTTCAGGTGACGACGACGCCGATCTTCGGTGCGGGCTCGTTCTTGTAGCCGGCCGGGCCGAAGTTCTTCTCGACGTACTTGTCCCATGTGCCATCGGCGACCATCTTCTCCAGGGCCTTGTTGATCTTGCCCTTGAGTTCACTGCCGCTCTGGATGCCGATGCCGTAGTTCTCGTTGCTCAGCTTGAATCCGCCGAGCCTGAACTTGCCCTTGAACTCTTCCTGGGAGGCGTAACCGGCCAGGATCGAGTCGTCGGTGGTCACCGCGTCGATGACCCCGTTCTCCAGACCGGTGATGCACTCCGAGTAGCCGCCGTACTCCTGCAACTGCGCCTTGGGCGCGAGCTTCGTCTTGACGTTCTGCGCCGAGGTGGACCCGGTGACGGAGCAGAGCTTCTTGTTGTTCAGGTCTTCGGGCTTCTTGATGGAGTCGTCGTCCGCGCGGACGAGGATGTCCTGGTGCGCCAGCAGGTAGGGACCCGCGAAGTCGACCTTCTTCTCGCGCTCGTCGTTGATCGAATAGGAGGCGGCGATGAAGTCGACGTCGCCCCGCTCGAGCAGCGTCTCGCGGTCGGCGCTCTTGGCTTCCTTCCACTCGATGTCCTCGGGTTCGAAGCCGAGCTGCTTGGCGACATATGTCGCGACATCGACGTCGAAGCCCGTGTAGTCGCCGTCCGGGGTCTTGAGACCGATCCCCGGCTGGTCGAACTTGATGCCGATGGTGATCGTGTCGGCGCGGCTGCCCGCTGCGGTACCCGCGGCGGTGTCCTTGCCACCGTCGGAACCGCAGGCGGCCGCGGTCAGGGACAGCAGGAGTGCGGCCGCAGCAGCGGCGGTGGTCTTGCGAGGGTTCATGGTGATCATTCCTTGGGACTGCCGCACGGGTGCGGCGGGCGGACGAGGTGAGCGAGTGGTCCCGCTCAGTGGTGGAGGATCTTGGAGAGGAAGTCCTTGGCGCGCTCGCTGCGCGGGTTGCTGAAGAACTCTTCGGGCGTCGTCTCCTCCACGATCCGGCCGTCCGCCATGAAGACCACACGGTTGGCGGCTGAACGGGCGAAGCCCATCTCATGGGTGACGACGGCCATGGTCATGCCCTCGTGGGCGAGCTGCTGCATGACTTCCAGCACCTCGTTGATCATCTCGGGATCGAGTGCCGAGGTCGGCTCGTCGAAGAGCATCACCTTCGGGTCCATGGCCAGGGCCCGTGCGATCGCCACGCGCTGCTGCTGCCCACCGGACAGTTGGGCCGGGTACTTGTCCGCCTGGGAGGCCACACCCACCCGCTCCAGGAGGGACCGCGCCCGCTCGTCGGCCGAAGCCCTGCCCTTCTTGCGGACCTTGATCTGGCCCAGCGTCACGTTCTGCATCACGGTCTTGTGGGCGAAGAGGTTGAAGGACTGGAACACCATGCCCACATCGGCGCGGAGGCCGGCCAGCTCGCGGCCCTCGGCGGGCAGCGGCCTCCCGTCGATGACGATCTCGCCCGAGTCGATGGTCTCCAGCCGGTTGATGGCGCGGCACAGCGTGGACTTGCCGCCGCCGGACGGGCCGATGACGACCACGACCTCACCCCGGTGGATGGTCAGGTCGATGTCCTGGAGCACGTGGAGGGCGCCGAAGTGCTTGTTGACATGACTCAGCACGACCAGGGCATCGCTCGCTCCCGGAATCGCATCGCCGTGTGTCACCGCTGCTGCACTCATCGTGCTCATCGTCCGTCCACCTCGCCGCGGTCGCATGCGGAGAGGGCCGACTGCGGACGCCGGCGTAGGCCCGGGTTGCCGGGCGGACGAGTCGACGCGGGCACTGGAGCAACGGCATACGAGCGACGGCGACCACGACGCGGTGGGCTGCGCCGGCACCCGAGACAACGCCTTCCCGCGCCCGCGCCGTCGCAGGTCCTCGGCCGACGGTCGTGGCCGCTACGCCCCCGGCTGCAGGCGCCGCTCGGGGCGGGCGGCCCTCCAGGGTCCCCTTCACCGGCCCAGGACTTTCCCGTTGCCGATCACCGGTCCACACCCCGACACCCGTACGAGAACAGCTCGGAGCACGAGGCCCTCGCCATGATCACTCCGCGATCGAGGGTGCGGATCCTGCCGCCCCGTCCGGCCCGCGCCGACGAAGCCGGCTCGAACCCGACCGGACGCACGCCTTCTCCTGCAGTCCACGAGTTCTTCGGCGAACCGAGCGTCCCCTGCGTGGACAGCGCTCCTTCACAGGTGACACGTGGACGGCCCGGTCCGTCATCGGGGGGTGCCCCTATCTGTTTGGTCAAGGTCGAGGACCAGTAGGTTCGTGTGGTCGAGGGTGGGGCCGAACCGTAGGGGTGTGCATGGGTGATAGCCAGGTCACGATCAAGCTCACGAGTGACGAGGCGCTGGTGTTGTCGGACTGGTTGGAGAAGCTACAGATGACAGACCTGAGCCGGGTTGTCGACGATCCGGCGGTCTGGGCGCCGATCCATCGCATCGCCGGGACGCTGGACAAGTCACTTCCTGGCGACGCCTTCTGGATGGCGATCACCCCCTGAAGGGCGGAACGGAAATGATAGATATGCGAACAGTCCCTTCCCTCAGCTGGACCGATGCCGGATCGTGGTGCACCACCTTCACTCGGTGCATTGCACCGCACGACGTACTCGAGCGTTATGGCGCAGTCCCGGAAAGTGCCCGGGAAGTACCGAAGTTGGACGCTCTTCGTCTCGGCGCCGACGGCTACCGAGCGGGAACTCCGGCGTCGGTGCTGCGGGTCGGTTCGCTGGGCGACTGGTCCTTCTGTTACGAGGAATGGGGAGTCCTGGGGGCAAGCCCGGTGTTCTGTCGGCGCTCTCCCGTGACACGGAGACATTCACTGTCGCCACCAACGGCGTCGGCCTGGACACCTTCGGATATTGGCGTGAAGGCCGGTGCGTCGAATCCTTTGAGGTGGACGATCCGGGCACTGCTCAGTCCTCGGTGTCCCGCTGGCGGGACACCCTGCGGAGCCGCCGTGAGGCAGCCGAGGGAAGCAACCCCACTCTTTTGGTGGCGGTCCGGATGATCTGCGACCACATGGGCTCCGTCCTCGAAGACGCCACCCTCGACGGCCCGCTCCCGACTGTCCTGGTCGCGGACGAACATGCACCGCGGGTGGACTGGTCCGGCCGGGGCCGGGGCCGGGGAGTTGCGATTCCGCTCTCGGGTGAGTCCGGTCCGGTTGCGCCGCCGGTCTGAGCCGTTCGCACCGCGCCACGGGTCCGTGACACCCGCCCGTGGCGCGGTGCACGCTATTCCGGCGCTGCACTGGAAGCTGGACAAGATCGAAGGGGCTGCCGGGAGAGGGGGAGGGGCTCAAGATGAAGCAGGACATCGTGACCGGATGGGCTGGGCCGTGCGCCCGAATAGTGTGATGTGGTGCGTGACATCTACTCGAGGTGCTGCGCCCGAAAGTGGGGCCGCCCATGGCTTCAACCCGAAGCCACCCACTTCGTCGATTGGCCAGAAACGCTCGACTGGATCTCCGACTGCAGTCGTCCGGACGCAGAGGTCCTCCCGTTGCGTTTCGGTAGGATCGGGGAGTGGTCGTTCTGCTTCGAGGAGTCGACCAACCTGAGCTCCTCCTCGCGACGTTCTCGCCCGCTTCTCTGTCACCGCTGACACGCTCCTCGTGATGCTGGGCGGTGGTGGCGTCGTCCACTTCGGTTACCGGCAGAACGGCCGATGCCGCTGGTGTCGATCACGTGCAGGCCCCTCCATCACGCTTTCGTCCGGCCTTGCCTCGGCACCGAGCTGCCACACCCACGTTACGGAGAGCTCTTCCGGCGGGTGAAGCCGGTGCTCAAGCCTCTCATCAGCGGAACGTCGATGCCTCCGGGCCCGGTGACACCCCCCCCGGATCATGAACAACAAGGGGGGAAGTCATGCCGGACCCGAAGGCCGGTAGCCCCATTGCGGAGCCACGAAGAAGGTAACGGGGGGGGTCACCGGCAGCTGATCCCCGTAGCCCATGAAGGCGGGCTGACGTGCGACACCTCACTACCGTCGGGAGACGGGAGGGCCCGTGCTAATCAGGGATTCCCGGCATACCCCACCAGGCGTTCCTGTCCTTGACGGCGGCTCTCGGACACGTCTCTCGCCACGTCGTGAGCGCCGGGGAGCGCCCGGGACGCGCGAAGAAGAGCTGCTTCCCCCGCAAGCGCAGCCGAAGGTTCGCCGAGTCGACGACGTTGTCGTGGATGATGAGGACCTGGGCCACCTGGTGGGGATCGTGTTCCGTGATCCGTCCGCCTGCACGCCGGAGACGGAGCCGTGGGCGAGCGTCGTCCTCGCCGATGACGATCCGTGCCTCGACAAGGCGCCGCCGGTCCCACGCCCAGTGCGCGATCTCCACGAGTACGTAGACCGCAGCCGCGCAGACCGCCCACCTGACGTCGGAACCCATCCACAGCACCAGGCCGAAAAGGCCGAGGCAGGCGACGATCACCGCCATGCGCCGTAGCCGCCGAACGGTCCGTGTGCTCCTGTCCGCCGCGTCCCAGAGAAGATCCTCGCTGACAGCCATCCCGCCATGATGGGCCTCGGCCGTCATCCTGAGAACCCCCCGCCCGGACCTCCCGAACGGCCTCATCTCGCCATGGTGCTCATCGAGACGACCACACTGATCCACCGACATCAGCGGGCTGTCACCTCTGGCCAGGCGTCACGTGCGGCCAGGTCGAGGATCAACCCGGCAATGTTCCATGCGTCGTCCGCGCCACAGTGGTGACGCCCTTCCAGCGGCAGTCCGGCAATCGTCAGGGCCCGGGCCATTCCAGGGCGTTTTCGCAATCCATGGGCCTCGGTGAAGACCACCTTGGCGTTGGCGTGCCGACGTCCGAACGGGTACGCGGTGCCGGTTGTCTGGCACTGACGGGTGAACTGGTGACGGTCGTAGTCACCCCAGCTCGCCCACGGACGCACCCCCGCCTGATGTTCGGACGCCAGCAGTCGACAGGCCTCGGCGAAGCTCACGCCCGAAGTCACCTCGGCCTGACTCAGCCCCGTCAGTTCCGTACAGAAGGAGCTGACGGCCGACCGCTCGGGCCGCACCACAACGCGATGCCGCCCGACACGCTCACCCCTGCCGAGGTCAACAACCGTCAGCCCGATCTCGATGATCTCGCTGACCGCACCGGGCGGCGGCTCACCCTCCCAGCACGTCGCCTCGACATCAATGACATTCAGCATTCCCCCAGTACTCTTCACGCGCCCGAGCGTAGGGAGGCAGACGCCTACCGGTCACCCTGATTTCCGACGCGGAGACCACACAAAGCAGGAGGGCGCAGGCGCGCTCCTGCCTGACCTCGAAATCCGTGTACGCGAAGGGCCTGCTGGGCGCCGGCGGGGCCATCCAGGTACTGCTGCGTGCCATCGGAACGATCCGCGGTACATGGGGAAAGTGCGTGAGCCGATGAGTTTTCGGGGCGGGGCCGGTCTGCACAGGTATGGATACCTACACACGTGAGACAGCCGGCGCGGACCTCGTCTACGACGTCCGCGGGCCGTTGCCGACCGAAGACGGGCGCCCGCTGCTGCTCATGATCGGGCAGCCCATGGACGCCGGCGGTTTCGCCGCACTCGCGGCACGCTTCCCGGAGCGGACCGTCGTCACATATGACCCGCGCGGCCTCGGTCGCAGTACCCGTAAGGACGGCCGCGTCGAGCACACGCCCGAGGTTCAGGCCGATGACGTACACGCCGTCATCGAAGGGCTGGGGGCCGGGCCGGTCGACATGTTCGCCAGCAGTGGTGGCGCGGTCACCGCGCTCGCGGTCGTGGCGAAGTACCCAGGTGATGTGACCACCTTGGTCGCCCACGAGCCGCCGCTCGTCACTCTCACCCCGGACGGCCCGGCGGCCGTGCGGGCGCGGGCTCGAGTCCGGGAGGTGTACGAGAAGCATGGGTGGGGCGCCGGGATGGCTGCGTTCATTGCGATGACCTCCTGGGAGGGCGAGTTCACCGACGCGTACTTCGCGCAACCCGATCCCGATCCCGCCGCGTTCGGGATGCCCGCCGAAGATGACGGCTCCCGCGATGATCCGCTGCTCTCCGACCGGTCATGGGCGATCAGCAGCTACCGTCCGGACGTCGACGCGATCACCAGGGCCGCGACCCGCGTGGTGGTCGCCCTGGGCGAGGAGTCCGAGGACGTGCTGACCGGGCGAACCACCGTCGCGACCGCCGACCTGCTCGACCTGCGGGTGACCGTGTTCCCGAGCCATCACGGCGGATTCCTCGACGGGGAATTCGGTTATGCAGGAAAGCCCGACGAGTTCGGGCATCGGTTGCGTGAGGTGCTTGACGGCGCCTCGTAGGACCACAGGCGGACGAGTGGCTCCGGGTACTTCGGTGCTCGTCACCGAGCCATATCGGAGCTACTCGTCCACGACTCACGCGGCGCACCAAGGTGCCCTCCCGTAGCCCGAGAACGGGCGCGGAGGCACGACACGAATGGTGCGGAGGACCCGTCCGGCGACCGTCCGCGGTGAGGGCGGCCGGACGGTCACCCGCCGCACCTGTCCCGAACGCAGGCCCCGGGCTGACCTCGCCTGATCGGCCGGCAGGGGCCTCGATCCGCCTTGTCGGGGCTGTGGGGCACGATGGGAGCCATGGCACAGCAGATCTTGCCCCCGTCGGAGTCCTGGCGCGGGATCGACGCCTGGCTGGCGACGCACGCGGCCTCCGACTTCGCACACCTGAATCCGCCAGCGACACCCGACGGGATTCGACATGCCGAACAGGTTCTCGGCGCCCCGCTGCCCGGTGATCTCACGGAGTCTCTGCAATGCCACAACGGCGTGAGCACGTGGACGACCGTCCTGCCGGAACAGTCCCCGCTCCCGGTGAGCGGCATCGTGGACCATTGGCGGACCCGCATGGACACCGCGGCGGAGAACGACGGTCTGGCCCCCAGCGCCTGGGAGGACGAGCCGTGGTGGCACCCGCTGTGGGTTCCCTGGGCTGAGAGTGCCGATGGTGTCGCGCAGGTGATCGACCTGCGTCCTGGACCAGATGCGGGGCGTCTCGGCTGGGCAGGGCACGGCGGTGGCGGCGACTTCACCGATGCGTGGCCTGATCTGGCAAGCCTTCTCCACGCGGTCGCACAGGCATTGCATGAAGGCGGAGACGTCCACGGGCTGCACCCTTACCTCACCGTCCGAGGCGGGGTGTGGTGGGACGAAGAGGGCTGCTGCGAGCTGAACGGTCAACCGCTCAGGGCAGCCCCCGTCGGGCTGCCCTGAGCGCACATCTGCCATCAATCACCTTTGTCACGACCGGAGTTGAGTCAGAACCGAATCTCGCGATCAAAGCCAGGGGTGACGGTGCCACGTACAGACCGACCAACGTGCCCACCCAGCCTCTCGAAACTTCGGGGCGAAAGGCACGCACCGGTCGCCGACACAGCCGCGATCCGGGCGGTCATCGACTCGCCGCAGGAGCCCGCCGACTGCGCCCGGCCACCCTCCAGTCACTCAGGTACTCAGGTACTCAGGTACACCTACTCATGTGCGGTCGCTCGTCACCACCAAGGATGTCCGCATGACGCGAACCTCCGGTGGAGCATCGGCGATGCCCCCTCCCACGAGGTGCGTTCCGGCGCTCTCGCATCGGGGCACTCTCCCCTGCTCTACCGAAAGAGGTTTCATGAGTCGCGACGTCCAGATACGAGTTGCTGATGCCGAGGACCTGGTCTGGATCCACGAGTTGAGACACCGCGTGTACGCCCAGGAGCTCCGTCAGCACGCACCGCGCCCGGAGCGGCGCCTGCACGACGCACTGGACGGCGACAACGTCTACCTCGTCGCGGCCCGAGGGCCGGTCCGCATGGGCTTCGTCAACCTGACCCCGCCGTGGCTGGGCCGCTACGGCCTCGACAAGTACCTGAGCCGCGACGAACTGCCGCTGCTCTCCGAGGGCGGAGCCTTCGAGGTGCGCATCCTCACCGTGGAGCCTCGTTGGCGCAGCACCGCGGTGGCACCGCTGCTGATGTACGCGGCCCTGCGCTGGATATCCTCCCGGGGTGGCCGCACAGTGGTGGCGATGGGCCGCACCGAACTGCTCGACATGTACCTGGCGGTCGGCCTGAGGCCCCTCGGACACACCGTCCGCAGCGGTGCGGTGACCTTCGAGGTGCTGACGGGCGAGGTGGCCGCACTGACGCAGGTCGCCACCACCCGGTACCGCACCGCCCTGGAGCGGTTCCGCACCGTCGTGGACTGGCAGTTGGACATGGAATGGGCGCCCGGGCCGGATGGTTGTGAACATGGCGGCGCTTCCTTCACTGCCATCGGAACGGACTTCCGCACCTTGCACCGGCGCCACGAGATCGTCGCCGCCGACGTGCTGGACGCCTGGTTCCCGCCCGCTCCCGGGGTACGCGCCGCGCTCGCCGAAGACCTGTCCTGGTCCGCACGGACCTCGCCTCCCACCGGCGCCGAGGGCATGCTGTCGGAACTCGCGAAGGCCCGGGCACTGCCGGCGGAGACACTCGTGGCCGGAGCCGGCTCGTCGGACCTGATCTTCCGAGCGTTCGGCCGCTGGCTGACCCCGACCAGCAGGGTGCTGCTGCTGGATCCCGGGTACGGCGAATACGCCCACGTCACCGAGCGCGTGATCGGGTGCCGGGTGGACCGCTTCCGGTTGCACCGGAAGGACGGGTGGCGAATCGACATCGGCCGGCTGGCTTCTGTCGTCGAGGCGGGTCGTTACGACCTGGTGGTCGTCGTCAACCCGAACAACCCGACCGGACGCCACGCCCCCGCAGCCGAACTGTGCACCCTGATCGAGGCCGCCCCGGCCCGGACCCGCTGGTGGATCGACGAGGCCTATCTCGGCTACGTGGACCTGGCCGAGTCGCTCGCCCCGCTGGCCGCGGTGGACCCGCGGGTCGTGGTCTGCACCTCGCTGTCCAAGATGTACGCGCTGTCCGGCGCGCGGGCTGCCTACCTGGTGGCCGAACCCGCAACGGCCGCACTGTTGCGCCGGTGGACGCCGCCCTGGGCGGTCGGCCTTCCCGCACAACTCGCCGCGGTGGCAACCCTGCGGGACCCCGCGTACTACCGCGCCTGCTGGCTCCGCACCCACGCCCTGCGCCGCCGGCTGGCCGCCGACCTCGCGCAGGTGGACGACACCGTCGCGGTCGAGGAGGGCGTCGCGAACTTCCTCAACATCACGCTTCCGTACGACGGACCCAGCGCTGCCCGCCTGGTGCGGGAGTGCCGTCGGCACGATGTCTACCTGCGCGACCTGTCACCTCTGTCGCCGCAGTACGAAGGGCGCACCGTACGCGTCGCGGTCAGGGACGCGGCGGAGAACGCGCGCATCGTTGCGGCGTACGAAGCCGCGCTCGAGACGCTGCTGCCCAGCTCCCTGTCGAAGCGGGCCCCCGGACGCCCGGCCACGCCCGTCACGGGTCTCGCCCGGTGACCGACGTCGCCTCCCTCGCGCCCTTCCTCGGCGGGGCCTTGGCGGTCGGCGGGATCGCCGCAGCGCTCTCCGGCCGCCGTGAACTGCTGGTCCGGTGGTATTGCTGGGCGGCCGGAGTGCCCCTGGTCGCCGGTGCGTTCTGGTGGGGCACCCCGGGAGTGACGCTACTCGCCCTTGTGGTCGGAGTGGTCGCGGCGCTGGAGTTCGGCGGGCTGATGCGCGTGTCCCGGTCCGACAGGGTCGTACTGGCCGCCGCCGTCTCCGGCGTGGTGCTGACCTCCTGGCTGGCACCCGGGCAGGAGGTGCGGGCGGTGGCGGTCGGCGCCCTGGCCATCGCCGCGGTCCCGATGCTGGCCGGTGACTCCACCCACGGTCTGCGGCGGCTCGGGGCCGGTCTGCTCGGGCTGGTCTGGCTGAGCGTGCTCGCGGCCCTGGCACCGCTCGGCGCGACCGCGCTCGTCCTGTTCATCGCTGTCTCGGTGGGCGACGTCGTCGCGTACTTCTCGGGTCAACGGCTGGGCGGGCCACGCCTGTCACCGCTCTCCCCTGCCAAGCGGTGGAGCGGAACCCTTGCCGGCGCCGCGGCCGCCCTCGGCGTACTCGCCGCGCTGTCCGCACTGAGCTGGCCGACGGCGGTCGCAGTGGCGGTGGGCGCCCCGGCGGGAGACCTGCTCGAATCCATGGTCAAACGAGGAGCGCGGGCGAAGGACTCCGCCCACTGGCTGGCCGGCTCCGGTGGCCTGCTCGACCGGATCGACTCACTCCTCCTGGCTCTGGCCGTCCTGCTCCTCCTGCGCTGACTCAGCGACGCAGGACTCCGGGGTTCCGGGAATCCGGCTGGAGTACCGGCCTCTCCGCCGCGCACACGACTCACCTCGCCCCCACCAGCACTCATACGTCGGCACGACGGAGCAGTGTCACGAAGCAGTGTCACGAAGCACTCGGTGCCCCAGGGGGCAACTGCAGGGCGACGTGGTCGGCCCGGCTCGCTCAGGCGGCTTCCGTTCGCAACGTGCGAGCTCGCTCGGCCGGATCGTAGTCCGGGCCGACGCCCTCGATCAGCACCAAATCGCCCTTCACGTGGTCTGTACGCAGGCTCAGGATGGCCCGGTAGGCGGGAGAGTCGTACCAGGCACGGGCTGCGGCGAGGCTGGGGAACTCGATCAGCACCATGCTGCCGGGCCACGTCCCCTCGACGACTTCGGCCGGGGGGCCGTGGATGACGAAGCGGCCGGCGAAGGGGTCGAGGGTTGCCTGGATGCGCTCCAGGTACTCGATGATGTCGGAGTGATTCCGGCGGCTGCGGAGATGAGCGAATCCGTAAGCGGGCACCACGGGGCTTCCTTCGTTTCCGGGGGCGTGAGCGATGACCAGAACGTAGCTGAGCGTGGTGGGGCAGTGCGATTACCTCGGAGGTAACACCCTCGTCCTGAGGCAGGCGACCCACGCGTCCGAGGACACCATCCTGCAGCTCGGCGGGTACGTTCAGTCGACGACGGCGCCGCCGGTGACATTGACCTCTGTGGCAGTCATTATCGGCGCGCGGTCGGAGGCGAGGAAGGCTGCGGCGTAGGCGACGTCTTCGAGACGGGGACGGCGGTTGAGCAGAGTCACCGTCGCCTCAGGATCATCCTCGGGCGGGTTGGACGGATCGGGCGAGCCTGAGAGAGCAGCCAGGCCACCCGGATGCCGTGCGGGCCGAGTTCACCGGCGACCCGGCGGCACAGACCGGAGAGGGCGGACCAGGCACTATGGGAACCGCCGAGCCGGGGATGGCTTCCCGTCCGCCACCCATGGCCAGGATCACCCCTGTGCGACGGGCGATCATATGGCGGGCGACGGCGGTCGCCAGAATCAAGTGGGTGGTGACTGCCTTGATGACGGGGCGCAGCACGTCGTCGTCGGCCATGTCGACCAGCGGGGTGCCGTGCAGGTCGTCGTTGGAAGTGGCGTTGAAGGGGATGTCGATCCCCGCGGAGACCCGGGCGACGGCAGCGGCGTGCTGCTCGACCGCGGCGCGGTCAGTCGCGTCGAGTGTCGCGACCTCGACACCCCCCCGGACTCGGCGATGGTGCCGGCAAGCTCCTCCAGAGGTGCCTGGGTACGCCCGACCAGGTGGACCGTGGCACCTTCGCCGGCAAAGACGCGGGCGACCGCGGAGCCGATCGATCCAGCGCCGCCGTAGACGATGGCGGTCTTGTTCTCCAGCAGCACGACATTCCCTACTTCACGGAAGTTCCCTCACCTGAACCGGGAGGCCGTGGCTTTCATAGACCCCGTGAACAGCCTTCCGGGCCAGTCCACCCAGCAAACCCGATCCAGCCACGCCCCCATCCGCTCTTGGAGCGATGGTCACGGAACGCGGCCTGTCACAGGTCCCGACTCGGAAATGTGGCGTTTCCATGAGCGCTGCCCTCCGGTCTTCGTGACGCATCACGCTCATGGCAGCGGCCTTCGGTTGATCCCGTACCTCAATGTGGGGACACAGGATCAACCGAAGGCCGGGCGCTCCACAACTGTTCGCGATGTCGTTCGCTTGATGCCCGCCCCGGCCGCCCGGAGCAGGCCGCAGTAGGGTCAACAGGGCATGCCTGAGATATCCCCCGTGAGCCGCCGTCCGGGTGCCCACGTGCGGGAGTGACTCATGCTGCTTGGATGAGCTCCGCACGGCCGAACAACAGAGCGTAACCGGAAGGCAGTTGGGCAAGCAGGCGGTCAAGGAGTTCAGATCCGGCGAGGTGGCCGACGGTGGCGAGGACGGCTCCGGTGTCCCACCGCACGGTGGCGGGGGTGCCGCCTGTGCGAGTGGCAAGGTCCTTGACGAGTCCCCAGCCGGTGAGCGGCTCAGGGTCGGGGATCTGCGCGGTGAAGATGCGTGCGGCCTCGACGGGCAGGCGGGCGGCGAGGTCGACGCGTTCGTCGCCTGTCAGTTGTCGACCGAGGGCGGACAGCACGGCGTGGGTGACGGTTTCGGCTCGTTCGCGCGTGGGATACGCGCCCTCGTACCTGATCTTTTCCAGCATCTGGTCGAACGTCACGCCGGCTGTGGCGCGGGTCGGTTCGCGCAGGGAGCGCATCGGTGGAGTGCCTTTCTCGACGGGCGGCTGCTGCTGGGGCCGGGCGAGGGCCGGCAGCCGCGCTGCTGATCTCTGGGAGAGTTCGTGGAGTCAGGTGCCCGGGATGACAGAAGAAAGTCCTGAGACCTGGGTCGCGTCTCTGTAACCGCTGAGCGCTGCGCCGCAGCGCGGACCGCTCCGGGGAATGATCCGCGCTGCGGTGGAGCACATACCGGTCGGGCGTCGGGGTGCCGACGTCAGACTCGACCTGAGATTCACCGCGCCACAGAGGATGCGGGCACTCAGGCGGGCAAGTGAAGGATCGCGCCTCGGCTCGTGCCAGCAGTGAGCGGGGCGGGTTCAGCGGCCGATCTGCTCGGGGGCGGACTCCCCGCCGATGACGATCTTGCGGGGCTTGGCTCGCTCGGCGATCGGGATCCGCAGGGTCAGCACCCCTGCGTCGTAGTCCGCCCTGATACGTTCCGTATCCAGCGTGTCGGCCAGAACCAGCTGGCGGGAGAAGACTCCCAGCGGCCGCTCGGAGAGCTCCACCTGCACGTCCTCGCCCCTTGCGACGGGGCGGCGCTCAGCCTTCACGGTGAGCATGTTCCGTTCGACGTCGATATCGATCGCGTCCTTCGCGACACCGGGCAGGTCGAGGGCGATCACGTACTCCTCGCCCTCGCGATAAGCGTCCATCGGCATCGCCGACGGCTTGGACCAGGTGCCGGAAACACCCGTGAGCTGCTGAGCGAGACGGTCGAGTTCGCGGAACGGATCAGTGCGCATCAACATTGCGAAAACACCTCCACTGGTCAGGCAGAAAACTGCCAATGCGCTTCGTCTGACTCCGTTGTAGCATGTCATCCAAACGATGACAACTTCAGTGTCGTCGAAAGGGTGACACTACGAAGGAGTCCCTCCATGAGCGCACCCCGAACCGGCGAACCCACATCCTTCGCTGCGGCCGCAGCAGCTCTGAACGCCATCGATGAGGCCGTGCGCGCCGCACAGAGGCCGACCCCTCAATCGCAGGCGGAAAACGAAGCGGACTCCGATCAGGTTCTGGCCGCACTGCTTCTCCTGCGTGAGCTGCGCGACCAGCTGGCGGGGTGGGAGACAGGCCTGATCGAAGCAGCCCGCGCCGCAGGCACCAGTTGGGCCGACCTCGCCCATCCCCTCGGCGTCGCCAGCCGGCAGGCCGCCGAACGCCGCTACCTGCGCGTACGCCCAGGAGCTCCCGGCGCCACCGGGGAGCAACGCGTACAAGCCACCCGCAACCACCGCGCCGCGGACCGCACCATCAACACCTGGGCCCGGGACAACGCCGCGGACCTGCGACAGCTCGCCGGCCAGATCACCGCCCTCGCCGACCTCCCTGACACCACGACCGCCCGGCTCGCCGCCGCCCTCGCCGACAACGACGCAGCCGGCCTGATCGCTCCGCTGACCGACGCGCACCGACACCTGACGACCGACCACCTGGACCTCGCGGCCCGCGTCGACACCGTCAGCCGCCACACCGACCGACTCCGCCAGGACAGCGACGACCAGCGGACCGCACCCTGAACAGGACGGAGGGAACGTCCATGGCGGTGAGCGGCAGGACGCAGGCCGCGCACCCCTGCGGACACGCGGTCGTGGTGTGAACGATCAAGGCGTGGGATCGCTCGGTCGCATGCCTGGTCCGGGCCGTCGCCGTGGGAGACGTGGACTTACGTGGTGGGACGGGAGTGCACACTGACGGCGTAGCCGCAGCCTTGGTAGTAGGGATCGCCGCTCCAGGTGGCATATCGCTGCCGCAAGGTCAGTCCGGCTTCGGTGCACCAGCGGTCGAACTCCGTGATGGTCACCGTCGCTTCCGCGAGTGGCAGGTGTGCCGCATCCAGCCCCATGCCCGTGACCAGCAGACCGCCGGGACACATGGCGGCAGCCAGTTGCCGGACGACCTCCGGCTCGGTGCCGGGGGCCAGGAGGGGAATGACGTTTCCGGCGGCAAGCACCAGGTCGAAGCAAGGATCCAGGTCGAGGGCATCCAGACGGGACAGGTCACCGAGGAGCCACTCCTGCATGGGTGCGTCGCGGCGGGCGACGGCGAGCATCGACGGGTCGACGTCCACGCCGGTGCAGTGGTGGCCCAGCTCGGCGAGTCGGATCGCGATCCGACCGGTTCCGCAGCCGGCATCGAGTACCCGTGCGGCAGGCTGCAACAGGGCTGTACAGAAGACCGCCTCTCCGTGGACGTCCTGGCCTGACTCGACGAGCCGCGCGAAACGCTGCGCGTACTCCTCCCCTGCTCCTCCGCCGGTCAGTTCCGCCCAACGGTCGCGTTGCCCAGTCATGTTCACGGTGCCCTTCGTCGGCCTCGCCCAACTGGAACAAGGACGGTGTCATCCTATTTCTGCGCGGGCCGGCTGTTGCGCGCGGACACTGTGAACGACTCGCGGTCGACGGATGAGGCAGGGACCGCCTCTTCTGGGGATCTCCACGCTCAGATGCGGGGAGCGATCCCCGCGTCCGGCTCTCGGGGGTCACCGTCCTGCGCGTGCCGCGCTAACTCCGTGCGGCGAGCAGGTGCCGCCAGCGGGCTTGTTCCGCGATCAGGCTGGTTGCGGCCAGGACCGCCACGGTGACGGCAGCCCACGTCGGCCAGGCCACCCAGGAGGAGATGACAGCCGCGAGGTACTGGAGGAGCACCAAGGCGATGGTCACCGCACCGGGAACGGGCACAAGGATCTTCTCCCTGTCCATCCCGTTGTCGCCCGGGGTGGCGAAGACGGTGAGAGCACCGAGCAGCAGGACCACCGAGACAACGGCAAGCAACACGGAGTGCGGGGCGAGGGCCCAGGGGGTGGCTATCCAGGCGGCGAGCATGGTCAGAAAGCGAAGTGGATCCGCGAGACGCGTCACGCGTCGAGCTTCCCACAGCGGATGACGGTGCGGGTCGTATCAGCAGAAGATTCGGCAGTGCCCCTGGCGTACGAGACGCAGGTGGCTGCGTTGGCTTCAGCAAGAGAAAACCAGAGCACCTGAGGCCGTCGGGAGCTCGATCGTGCGGGGCCGTCCGCGTCAAGTGGCTGAGTGACGTCATGCTGATCAGAGACGGGCTTCAGTGCCCCGGGTCAGGACCTTGAACCGGAGCCGGACCGAGGCCGCGGTCACGACGCCGCAGAAGACGTGGGCACGCATGTCGAGCGCGTCGCCACAGCCCTGGAGAGCTTGAGCCGGTCGATCGTCCGCTCGACCTCGTTGCGACGCCTCTGCATCTGCCGGTCGAAGCCCACCGGCCGGCCTCTCGTGCTGCCGCGGCCCCGACGGTGGGCCCGTCGACCTTGATGCGTTCCAGCGCGGGATCAGCTGTGGGCTGTCGCCCCGCTGCCCCGGCGTGACCGACTGGATCAGCGGCCTGCAGCCGCCCTCCCTGGCCAGAAGTGAGCGAAGCCGTCCGACGTCAGGTTGGAAACGGTCGCGTTCAGCAGGATCGGTCGATGTCGAGGACGCCCACCTCGTTGCCCCGGGCGAACAGCACGTACGTGTACTCGGCGTCGTCGTCCTCGTCGGTCGGTTCTGCCGGCGGCCACCCGGTGGGCACGTACCCGTTCACCGCGACAAGCGCGCCGTCCAGCCGACCCTCGATGACGTCGACCAGGTCGTCAACGAGATGGGTCACGATGTGGCCGGCCGGGATCTCGGGCATCTCGTCGATGCCGCTCCATGAGCCGTCCCAGATGTCCACGAGGGAGAGCCGGGCGTCGTTGTGGAGCGACGCCCGTAGTTCGGTGAACGTGATCGGATGAAACGTCGCTTCTTCGTCGGCGTACTCCTCGGCGTCTTCGCGGTTGGCCGACCACCAGCGGGTCGCAGCGGCGAGGCGGTCGTCGTCCTCTGTGTCGCTTTCGGGGAGCGTGGCGATCCGGAACCGGAAGTCGACGGAGTTGTTGTTGTTCACCATGAGCAGGTCGCTCAGAAGCGTGGCAAGACACGAGATCCGGGTGCGGATCGCGCCGTCGGCAGCGTCGTCCGCGATGACCGGGGGCTGTTGCACCGTCGGCGCCGGCGCGAGGGTGATCCGCGCCGTGCCGGAGTAGTCCCGGTGCAACAGGTGCAGAGCTGGGTCATCGTCGGTCGTGGTCAGGCGGAGGAGGTCGCCCTCCTGGCCGGCTGCGAAGTACCGCACCAACGACGTCCGACGCGCGTCGTGGACGTGGGCCGCCGCAGTGATGAGCGAGACCAGTTCTTCGGGCTCCGTGGAGGGGCCGTTCGCCAACAGCACGTCCGCGCAGGGGACGGCGCCCGTGACCTCTGGCAGCTTCGCGATCGCGGCAAGCTGCTCGGGCGGAGGCGGCCATGGCTCGCGGCGGTCACCGGAGTTGTTGAGCACGAGCGTCGACGCCCACCCGGGTGTGGATTCCGGTGTCCAGGCGGCGAGCAACCACAGGGTCGAGACGAGCACCCATTGCGGGTTCGACGGCCGGCGGCCGTCGGGCCGGTCCGCCGGATCCGGCTGCTGGTGCCACGCGTCGTTGAAGGCCGTCGCCAGTTCCACTCGAGCCACCTCTGTCACGGCCCGTGCGCGCCGACTCCCACGCGACCGACCGCTGCCCCGGACCCGCGGCAACTCTAACCAACCCGTGCCACCCCGTCAGCATCGAGGCTGTCCGCCACTCCCGGTCCCCGTGCGGTCTGTCGGAGGCGGGGACGGGATCGGGCTCATCCCCGTGAACGGCACTGTCCATGACGGCTCCGACGCAGTGATCACACCCAACACCGCAAGACCATCCATGAGCCGAAGCACTACCGGGCCCGCCTCGAAGTCGGGGATCAGGCCGGGCTCGACGCCGAGCGCCACCACATCCTTGCGAACAGCCGTCACGAACTGCACGATCTCCGAAACGAGCACATCCCAGCCAACTGGTGAGGTCCACGAACCTGGTTCGGAGACAGAGCCGACCCGCCATCCCTCGACAGACCCCACGATCCGCACCTCGCCCACGTCGGCGTAGGACATCGAGTCGAACTCGAAGTCATCGCGGTCACCGTGCAGCTGGCCCAGCCAGCCCACCAGGGCGCGTGCCAGTTCAGCCACCGGGAACAGCCCTTCCGACATCACCACCTGGCTGCCGTCCCGGATGATCAAGTCGGCTTCGATGTCCACCAGCAGTACCTCGAGAGGTGCCGTTTCAGGGCGGAGGCCACGGCGGTACAGATCCGGGATACCCACGTTCCGGTACGCAAAATTCACCGGCATCTGGCCCTCCTCTCGAGTCCAAGGGCCCGCCGGTCCGCCAGCCAGCCACCGCACGAATCCTACCAAGCTGCCCCATAGGGCTTGCTGCAGGAAAGCGGGACAGCCCTGACGACCTCGTGGACGGTGAGCGGTGGCGGTGGCTGCGGGCCTGCCGGACCGGCCCCACTCCGCCACCTGGTCAGCAACCGCATCCGCTGGTAGCCCTGTGACCCGACGTTCCGACGTGATCAACTTACGTGCCTGCATTCCCACCAGGAACGGTCCAGCGCAGAGACGCCGAGCTGCTCGACCGGCCGCGCCGGCGAGGTCGTTGGGGGCGAGCAGGGGACACGGGTGCGCGCAGACGCGTGGCGGCGGGTGTCGGGGGCAAGGTGGGAGGCATGGCTACGACACTCGGTGGTTTTGTTCTCGGTACTCCCGATCCTCAAGCGCTGGCAGACTTCTACCGGGCGCTCCTCGGCTGGCAGGAAGTCGAGCGCGAGCCCGAGTGGGTTCGCCTGAAGGCTCCGGGACAGGAACGCCCCGGCCTCAGTTTCCAGTTGGAATCGGATCACACTCCTCCAATGTGGCCGCAGCGCCCGGGCACTCAGCAGATGCAAGCGCACTTGGACGTACAAGTCGACGACCTGGAGGCGGAGACCGAGCGGGCTTGCGCCCTGGGAGCGACGCTGCAGGAGTACCAGCCGCAGAGGGACGTGAGGGTCCTCTGCGACCCGCACGGCCATCCGTTCTGCCTCTTCCTTCCCGGCGCCTGAGGATCAAGGGGTGAGCCTGTGCGGCGTAGCGAACGAGGGGGCAGGCGATGCTCGTGCAGACGAGGAAGCGCTCGGCTTTGCGCTCGTAGCGTCGGTGGGGGCGGCAGCAGCCGGCGAGCCGGGCCTTGGGCGTAGCCCTGAGCTGGAAGCCGGCCACCCTCGTTCAGGCTCGTGCACTGTCCCCAGCGGGAGGCGGGCCTCGTCCAGGTGACGCCCCCGCCACGGTGTACGCCTGCGCCTGCGGGCGACAGCGTGGTGGATCTGTCACGCGGAGTCGTTCCACGGTTTCGCGTACCACCTCCTGCGGTCGAGCCACCCACCTGAAGCCCCCGCGAGGCCGAGGCGCTCAGGTGAAAGTGACCGCTCGGTCGCGCGGGCCGTACGGAGTTCAGGGAGTCGTCATTTCACTGGCGGTCTGCGCCGCGACCACCGGGTGCTCCCGCCCACTCCGACTACTCGTCGCTGCCACCGCCTGGGATGCCCGGAGCCCGCGGAAGGCGTTCGGACACAAACCTTCTCCGTGACGCGGTCGCCGAGTCCGTGTCCAGGAACTCCGCGGCCATCGCCCGGTGAGAGGCAGGTGTCCGAACAGTTCACGTCCGCCACTTCCACTCGGTGATCTCTGCCGGATCGGTGCCGGTGCGACGGATCTCCTCGCGCAGCCTGTCACGATGGCGTGCGTGTGCGGCGGCCAGGTCACCGCTGACCGTGGCGCGTCCGCGTAGGTGCCCCAGCGCGGTCGCGGCCAGGTCGTGCCGGGATACGCGGTTGCTGGCGAGGAGGTCGTAGGGCGTCGTGGTAGTCCCTTCCTCGACGTATCCGCGGACGTGAAAGCGCTCTGCCCCGGGTCGGCCATGTAGGAGTTGGTGGACGGCTGAGGGGTAGCCGTGGAAGTCGAGGACGACCGGTGTGTCCGTGCCGAACAGGTCACGGAACTCCGCGTCGGCCATGCCGTGGGGGTGCCGGTCCGGCGGGGCGAGTACGCACAGGTCCACGATGTTGACCACGCGGATGCGTGCCTCGGGGAGGTCGCGGCGTAGAAGGTCGGCCGCGGCGAGTGTCTCGACGGTGGGGGTACCTCCCGCACACGCAAGGATCACTTCCGGGTCCTCGCCGTTGTTGGTGGAGGCCCAGCGCCAGATGGACGCACCCGCTTCGCAGTGCCGGCGGGCGGCGTCGAGGCTGAGCCACTGGGCGGCTGCGTGCTTGCCGGACACGACCAGGTTGATCCTGCCGGTGTCGGCGAGCAGGCGCTCCATGGTGACGAGCAGGGTGTTGGCGTCGGGCGGGAGGTAGACGCCCGTGACTGTGCTCTTCTTGGTGAGCAGGTTGTTGATGAACCCGGGGCCCTGGTGACTGTAACCGTTGTGCTCCTGGCGCCACCCTTCGCTGGTCAGCAGGTAGGTGAGGCTGCTGACGGGCGTGCGCCACGGCACCTCGTGGGACATCTTCAGCCACTTCGCGTACTGGTTGCACATGCTGTCCACGACGGAGGCGAACGCCTCGTACGTCGGGAAGAGCCCGTGGCGGCCGGTCTGGAGGTAACCCTGGATCCAGCCCTGGCAGTTGTGCTCGGAGAGAACCTCCATGACGCGTCCGCCCCGGGCCAGGTCCTCGGCGTACTCGTCCACAGGCCACACGTAGCCACGCCCGCTCGCGCTCAGGACGCTGTCGAGCTTGTTGGAGGCCAGTTCGTCCGGGGACACGATCCGGAAGTCGCGGCTCGCCTCCGTCCGGCGCATGATCTCCGCCAGCCACGCGGCGAGGACCCGGTTCGGGCTCTCGGAGACAGCGCCCGGCCCTGCCTGTACGTCAATGGCGTAGGGCTCCAACTCCGGTAGGTCCAAGGGCTGTCGCAGCCGACCGCCGTCGCCTGCGGGCTGCGTGCCGATGCGCCGCTCGTCGCGGGGGCACGCGGCGAGGACCTGGGGTACCGGCCGGCCGGCCTCGTCGAACAGTTCGTCGGGACGGTAGGACCGGAGCCACGTCTCCAGAGCTTCGAACTGTGCTTTCTCGGAGTGGACTTCGGCCAGGGGGACCTGATGCGCATGGTAGGTGCCCTCGATGCGTCGTCCGTCGACCTCCGCGGGCGCACCTTGTCCCTTCAGGCTGCGCAGTACGATCATCGGCCAGGGCGGGCGCTCGATCACTTCTCCATGCCGGGCCCGCGTCTGGATGTCGGCGATGGCCGTCTGCGCGTCACGGACCGCGTCCGTCATCTTCTCGCTGTGGGGGTCCTCGGTCATGTCGACGATGCGCGGGACCCAGCCGTACCCGCGGAACAGGGCGGTCAGCTCTTCGTCGGACATGGTGGCGAACAGGGTGGGCGAGGAGATCTTGTAGCCGTTCAGATGCAGGATCGGAAGGACCGCTCCGCCGGTGACGGGATCGAGGAACTTGGAGGAGTGCCACGCTGCCGCGGTCGGTCCTGTCTCGGCCTCGCCGTCGCCGACGATGCACGCCACCAGCCGGTCGGGGGCGTCGAAGGCCGCCCCGAAGGCCGTGGCCAATGCGTAGCCGAGTTCGCCGCCCTCATGGATGGTGCCCGGGAGGGCCGGCGAGAGGTGGCTGGGAAAACCGTCGGGCGCGCAGTAGCGCCGCGCCAGTTCCCGTAGACCGTCTTCGGTCCGTGCCAGCGCGGGGTCGTACGTTTCGTGTGTGCCTTCCAGCCAGAGATTCGCGTGGTTGGCGGGGGCACCGTGCCCGGGGCCGGTGACGAGGAGGACGTCCGTGTCGCGCTCCTTGATCAGGGTGTTGAGTGCGGCGTAGGTCATGGTGATGCCGGGGCAGGAGCCCCAGTGGCCGAGCAGCCGCGGTTTCAGGTGTTCCGGGCGTAGCGGCTCCCGCAGCATGACGTTGTCCCGCAGGAAGATCAGCGCGAGGGCCACGTAGTCGGCAGCTCGCCGGTATTCCGAAGTCCCGTTCATTGCCTCATCCATGAAGTGCCTTCCCTTGCCGTGCGCATACGCTTTCGGCTGCCCTGGCAACAGCGCATGACACCGGTGGGTCCCTCACGTCCGTCCCACCGGGCCGGCCGGATGTCCGCGCGCGCTCCCCAGCGCGCCGCAACGTCCGACGAAGCCCACTGATCTGGCCGGCGGCGTCGTCTCCTGCCGGGCGGACGCTGCGTTTCCGCCGCTTACGAGTTGGGCGGGAACGGGGCGTCGGAGAGCACCTTGGCGAGGTGCGCTGCGTTGACGGCGAGGGTGTGTGTGGTGGAGGCGACCGCTTCGGGGGTCTGGTCCAGGTCCCGGTAGTCGGTGCCTTGCTGCGCTTCTTCCGACCCAGTAGGTCACGGCTCCGGGTGCCAGGGTGAAGCCGAGGTCGTTGAGCCCTTGGAAGATGTCCGCGCTGACCTTGTGTGCTCCGTCCTCGTTGCCGACCACGGCGGCGATACCCACCTTGCCGTAGGTCAGCCGGCGCCCCTGGCCGTCGGTTTCGGAGATGTCGGCGTTGAGACGCTCCAGTACGCGCTGGCACACGCTCGAAGGGTGCCCCAGCCAGATGGGGGTGGACACCAGCACGATGTCTGCGTCCATCACCTTTTCGCGCAGCTCGGGCCAGGCGTCTCCTTCGCCCATGTCCCGCTCGATACCCGGTCGCACCTCGTGATCGACCACACGTACGGTTTCTCCACGGACGCCGAGACCCGACAGTTCAGCCATGATCTGATCCGCCAGAAGCTGGCTGCTGGAAGGGTTCGGGGACGGTGACAGGGTGCAGACGAGAGCGAGTGCGCGCGTCATCGGTGAGCTCCTTCTGATCCTGGCAGGGAATGGTTGCCCCATCGTCACGTGCCGGTGTGTGACACCTGCGCGCTTCCTGGGGGCCTGGCCACTCGGCCAGCTCATGCGGGCAAGAGCGTTCACCGTTCCACAAGAGGCATCCCGGACGTCTGTCAACACGCCCACGGAAAGGCTTGCCCGGGAGCATGCAGGGGGCGACGCCGACGGACAGCCGGCACGGGATAGGTTCGCTACGGCGGGTGCGGCTGGGCGGGGCGGACACGCCCCCGGTCGCACACTGGTCGTCGGTCGATGTGAGGAGCGCAGGTGTCTGTGTCAGGCGCGGAGCAGGTGGTGCCGGTTGCGGGTATGCCGTGCTGGATCAACCTTATGGTCAGCGACCTCGTCGCTGCGCGGGCCTTCTACGCAGCGGTACTCGGCTGGGAGTTCCGTAGGAGTTCCCTGGGCGATCAGTTCGTTGTCGCGTCGGCCTATGGTTTGCCGGTGGCGGGCATCGGCGAGCGTCGGCCCGGGCTCGCTCCCGCCTCGGAGTGGACGCCGTACTTCGCCGTGAGCGACGCCGATGTGACGGCAGCTCGGATCCAGGAGCGAGGGGCCACCCTCGCAGTGGGACCCATCCCTCTGGGCCGGGGGCGCGCCGGGCTGGCCGCCGACCCGGACGGGGCCACATTCGGCTTCTGGGAAGGTCCCGCCCTGACGTGGGCACCGGGCGGGGAAAGCGCCCCCGCCCGCCTCGATCTGCAGACCCGGGACGTGTTCGACGCAGCGAGGTTCTACGGGGAAGTCTTCGGCTGGGCAGAGGAAGCGTCGATCGACGTGACCTACCGTCATCAACATGTCGTCGTCGAACGGGACGGCCGACCAGCCCTCTCACTGCGCGGCGGTGGCGCTGCACGTGCTGAACAACCGCAGCTCCGGCCACGTTGGCTCGTCAACTTCCCGGTGGACGACGTCGAGCGCGCCGTCTCTGCGGCGATCGGGGCCGGAGCGACCAGGCCCCAGCTCGCAGCGACTTCCTGGGCACCGAAGGGGTTCTCGCGGACTCTGCAGAGCCCGGACGGGGGCCTGTTCACACTCAGCCATCGAGGGGCAACGGTCGGATCGGGTTCGACGGACTGATGCCCCGGGATGCCGGTGCGAGGACGCGTGCCTGAGCATCCCTCTGTTTCGAGCTGCGTCGAGGGGTAACACGAACACCATGACTGCAGAGAATGATGACACCAGGAAGAACATGAACGGTTCTGCGGCGGAGGCCCGTACGGGTGCCCGGACGGCTGCCACCGAGGGGCGACAGATCACTGAGACCGCCGGGAACCAGGCCAAGTCCGGCTCGGCGGTCGCAGCCTCGGAGGCCAGGTCATCGGCCCAGGACGCCAAGTCGTCGGCACAGGAAGCCGCCGGGTCGGCGGGGACCGGTGTGCGGCTGGCCGGCCTGGCGGCGAAGCGGGCCGCTGTCGCCGGGTGGGAGACGGGCCGCCAGACCGTCCTGGACACGGCGGGCAAGGTGACGTCGAACGCCACCATCGCCCGGACCGTCGGCAAGCACCGCAAGGCCATGGCTGTGGGCGCCGCCGCAGGCGTCGGTGGACTCCTCGCCGGAGCGTTCACCCTCGGACGCCAGACGGCCAGGACCCATGCCGGGCCGATCACCCGTCTCACCGGCGGCCGGCTCTGACCGGACCGCGGCACGCACACGACCCCGGGGAGGGCCGGCAGACCACTGCCGGCCCTCCCCGTTTTGGCACCCGTTACTCCAAGGCATCGTTGGGATCAGTTCGGCGGGACTCCGGACCTGAAGCCGTCAGGAGCGCACGCCCAGTCAGGGCTGAGGCCGGGCTGTCACCGCGTCGCCGACTGGGGGAAGGGGCTTCGCCCGGCGGGCGCCGAGCGGGCTGAGCTCGAAGGCCAGCCGTCCCAGCGCAATGAGGGCGCCCTGCCCGATGACGAGGATCAGCCATGCTCCGTCGTGCCAGTACCAGTCCTCGGTCCAGGGCCGCATCATCGCCAGCGTCACGACGATATGAGAGCCGGCGATGATGATGCCCGGTCGGCGCCGCCGGGGGAGAACGAGCGGAACCATCGCCCAGAGCGCGGAGGCAAGTACCAGCCAGGGGGCGACAAAAGCCAGGCCGAACATGGTGGACCTCGATATCGGTAGACGGTGCCAGTAACGTCACACCGGTGGGCCCGAAGCACCAGCCCGGCAAGGTATCGCCCGGATCACGATGCGGCTTCGGCGACCCATCGGGTCGGCAGGGCATTGAACTCCATCGCCTTCTCCTGCTCGACCGGGCTGTTGTCCACCATGTCGCCGCGACGCCGTCACCGCCGAGGCCGATGACTCGTCGTGCGCGTCAGATCACCCTCGCTGCGTGCGGCGCGGCAACGATCGCCTGCGCGGCTCGTGCCGCCTGGGCGGCTATGCCCGCAATGCTCGACGTGATGAACGGCCCTCCCCCGGCAAGGTCTCCCACCACGTGCAGGCGCGGGTCAGCCGGTACCGGTCCACCGGCCGGATGCCGGTCGGCCGCGCCGTCGGCGAGCAGGGACGCGACCGACGGGCCCGCGCCCCGAGGGATCGAACGCGGCGGTGGGTTCACGGCGTTGACCGCAACGTCGAAGGTGCGTTCGCCGCCACCTCCGTGCACCCGGAACACTCCATCGGCAACCCCGATCCTCCGGACGCCCGAAGCGACGGTGAGCTGTCCGGAGTCCAGCAGCCGCATCATGGTGGCGGCGTTCACCGGGACCATCGGTGACGCCACACTCGTCACCATGCGGAAGTGACGCCAGAGCCGCAGTCGGTCGGCCTCGGGCATGAACCGCCACGCGTGGGGGCCAACGCTGTGCGCTGTCTCCTGGAGTACCCGGCGGCCGATCCCGGGGTCGTCGACAGCGGCCAGTTGGGCCCTCAGTCGCCGAACCGGATCCTCGGTCCCGGACGCCAGCAGTTCTGCCACGAAAGCTTCGAAGTCCTCCCCCCTGTCCGCCAGTTCGGCCCGCATCAACCCGGCGAGGTGCTCGAGGCTGACGGCACCGTGCTGCCGGTGCAGCGCCGTCACCCGTTCGGCGGTCACGTGCTGCGGCCGGTGTGCGACCGGGCGCTGCCAGACGTGGGGCAGCATTCCGCTGCGGGACAGCAGGGTGATCGGCCCGGTGTGTCCGCGCGCGACGAGCGACACGACGACGTCGACCGCGGTCAGCCCGCTCCCGATGACCGCGATGTTGCTGCCGGCCGGCACCCGGTCGAGTGTGCGTGCCAGCGGGTACGGATCGCCCACGAAGTCGGGGGCACCACCGAGGCCGTAGTGGTCCTGCGGTGTCCCCCCACCCACACACAGCGCCACGTGGTCCGCCTCGTGCCCATGCCCGTTCTCGGTACGGAGCGACCAGCCGGCCCCGGACCGCGTCACCTCGATGACGCGGGCGTTGATGATGCGCACCTGCCAGCCTTCTTCGCGCAGGGCGGCCACTGCCCTCTCCGCGGTGTGCGCCAGGTACTCGCCGTACAGCGCGCGCGGAACCAGCGGCTGTCCCATCCGTTCGTCGAGGTGGGCGGTGCCACGCGAGCCCAGCCAGGCCGCGTAGTGCCCGAAGTCCAGGTGGCGGATCGACATGATGGCGGGGGGTGCGTTGACCAGCACCGTGTCCAGGTCGGGGCCGTAGGGGCGGCCCCGCCAAAGGTGCGGGGACGGCTCGAACACGGTGATGGCTCCGGGACTGTGGGCGGTGGCCGCCAGCGAGTCCAACAGGCCTACCGCGGCAGCACCTGCTCCGACGATTGCGATGTCCAATGTTCTTCCCTCCACGTTCCAGGACGCCGCAGACAGGGGCCACGGCTTCCTTGAGCCTCGTCGGCACCGGGCCGGGTCCCCATCCCCCGGGCTCGGTGACCGGCCGGGAAGGCCCCCTCAAAATGGGGGGTTGGTTCCTGCAAGCCGGGCGGGCAGGCTGGTCTGCATCCAGAACACGGGAGATCGCCATGTCCGATACGCACCGCCGTGCCGAGGTGCTGTCAGCTCACGCCAAGGTGCTGTCGGGTGCGGAGCGGGCCACCGACACGCGCGAACTCTTCGGCCGTACGTCCGCGAAGCTGCGGCGGCTCATGCCGTTCGACTCCGCCGTATGGGCGGCCACCGATCCGGAGACCGGTCTCATCACCGCACCGATGCTGGTGGAGAACCTCGGCTCCGGCGAGGGCTGCTCCGCATATTGGGAGAGCGAACTCCTGGAGGAGGATGTCCTCCCGTTTCGGGACCTTGCCCGCGCCGTCGTGCCGGCGGCCGGTCTGCGCGCGGTCACTGGCGACCTGCCCGCGCGCAGCGCGCGCTTCCGACGGCTGCTCGGAAGCCAGGGTGTGGACGACGAGCTGCGGGCAGTCCTGCGGGTCGACGACCGGCCGTGGGCCGTGGTGAGCCTGTTCCGTATGCACGGGGGCGCCCCGTTCGGCCCGGCCGAGACGACGCTGCTCGCCGGTCTGTCCGGTCCGCTGGCCTTGCTGATCCGCCGGTTCGCCCGCCCGTCCGCGTCCGCCGCCGGAACCGATGTACCCGCACCCGGACTGGTGCTGTTCGATTCCTCGGGTGAGCCGACGTCGATCAACGAGGAGGCGCGCCAGCATCTGTCGCAGCTGCCTCAAGGCCCGTCCATCCCTTCACAGTTGGGTCTGCGGCTCCCGATCTGGGTGGTCGCCACCGCACATCAGGCGCGGGCAATCGCCCAGGGCCGCGAGCGGACGGGCCGTGCGAGGGTGCGCATTCGAACTGTCGACGGCCGCTGGCTCATCTGCCACGCCTCGTGCCTCAGCGGCCTCGCTGGGCGACCCGGCCCCGTGGCTCTCGTCATCGAGCCGGTGGCCGCCGCCGACCGGGCGGTCATCATCGCCGACGCGTACGGTCTCACGCCGCGCGAGCTGGAGATCACGCAGCTCATCACGCGCGGGCTGCCCACCAGCGAGATCGCCTCGACGCTGTTCATCTCCCCACACACCGTGCGCGACCATGTCAAGGCCGTCTTCGGCAAGATGGAGGTCTCCAGCCGGGGAGAGCTCGTTGCGCGGTTGTTCGCTGAGCACTACCGGCCCAGTGCCTCGAAGTCAGGCCGGCTCCCCCGTCGGATGGACCGCGCCGGCTCAAGGCCGGACGTCCGCGTTTCGTGAGCGGTTGACGCCGTCCCAGATCCTGATAGCGGGTGGCCGGCGTCGATCGGGGCAGCTACTGCGACCGGCAAACCGTCAGGTCTGGTTCCGGCCTGCGCGGCCCGGACAGCGGGGCGCACACAGGCACCGACCCCTCGGCCGAGGTCACCGATGTGCTCAGTACGATGAGCCGGTGATCCCTCCCATACCTGCCGGCACCCGTCAGCTTCTCCTCGTCGCCTGCACAGTCACGGCGCTCGCTGCTGGTGCCCTCGGCTGGTTCGCCGCACAGGACGTCCGTCCGAGCTGCACGTACGCGGTATTCACGCTGGGGACCGAGGCGGAACAGCGGGAAGCCATGGATCGCGGTTACTGGCAGGCCGTCGCCTCGGGTGACTGCGCACCGCCTCACGCCCGCTGGCGTTTTTGGCAGGGCTGACCGCCAGTCACTGCCCTTCGCCTTGCCCGCTTCCGGTAGGCAGCGAGGTCCACCGGTAGATGCCATCGACCGCCGCACCAGCGCAACCAGCAGCATTCGACATCAACGCCTGCCGGCCCGCAGTCCGTCCCGTATCGCGAGGGCGAGGACGAAGAGTGCCAGCAGCGTCACGGCGACCACGCCCGTCACCAACCCGCCGATGGCATGTCCGTCGAGTTGCGAGGGAAGCCTGACGGTGGCGGGACGCACCGGATCGTAGACGACCGCCAGTTGGTCCCCAGGCCTCGAGTCAAGGGCGTCACCTTCGAGATCCACATCTTCGCGAATCGGACCTGACGGTGTCTCGAACCGCACGTCGACATGAAGCGCCTCGTCAGCGTCCGACCACCCGGTGACCGAAACGACCGTGGCAGTGACCTCCCGGCCCCGGCTGCGCAGATCGTTCAACGCTTGGTCCTCCTTCCAGGCATCCCAGCCCATGAAACACGCAGCAGTCACGCACACGATGGCGAACACGGCGGCCCCCCGGACAGTGCGCCACTGAGCATCGTGCAGCCAAGCCCGGTTCCCGCCATGCCGCAGATGAGCCAGGAACAGCGCGGGGGTGGCGTTCGTGCGGCACCATCTGTCGATACGGGAAGTGGGGTGCCGCGCCACCAGACGGCGCAGCACCCTGAGGAGGGCGAGCGCGGTACCCAGGACGACGAACATCCAGAGCGTGCCGAACGGCCGAAAGACCAACCAGGCCGACAGGAACACCGCTACAAGGACCGTCGGCCAGCCCAGGGCAGGGAAACTTTGCTCCGAATCGGGGGACTTCACCTCGGCCAACGCCGTGCTCCCTTCGCCGCCGCACTCGTCTTCAGAGACAGTCCGCAACCGGGAACAGTTGCACGCTCGACGGCACAAGGATGGTTGGCACTCCACGGGGCGCGCGCTCTGGAACGGAGGCGGGGCAGGCTCAGGTCAGGCGGTCGCGTCTCCTGGCGAGGGGCGGCGGAGAACACTTGACCCCCGTCCGTTGACAGAACATCACCCTCCTCCCATCATGGGAGCGCTCCCATTCCGGTATCGGCCGCACGTCGGCCGCTGACCACCTGTGCAAGACCGCAACGCACCGCCCGTCACCCGTGCCCCGGAGAGCAACATCCTGCCGCCGCACCGGCGCCCGCCCGTCCGGTCGTACGGCATGCCCGGCACGCGCCGGCCAGTTCGTGTCGCCGCCCCCTAGGAAGGACCCCCATGGCCTTACCGCAGAGACCCGTCGGGCCGGCCCGCGCCGGTCGCCCCCGTCACTTCGCCCGTACCGCCGCAGCCGTGGCGGCAACGCTCGCCCTGCTGTCCCCGCTCGGCACCGCCGGAAACGCATCCGCCGCCGCGCAGGAGGCGCCGACCGCGGACGTCGGTGTCCGGATCAACACGCAGGCATCGCTCGGCCGAATGTCCGACACCGCCCGTGGTGTCAACGCCGCTGTCTGGGACGCGCACATGAACGACCCCGAAGTCGCCGACCTCATGAAGACGGCCGACGTCGGGGCGATGCGCTACCCGGGAGGTTCGTACGCCGACATCTACCACTGGGAAACGCACACCGCGCCCGGCGGATACGTCGCCCCCGGCACCGGCTTCGACGCCTTCATGGGCACTGTCCGCGCCACCGGGGCGCAGCCGATCCTGATCGCCAACTACGGCTCCGGCACGCCCGAGGAGGCGGCCGGCTGGGTCCGGTACGCGAACGTCACCAAGGACTACGACGCGAAGTACTGGGAGATCGGCAACGAGATCTATGGAAACGGCCACTACGGCAGCGGCTGGGAGCACGACGACCACGCGGACAAGAGCCCTCGGGAGTACGCCCGCCAGGTCCGCGCCTACGCCGCCGCCATGAAGGCCGTCGACCCGACCATCAAGGTCGGCGCGGTCCTCACCACCCCGGGCAACTGGCCGGACGGCGTCGTCGGCGAGGGCGATGCGGGCGACTGGAACCACACCGTGCTCTCCGAGGTCACCGACGTCATCGATTTCGTGAGCGTCCACTGGTACGCGGGCGGGTCCGACACCACCGCTGACGCCGCCCTGTCGCGGCTGACCCGGCTGCCCGGCGAACTTCGGGAAGTGCGCAACCAGCTCGACCGGTACGCGGGCGAGGACTCCCCGCGCATCGGCATCGCCCTCACCGAAATCAACACCAATACCGGCGGCGCCCTGCTCACCGCCCGCCCCAACGGCCTGTTCGCCGCCGACGCCTTCATGACGGCTCTGGAGAACGGTGTGTTCACCGTCGACTGGTGGAACACCCACAACGGCCCGGGCAGTATCACCACCGTCGACGGCGAAACAGACTTCGGTGACATGGGCATGCTTTCCAGCGGTTCCTGCACAGATGACATCTGCCAACCGGCGACGAACACGCCGTTCCACCCCTACTACGGCCTGAAGATGACCAGCGAACTGGGCACCGCCGGCGACGCCCTGGTCGCCGCTTCGTCCTCCGCCCAGGACGTCTCCGCACACGCCGTGCACCGTCGCGACGGCCGCCTCAGCGTCCTGCTCATCAACAAGGACCCCGACGCCGCACGAACCGTGGACCTCGAGTACGCGGGCTTCACCCCGTCAGGCGCCGCACCCGAGGTCAGCCGCTACGCCCGCGGCGACAGCGACATCACCGACGTCACCGGCAGTGGGGCGTCCGCCTCCCAGGTCACCGTGCCACCGTACGCGATGCTCACCGTTACCCTCACCCCGCAGCCCGGCACGGGGGCCGGTGCCTCGGCGGCGGGCGCTCCGGGCACCCCGAAGCTGGAGGCGGCGACCGACACCACCGCGCGCCTGTCGTGGGAGGGGGCGGCCGGTGCCGCCCGCTACCTGGTCCAGGAGCGGGACGGCGCGCACACCCGGCTGGTCGGCGAGACCACCGGCACGTCCGTGACCCTGCGGAATCTGCCCCCGGGCAGCACCCACACGGTCAACGTGCTGGCCGCCGACGCCACGGGGCGGATCTCCGGTCCGTCCGTTCCGCTGACCTTCACCACAGGTACTCCAGCGGACGCAGCCTGCGCGCTGGCCTTCCACCGCGACACGAGCTGGGGCAATGGCTTCGTGACGACGGTCACCGTCCGGAACCTCTCGGACACCCCGATCACCGGCTGGACCGTGGACTGGGACTGGCCGACCGACGGCCAGTCGGTGTCCTCCGGCTGGAACGCCACGTTCCAGCAGACCGGTCGACACGTCCGCGTGACCGCACCCGAGGGCGCCGGGCCGCTGGCCCCGGACGGCGCGTCGACGGCGTCGTTCGGCTTCGTCGGTGCCAACGACGGCCCCAACCCCGATCCGACGGCCATCCGCCTCAACGGCACTGTCTGCTCGGTCGGTTGAGACCCGTTCCGCCCGGGAACGGCGGCAGGACGACCTGCCCCGGGCGGAACGGCCACCGCTCCGGCTCGTCGCCGCCCACAGCCGCCTCCGACTCGCCGGTCGGCGGCGAGGCGCCGGTGAGGTTCGGACGCCGCGCCTGAGGCGCTCCGGCCGGTCTTCTGCGTGATGATGGACGGAAGAGTCATCGCCGCAGAAGACATGAGCCGGTGCCGTACCGCCGCGTCGGCTCGAAAGGGGCGGCAGCCATGCCTACCTCCGGAACGAAGAGATCGGCCGCCGCCGCACTCGCCGCGCTCACGCTCGTCCTCACAGCGGCCTGCGGCAGCTCGGGCGAAGGTGGGAAAGCTCCCACGACAGCATCATCCGCGGCACGCGCGGACGTGCTCGCCGTGAAGATCGACAACGTAGCCACGGCCCGGCCGCCCACCGGACTCGAGAAGGCCGACATCGTCTACGTGGAGCAGGTGGAGGCAGGCCTCAGCCGCATACTCGCCGCCTACTCCTCCGACGTGCCGTCCGTCATCGGTCCCGTACGCAGTGCTCGCGAGACGGATCTGGAGCTGCTGCGCCAGTTCGACGAGCCCACGCTCGCGTACTCGGGCGCCCAGTCCGCGCTCCGGCCGTCGATCGAAGCAGCCCCCCTCGACGCGCTGCCGCCGTCGAAGGCACCGAACGCCTATTTCCGCAGCGGTGACCGCGCCGCCCCGCACAATCTGTACCTGCGCCCGGGGAAGATCCCGCACGCCCCCACCGGGGTGAACGCGGCCGAGGACATCGGGCTCCGTTTCGCCGCGCCGCCCCCGGGCGGCACGCCCGTCAGCGGGCGCACGGTGTCGTACCCGTCGGCACGGTTCACCTTCACCTGGTCCGCAACCGGGCACAAGTGGCTGGTGAGTTTGGATGGCACCCCGGCCCGTACGGCTTCCGGAGACCGGCTCGGAGCGGCCACAGTGGTCCTGCAGGAAGTGGACGTGCAGGATTCGCGTTTCCGGGACCGCGGAGGAAACACCTCGCCCTTCAGTGCGACGGTGGGGTCCGGCTCGGCGGCCGTCCTGCGTGACGGCAAGTCGTACGACGTGGCATGGGAGCGGAACACCGCCGAGTCGGCGACCGGCTTCACCACCGAGGGCGGCGAGCCGATGACGTTCGCGACCGGCCAGATCTGGATCGCGCTCGTACCGAAGTGACGCGGTGCCGCCCCGCCCGGTCGGTCGCGCGAAGCTTCCGAGCATGGAACCGAGTGCCGAGGGGAAAGGCACTGAGTTCCCTCACAGGATCAGTCTTCACCCAGGGCGGACTCGATCTGCTGCACGACGCGCCACATCGGGGCCCCCTTCGGGGCAACCATGACCACCACCTCACCCTCCGGTTCAGGCCTACCGGGGGGCCGGTCAGCCGCTTCCCCCCACACGTCACGCACCAGGCGGAGGGCGCCGTCCACAGCGATCTCGGCATCCCCCACGCCGCCCGAACGGAGCCACGACCGCAGCGCGTTGTTGTGGGCGGCCACGACCGCGGCGGCCACCACGTCAGCTTGAAGCCCGCCCTCGGGGGCCCCGGCCCAGCGCCTGCGAAGGTAGGCGGCCAGCGTGCGTTCGTAGCGGCGCACGACGGACTGCTCGTACATGCGCAGCCCCGGCACCTCTCGCGTCAGCCCGTAGCGCTGTACGGAGAACTGAGGGTTCGCCGCGTACATCCGCATGACGAGCCGTGCGGCGTCGCACACGACACCGACGGGATCGGGATCCTCGCGCCCGTCAAGGAGATCCGTCATGTCGGCCAGGCAGCGCTCGTGGTCGGGGAAGACGGCATCCTCCTTCGACGGGAAGTACCGGAAGAACGAACGACGCCCCACGCCCGCCCGGGCGACGATGTCGTCCACCGTCGTCCGCTCGAAGCCGCGCTCCAGGAAGAGCCGGAAGGCGGACTCGGCGAGCGCCTCACGCATCGGCACCTTGACGGGGGGTCCTGCGGAGTCCGGTGCGGCTGCCGCCTTGCGTCGCCTGCGCGCTTCAGTCATGCGGGGAACGTAACACCGGAGCAGCACTGATGGCACTACGTGCCTTGCATGAGGGTACTGAGTGCCATACTGTCGGTCCCACGAACCGCATCAGCTAGGAGAGCCGGCGTGAGCTTGAGGATCGTTGTCTGTGTGAAGTACGTGCCCGACGCCACCGGCGACCGGCACTTCGCCGATGACCTGACCCTGGACCGTGACGACGTCGACGGTCTGCTGTCGGAGCTGGACGAGTACGCGGTCGAGCAGGCGCTGCAGATCGCCGACGAGGCGGACGACGCGGAGATCACCGTGCTGACGGTGGGCCCCGAGGACGCCAAGGACGCGCTGCGCAA
>NZ_JBEXDB010000003.1:325516-416552 GCF_040605575.1 Streptomyces sp. NPDC005566 | reverse complement strand
CAGCCCCAACGAATATGAACACCGACACCACACCGCTAAACTCACGCTCGCTGCGTGATCAATAACCGCGTGCCCACCTTCACGGGGGAAGGCCCAAGAACTTCAGCGCCCCGGTGCCTGTGAGTGCACCCGAGTAGCTACATCCCAATCCTTTGCGCCCTGCCATGGCGGCATATGCCGAATGACATCCGCGGCTGACACCAACAAGCGCGAACAGCGACGGTCGGCGCCGGACCTCAGGGGACGATCGACCAAAGCGCAGAGCCGGTTGGTCGACGTCGCAACCCCGGCGTGACCGACCTGACAAGGATGAGGCCACAGGTCAGATCCTGTTGGCCCCACAGGCAGGAAGGCCCCCGGGTCCTCACGGACCGGGGGCCTTCTGTGTTTCCGTTGTCCGCCGGACCGGACGTCTTCCGGGTCCGGTTTCCCGTGGAGGGCCACGAGGGCCACTGTGCTCGGACCGGGCCGTCCGCGGTGTGTTCTGCCGGTCTCCCGCGGTCGGTGCTCCGGGTGCTCGGGGGTAGCTACCGGCGGGCTGTTGCCGCCCGGGCTCAGGCTGCGGGGTTGCACGGGGGAGCGCCTGTCCTGGGTGTGTGCGGGAAGTGCCTGCCCTGGTTGTGTACGTGTACGTGACGGGCTCCGCTCAGTGGTCACGCGCACGGGAAAGGCCCCCGTCCGGTGAACCGGAGCAGGGGCCCTGTGTGTCGTCCGAGGCGCTCTCAGGGCGGTAGCGGGGACGAGTCCCCGGCAGGTGTACCGCCGTGGGTGGAGCGGGTGCTGTTCATCGCGTGCGCGGCGTCCGTGGTGTCCGCGGACAGTTGGCGGGTGGCCGGTGAGGAACCGTGGGCCTCGGCGCGGATGCGCTGCTTCATCGTGGGTGGCAGCGCCCTGTCACGCGGAAGGGTCCATCGCACCGACGGGGTGGTCGCGGTTGCCGCGGTCGCACCCGTGTGCTGCTGGTTCGTGGTCGTGGGCTCCGCGGTCGTGGCCTGCGCGGCCGTGGCCTGTGCTGTGGCGAGGCCAAGCGAGGCGAGGAGTGCGAAGAAGGCGGTGATGAAGGCGGTCCAGATGCTCTTGACCCTGAAGGTGCTCATGGCCCCTCGCTTTCAGGTGGTCCGGTTTGCTTACCTTCCTGATGATGTGGATGTGGCTGCCGAATTCCTGGACCGACGCCGCCGCTGCGCCGATCTTCTGATGAACACCACTCTTATGGTTCAACCGGTCCGAAAAAGGCTGGTTCCGGGGAGGTGGGCGGCCCGGATGATGCCCGGACGGGCGCCGGGAACGGTGCGGCGGTTGGGTTCCAGGGAGGTCACCGATCGGTATCGGCCGGTGTGTATAGTCGGGCGGCAGAAGTCCCTTACGTCAAGGAAAGACGAGGTCGCGCGGTGAAGAAGCTTCTCCTGGTCGCACTGGCTGCCATCGGCGGGCTCCTCGTGTACCGCCAGATCCAGGCGGATCGCGCCGAGCAGGATCTTTGGACGGAGGCGACCGACTCCGTGCCCGCAGGTTCGGGTGTGTGAGACGGAACAGCCTGCTGTGAGCCCCGGTCGCTGAGCGACCGGGGCTCCTTGCTGTCCGGGTGCTGCTGTTGCGGGATCGTGACACCTGTGCCCTTGAGTTCACCTACGCAAATCAATAGGTTGCTAGAGCAAAGCAGCCGGGGTTTCGGGTGGATTTCAGGTCAGGGGGCTTCCATGGCGGCACGGACAAGGGCGGGAACCCGCCGCCGTACGGCAACGGCAGGGGTACTGGCCGGAGTGCTGCTCGCCCTCGTGGCGGGGGGAATGCCCGCCGCGGCTTCCGTACCCGCAGGGCCGGGCGCCTCGGTCGCTCAGGACGGCTCGAGCAGCCTGGTGATGGTGCTCGACTCCTCCGGATCCATGGGCGACGACGACGGCACGGGCAGGACCCGGATGGAGAGCGCCCGTAGGGCCGTGGGCACAGTGGTCGATGCGCTGCCCGACGGCTACCCGGCCGGCCTTCGGGTGTACGGCGCCGACCGGCCCCGGGGCTGCGCCGACACCCGCCTCGTACGGCCGGTGCAGAAGCTCGACAGGGCCGCCATGAAGAGCGCCGTGGCAGGCGTGCGTCCCAGAGGGGACACCCCCATCGGGCTTTCCCTGCAGAAGGCCGCCAAGGACCTGCCCGAGCCCCGGAACGGTGCCATCGGGACGCGCACGATCCTCCTGGTCTCCGACGGAGAGGACAACTGCGGAACGCCGCAGCCGTGCGAGGTCGCCGAACAGCTCGGCAAGGAGGGGGTCGGGCTGCGGATCGACACCGTGGGCTTCCAGGTGAAGGGCACGGCCCGCAAGCAGCTCGAGTGCATCGCGGAGGCGGGTAACGGGCGCTACTACGACGCACCCGATGCCGAGGCGCTCGCCACGCAACTGCAGCGGTCGGCGCAGCTCTCCTCGGACGGCTACCGGCTGAAGGGCAAACGGATCGAAGGAGCGACGACCGCGGACAAGGCTCCTGAGATCGCTCCCGGGCAGTACCTGGACACCATCGGACCGGGCGAGAAGCGGTATTACGCGGTCGACCTCGACGCGGTGTCCACTGCGGATTTCTCGGCGACCGCGGTTCCGCAGCCCGGTGCGGCCGTCGACAGCCTCGACGCCCTGAGTACCAGCATCGCCCACGGCGCCCGTGACTCCCTCTGTGGGACGAACACCGAGCACTTCTTCCAGAACGAGGGGGCGACCCCCCTCACCTCGGCCGTCTCCCGAATCCGTTCCGAGGGCGGCAGCCGCAGCTGCGACGCCGCGGGCCGCTACTGGCTGGTGGTCGAACGGCAGAGCAAGAAGGGCTCGGACGCCGCCCGTTGGCCCCTGGAGCTCCTGTACGGGGTGGAGACGCCGCTCGCCCACGGGGTCACCCCGGCCCAGTCCCGGCCGGAGTACGGGGACGGCGGGAAGGAGGCCGCACTGCCCTCGGGGGATCCGCGTGAGGTCCGTGGCGGCAGCGGATTCAACGACGCCGGAGCGCTCGGCCAGGGGGTGTGGCGGGACCGGATCCTGCCGTCGCAGACCCTTTGGTACAAGGTTCCGGCCGGCTGGGGCCAGCAGGTGCGCTACGACGTGGAGTTCGCGAACGAGCCGACCGTGGAGGGCGTCTCCTCCACGTACTCCTACGGTGCGACACAGCTGTTCACCCCGGCCAGGTTCCCGGTCGACGGCAGTGGTGGGTTCAGCTCGACAGCGATGTACAACGGGCGGCCCGCCGCCATCAGCATGGGGTCGGTCCCGGTCGCCTGGACCAACCGCTACGAGTCCCGGTCCGTGGTCCAGCCGGTGCACACCGAGGGCGACTTCTACATCGCGGTGACCCTGGGCGCGAAGGCCGCGGAGATCGCTGAGAACCCCCGGATCGGCGTGGTGCTGCGTGTCGCGGTCCTTGGTGACGCGCTCGCGGGGCCCCAGCACGGAGCCCCCGCGTCGACGAGGAAGTCCGGTGACACGAAGGCGGACGATGGCGGCAAATCGCCTGTGGCCGCAGACAGCAGTGGTTCGGGCGGGGCAGGATGGACCGGCATCGCGACCGCTGCCGGGGCGGGCGCCGTGGTCGCTCTGATCGCGGGGCTCGTGTTCGTACGCAGCCGTCGCAGGCCGGGCCGGCGGACGACAAGGGGAAGTGCGTGAACAGGCAGCGCAACAGGGGCCGGGTGATCCTGGCATCGATCGCGGCTATGTGCGCCGTCGCGGTGCTGCCGGGACAGGCGCACGCGGCCGACGGTCCCGCGTCGTACGCCTTCGATCCCGCGGCGACGACGGTCAAGGGCACGGAGACGAACGCCGACGCTGCGGAACTCAAGCCGGGTTCGGTCTACAGGAGTTCGATCGGGCGGGGCCAGAAGCTCTATTACCGCCTGAGGCTCGACAACAGGACCAATGCGTATGTGTCCGCGGTGGTCGTGCCGAAGAAGGCCGGCAAGGTCGCCTACGGGGACGGCATCACGGTCAGCATCAGGGACCTCGACGACACCCGGTGCAGTTCCGAGGACGCGATCTTCGAATCGGCGGAATTCCCCCGCCCGATCGCCGCCTACGCCCATCGGACCGTGGAGGACGGCGACGACCCGTGCAGCGCGGCCGGCACGTACAACGTGCTGATCGAGCGTGAGAGCAAGGCGACCTCGGCCTCGGACGAGTGGGACCTGGAACTGCGGTACGACGCGGAGCCCGCACTGAAGGACGCCGGCTCGCTGCCCACCGAAGCGCCGGAGAACTGGTCGTCCGCCTCGCCCGCTCCGCCCGCCGGGAAGCAGAAGCGGGCCGGTGGCAGCAGCTACTACGACGCCACCAGTCTGAAGTCCGGCGAGTGGGTGGACAGCATCACGCCCGGCCAGACGCGCTTCTACCGTGTACCGGTCGACTGGGGGCAGCGCATCTTCGCCTCGGCCTCGCTCAGCAACAACAACGCCTCGACCGAGTACCTCGGCAACGCCCTGGCGCTGTCGCTGGACAATCCGGCGCGCGGCCATGTCGACGACGCGACGATGTCCTACTCCGGGGCGCCCGTCTCGGGCGCTCTGGACCCGCTGCCCGCGGTCGCGTACGAGAACCGCTACGCCTCGAGTTCGAAGGTCGCGGCCATGCGGTTCGCGGGCTGGTACTACCTGTCGGTGACGCTCACCCCGGAGGCCGCCGAACGCTACGGGGACACGGGGATCGGACTGACGCTCAGGATCAACGTCCGTGACGAGGCCGGTCCGACGCCGTACAAGGGGGACGCAGGGATCTTCGGCGTCACCGATGAGGACAAGGAATTGGCCGAGACCGGCCAGAGTGCCCCCCAGGCCCGCGAGAGCGACACCATGAAGATGGTGGCCGCAGCGGGGATCGGCGCGGGTTCCGTGTTGGTGCTCGGGCTCGGGGCGTGGACGCTGATGGCCAGGCGCCGGGCCGAACCGGCCGCTGCGCCGCCGGGCGCAGGCGGGCAGCCGCCGTTCGGCGGACCGCCCCAGGCCTGGTAGGCGGCTACCGCGGCGGGTGGACCGTCAGGTCTGGGTCAGCGCCCAGATGCCCACCGCGAAACAGATCAGCGCGACGAGCAGAACCGGGACCGCCACCTTCGGGGGCGGTCCCGGGCGCGTTCGGGGAGCGTGCGGGGCGTTCCCGTGGACGGAGTGCCCTGTGGCGGAGGCGGGCTGGACAACTGCCGTGCCCGGGTGCGGAACCTGAGGGTGCTGGGCGGTGTATGCACGAGTAGGAAATGAATCGTGCTGCACCGCTGCTGTCGGAGCCTGGGCGAGGTCCGGTGCTGAGGCGGAGGAAGGGGAGGCCGCGTGCGCCGGGAACGAGGTGGGGGGCGTGTTCGGCTGTGCCTGCTGAGGCGGCGGGGCGAGGTGGAAGCTGCCCGTCTCCGACATCGAGGCGTGAGGCTGGGCGTAGGGCTGCTGTACGGGGGCCTGCTGTGGTGCCTGATGAGGCATCTGATGCCCGCCCGTGGGGCCCTGCAGGGGCGCCCGGCGGCCGTTTGCGGGGTTCTGGGAGCCCGGGGAGCTGTTGACGGGCCCGTCGGGGCCGAATCCGGCAGGCAGGGGGCCGATCTGGTCGAAGACTTCCACCGGCTCGTTGTCCGCGTCGGTCTCGGGCAGCATCTCGACCGCCGCCGCCAGGGCTTTGCGTGCACCCGTGGCGGTCCGGAAGCGGGCCTGGGGGTCGGGCTGCAGCAGACCGGCCAGGACCTGCCACAGGGGCTCGGGGATGCCCTGGGGCGCGCCTGGAGTGCCGTGTGCGGCGAAGTGTTCGATGAGCGCCTGGGCGTCGGGCTTCTGCCCCTGCAGCAGGTAGAGCGCGACCAGACCGACGGCGAAGAGGTCCGCGGGGAAGTCGGGCTCTGCTCCCATCATCTGTTCCGGCGCGAAGTAACCAGGCGTGCCGACCACATAGTTGGTCTCGGTCAGGCGCGGCTCGCCCTTACGCATGGAGATACCGAAGTCGGAGAGCCGAAGATGCGGCCGGCCCGTTCCGGTGGCCTCCATCAGGATGTTGGCCGGCTTGATGTCCCGGTGCACGACGCCCTCGGCATGCACCGTCGACAGCCCGGACAGCAGCTGGTCGAGCAGGTGGCAGACGAAGCGCGGTGGCAACGGGCCGTAGTCGCCGATGACATGGGCCAGCGATCCGCCGCTGACCAGGTCCATGGTGAACAGGACCTTGTCGTCGTCGGCGGCCCAGCTCGCGGGAGCCAGGACATGGGGGTGCTCGATCCGCAGTGCCTGCTCACGGACGAAGCGCAGCAGCGTGTGCGCGTCGCTCTGCTGCAGGACCTTGGCCGCCACGTACCTGCGGCGACGGTGGTCCCAGGCGCGCCAGACGGCGCCCACCCCACCACGTCCGATCGGATCGATCAGTTCGTACCGACCAGCGAAGACCTCACCCATTGCGCTGCGCCCGCTCCCCGTTCCGGTTTCGGCTGTGTCCCGGGCCGTCGGGATCATGCCAGGGTCCCGCCGAGCGGGACCCTGCTCCCCGGGCCTCAGGGCCTGTCTAGCTCTGGTGGCCTTCGTAGTGCGCGACCGCGTCGGCGGTGCGCCCTGCTCCGTACACCCTGAGGAACTCTGCCAGTTCGGGGTGGGTCGGGGCGAGGGAGTCCGCGGCATCGATGATGTCGCCGGCCGCGGCGACGGACCGCAGCAGCGACTGGATCTCGCGGACCACGCGGCGGACGGTGGGTGCCCCCCCGGTGGTCGTGGTCTGGCCGGTGTTGGTCAGGACGGAGCCGCCCTGGGACTTCTTGATCTCTTCCATTCGGTCGGTGGCTTCTCCCGCGCTGACGCTGCCGTCGGCGACCTGACTGGCGAGTTCCTGCAGGGCCTGGACGCGCTGGACGACCGCGGGGTTGCCGATCTTGGCCCGCTGGCCGCTCATCAGCTGGGAGAGCATGGGAGCGGACAGACCGAGCACCGCGGCGAGCCGGGCCTGGTTCAGGCCGAGATCATCGATCAGCCTGCGGAAGAGCGCCCCCAGCGGCTCTCCGTACCAGCTGCGCTGGAGCTCCCGGGCTCTAGCCGTTGCCTCTTGCTGCGCGGCGTCCATTGCGTCTCCCCTTCGCTGCGGCTTCGCTGCTGCGAACCTCGTCGTGCATCTTACGGAGAGCGGTTGCAGACCGGGAGTCCCAATCCTTTTGCAAGATTCAGGGGGTCACCCGGTACTCTGGTCTGCGGCGGACGTCGTGACACGCAAGTGTCCGGTGCTGTCCCCTTTCCGGGGCCTTAGCTCAGTTGGTAGAGCGCTGCCTTTGCAAGGCAGATGTCAGGAGTTCGAATCTCCTAGGCTCCACAGTTAAATGCCCCCTGACCTGCGGAAACGCGGGGCGGGGGGCATTTTCGTTCCCCTGGGCGGGGTCGTCGAAGTTCGAGGGCGCGTGCTCGCCCGGGCGGTTGCCGGCGGGGTGGTGGCGCCCACGGTGTGTGGGGCGCCCCTTCAGCCGCGTGGTTCGATCACTGTGATCTCCGGCTCAGCGCCGACTCGACCGCCTGCCAGGGGCCGAATAATCCGGCGCCGCCGGTGACGTACGGCCGGGTGCTGTCGGCTTCCGGGGCCGAGCGAGCCTCAGCCCATCCGGCCGTCCACGCTTCGGTCACCCGCACACCGCACGCAGCACGGAGGGGCGCCGAAGACCTCACGGTCTTCGGCGCCCCTCTCGCGCTGAGAGTTGCGCGGGTGCTCAGCGGCGGTCGTCGCGGTCAGTGCCGTCCGTTGTCTCCGAGCCGGCTTCGGCGTCGTCCTGCTTGGCCCTGACCTCCGGGTCGAGCACTGCACCGCCGCTGCCGTCGACCGAGGTCAGCGGTGTGCGCTCGTCCGGAACCTCGGTGGCGACCGGAGGCTCGACCAGCCAGTCGGGGTTGGCCTGCTTGTCCCACCACTTCCAGGCTGCGAAAGCGCCGCCCGCCAGGGCGCCCAGCACAAGGAACCCCTTGGCCACCCGGCCGGCCTTGGCCCGTCGCTCGTGCTTCCTGATGAGCTTCTGGATCTCCTTGGCCGTCACCTGGCCGCGCAGCGCGGCGAGAGCGGCGGCACTGCGGGCCGTGGCCTCCTCGGCCATGGGCTGGGCCACGGCGACCGCGTGCTCGACCCGTGGAACGGTGTAGTCGGCCGCGCTGCGGGCCGCCCTGCGGGTCCGGACAGCCGCACGGTGTGCGGCATCGTCGACCTTGGGGGGCACGTGGGTCAGCGCCTGTTCGATACGTGGTGCCAGATACGCGTCGTACTGGACACGGGCTTGCGCGGCTGCCTTCGACATCTTGGGCGCGAGCAGTGCGCGAGCCTCCTGCGCGTAGTGCGCGGCCTGTTCCTTGGCCGTGTCGGCGTAGGGCGCCACCACTTCCGCGGCGTGCTGCGCGCTGTCCTTCGCCGAGTAGGTTGCGGCGCGCACGCTGTCGATGCGGGTCACGGGATCCTCCTCCTTGGTGGCGGGTAGGTACTCCGCCTATCCACCCATTTCGAAATCATGCCTGCTGGGGCCGTTCTCGCCATGCGGGACGGGCATCCGGGTCATGAGGGGCACTGTCGGTCAATGCGGTGCAAGGGGAGCGTGCCGCCGACAATGCCACGGTTCACGCCGGGGCGCGCCGCGTCGTCCCGCACTTGGCCGCATTAATCCCGCCGGAGGTGTCCGAAGGGTGCCCGGAGCTCTGGCAACAAGGTGAGTGCGGCCGCCTGCCGGGGCGGCGACCGGGCGGCGAAGGGGGTGCTCCGTGCGAGTATCGGTGGTCGTCAGCGAAGACTTACGGAAGGCAGATCGTGGCCGAGCAGCTTTACGCCACCTTGAAGACCAGCCAAGGCGACATCGAGATCCGGCTCCTGCCGAACCACGCGCCCAAGACGGTCAAGAACTTCGTCGAGCTCGCCACGGGCGAGCGTGAGTGGACGAACCCGTCGACCGGTCAGAAGTCGTCGGACAGGCTGTACGACGGCACCGTTTTCCACCGTGTCATCAGCGGATTCATGATTCAGGGCGGCGACCCGCTGGGCAACGGCACGGGCGGCCCGGGGTACGAGTTCGGCGACGAGTTCCACCCGGACCTCGGCTTCACCAAGCCCTACCTGCTGGCAATGGCCAACGCGGGCCCGGGGACGAACGGTTCGCAGTTCTTCCTGACGGTGTCGCCCACCGCATGGCTGACCGGCAAGCACACGATCTTCGGTGAGGTCGCGGGCGAGGCCGGCAAGAAGGTCGTGGACGCCATCGCGGCGGCTCCGACCAACCCGCGCACCGACCGTCCGCTGCAGGACGTGGTGATCGAGTCGGTCCTCATCGAGAGCCGCTGATCACGGCAGGCCGTCGGCCGCTGCCACGCGAGGGACACGAGCGGGGATCCTGCGGACATCCGTGCAGGGGACGCCGAGTGCACCCGTGCGGGGAACCAACCGCCCTGCTCGTCCGTACTGTTACATAACGGGCGAGCGGGGCGGTGGCATGTGCGCCGCCTCCACGGACGAGGACCGAAGGGGCCATGACCGATGGAGCAGCAGCCGCCAGAAGGCCAGGACCCGTCAGCGGCCACGGAGGGTCCGCTCAGGTGTTACCGGCACCCGGGCAGGGAGACGGGGATCCGCTGCGTACGGTGCGAGCGGCCGATCTGTACCGAGTGCATGATCAGCGCCTCGGTGGGCTTCCAGTGTCCGGAGTGCGTCCGTGAGGGGTCCGGTACGGGGCATCACTCTGCGGCGAACCGGCCGCGCACCCTGGCGGGCGGCACCGTCGCGGAGGACCCCCGGCTGATCACCAAGGTCCTTCTCGGGATCAATCTCGCGGTGTTCGTCGCCGTCTGGGTCACCGGCAGGTCCTGGCTGGTCGACGATCTCCTGCTGTTCGGCCGTGCCTATTCGGGCGACCCGGGGGGCGGCGTCGAGGGGGTTGCCGAGGGGCAGTGGTACCGCCTGGTGACCTCGATGTTCCTGCACCAGGATGTGTGGCACATCGCCTTCAACATGCTGGGCCTGTGGTGGCTCGGCGGGCCGCTGGAAGAGGCGCTCGGCCGTGCGCGCTACCTCACGCTCTACCTGCTCTCCGGCCTCGCGGGCAGCGCGCTCACGTACTGGATCTCCGATCCCGCGCAGGGTTCGCTCGGGGCTTCCGGTGCCATCTTCGGGCTGCTGGGTGCCACTGCCGTGCTGATGCGCCGGATGAACTACGACATGCGGCCGGTGATCGCGCTCCTCGTGGTGAACCTGATCTTCACCTTCAACCCATGGGGCGGGATCGCCTGGCAGGCGCACGTCGGCGGACTGGTCGCCGGCACCCTGATCGCGATCGCCATGGTGCACGCACCGCGTGACCGCCGGAATCTCGTGCAGTACGGAAGCTGTGCGCTGGTCCTGGTGGCGGTCGTCGGGATCGTCCTCGCCAGGACGGCAGCGCTCACCTGAGCGGAATCGATGTTCGGGGCCTGAGTTGTCCACAGAGTGTGCCGGATCTTGTGCATGACGTGGGGAACAGGTGTGCCCCTTGTCGCTGAACTGGGTTTCTCCAGTCAGGACAAGGGGCGTACCCTCCCGCGATGCGAGAGTGTGCAGTCACACCGGCGTCAACTTCGACGGAAGTTATCCACAGTTCGTCTGACCTTTTCCCCTGTCTGTGGATAACTCTGTGGGTAACTTCAGGGCAGGGCTACTTCCACTGGGTGGAGACGCCGAAGCCGCCGGCGATGAAGCCGAAGCCGACCACGATGTTCCAGTTGCCCAGGGCGTCGATCGGCAGGTCACCCTCGGTGACGTAGAACACCACGATCCAGGCCAGGCCGATCAGGAAGAGCGCCAGCATGACCGGCGCCACCCAACTGCGGTTGGTCAGCTTTATGTTGGTTGCCTGCTTCGCCGGGGGAGGCGTGAAGTCGGCCTTCTTGCGGATACGTGACTTCGGCACGAGGGGCTCTCCTGTCGATGCGCTGCGTGACCGCGCAGGGATCTGTGGCTGGCGCCGGGGGCGCAAGGGGGAATGCTGCCTCCCCGGGGCGTCCGTTAGCGTAGTGCTTCCGTGGCGCCTAAGGAGATAAGGGTACGTTGAGCAATTCTGCCGACTCTCCTCGATCGCCGGTCCGGCGCATGTCCCGATGGCCGGTCCGGGCGCTCACCGCTGCCGTTTTCGCCCTGGCCGGACTGATTTTCGTCACCAGTGCAAACACGGCCAAGGGTACCGATATCCGCACGGACTCCTCCCTGCTGAAGCTCTCCGACCTCATCCAGCAGCGCAGCGAGCACAACGCCGAGCTGGACGAATCAACCGCGTCCGTACGTGCGGACATCGACACGCTCGCCCAGCGTGACGACGGGAGCACCAGGGCGCAGGACGCCGAGCTCGCCGCCCTGGAGCGGGCCGCCGGCACCAAGAAGCTCACCGGCGCGGCCATCGGCGTCACCCTGAACGACGCCCCGCCGAACGCCACGGCCAACCCCGGATACCCCGAGCCGCAACCCAATGACCTGGTCATTCACCAGCAGGACCTGCAGGCGGTGGTGAACGCGCTCTGGCAGGGCGGAGCCCGCGGTATCCAGGTGATGGACCAGAGGCTGATCTCGACGAGCGCGGTCCGCTGCGTCGGCAACACGCTGATCCTGCAGGGCAGGGTCTACTCGCCGCCGTACAAGGTCACGGCCGTGGGCGACCAGGACAGGCTCAAGCAGGCGCTGAACGACTCCCCGGCGATCCAGAACTACCAGCTGTACGTGAAGGCGTACGGCCTGGGCTGGAAGGTCGATGAGCACGACAGGACGACCCTTCCCGGCTACTCGGGCACGATCGATCTCCACTACGCACAGCCTGTGGAGTGACCGCCCGCCCCGTGTGCCTCCGGACGCGGCGCCGTACAGCCTGTGACGGACAGTGAGCCGAAAGCTTTCCACAGCTGACCCTCGCCTGTGCCCGGGCCCTCTAGTCTGGTGCCGTACCGAATGGAGGCGACAGCATGTACGGCTGGATCTGGCGGCATCTGCCGGGCAACACATGGGTGCGGGGCTTCATCTCGCTCCTGCTCGTCCTGGCCGTTGTCTACGCGCTCTTCCAGTACGTCTTCCCCTGGGCGGAGCCTCTGCTCCCGTTCGGTGACGTGACGGTGGACGGCGACAGCACCGGCGGATCGGGGACCGGTCAGTGAGCGCGCGCATTCTCGTCGTCGACAACTACGACAGCTTCGTCTTCAACCTCGTCCAGTACCTCTACCAGCTCGGTGCCGAGTGCGAGGTCGTGCGCAACGACGAGGTGACCACGGGGCACGCCCAGGACGGTTTCGACGGCGTCCTGCTGTCTCCCGGCCCCGGCACGCCGGAACAGGCGGGCATCTGCATCGACATGGTGCACCACTGCGCGCGGAGCGGCGTCCCGGTCTTCGGCGTCTGTCTGGGGATGCAGTCGATGGCGGTCGCGTACGGCGGCGTGGTGGACCGTGCGCCTGAGCTGCTGCACGGCAAGACCTCCCCCGTGATCCACGAGGGCAAGGGAGTCTTCGCCGGGCTGCCTTCGCCCTTCACCGCGACGCGCTACCACTCGCTCGCCGCGGAACCGGAGACCGTTCCGCCCGAGCTCGAGGTCACGGCGCGCACCGCGGACGGGATCATCATGGGGCTGCGTCACCGCGAACTCGCGGTGGAGGGTGTGCAGTTCCACCCGGAGTCGGTGCTCACGGAACACGGTCACCTGATGCTCGCCAACTGGCTGGAGCAGTGCGGCGATGCGGGGGCGGTCGCGAGGTCGGCGGGGCTCGCCCCGGTGGTGGGCAAGGCCGTCGCGTGACCCCACTCCGTCCCGAACCCGATGCCGGGCAGGAAGGCCCGTACGCGCAGGGAGCGTACGCGGGCGACGGCATCTTCGAGGCGGCGGTGGACAGGCTTGCTGATCCGTTGAACGATCCGCTCCCGGGGCAGCATGCGTCGCCCTGGTTCCGGGCGGAGGGCGTTCCGGCGGGCGGTGGAGCTCGGCAGGAGCCCTCGGCAGAGGCCCAGCACGCGTCTCAGCAGCCCCAGCAGCCCCCGAGGGAGTGGTATGACCCCGAGGGGTATCAACGGGACTGGTACGGGCAGCAGGGGCCGCGGGAACCGGCTCCTCAACCGGTTCCCGCCCCGCGCGAGGCAGCCATCCCCGATCCTGGGCCGCCCGCACAGGTCCGCGCCCCCGCTCCCCCGGTTCCGAACGACGAGACCGTCGCCCTGCGGACAGCCGATACCCGGCGGGCGGAGCGGACGGCCGAAGACGACGAGCCGGCGGCCGGGGCCGCTGCGGAGCCCTCCGCGACAGGAGGGCGGGCCGAGCGCCGGCGGGCGGCCAAGGGGCGGGGAAGGCGGCGCGGAGAACCCTTGCCCGCGGCGGAAGGGGGCACGGCGAAGCCGGCCGTCCCGATGTCGCGGCTGGAGGCCCGGCGCGCTGCTCGTGCCGCCAAGGACAGCCCGGCTGTCGTCGCCAGCAGGGTCGTCGGCGAAGTGTTCATCACCTTCGGGGTGCTGATGCTCCTGTTCGTCACCTATCAGCTGTGGTGGACCAACATCAGGGCCGATCAGATCGCCGGGCGGGAAACGAACAAGATCCAGGACGAATGGGCGAACGGCGAGCGCACACCGGGCGCGTTCGAGCCCGGCAAGGGCTTTGCCATCATGCACATCCCGAAGCTGGACGTGGTCGCCCCGATCGCCGAGGGCATCAGCAAGGACAAGGTCCTCGACCGGGGCATGGTCGGTCACTACGGCGAGGGCAAGCTGAAGACCGCGATGCCGTCGGCGAAGCAGGGGAACTTCGCGGTGGCGGGCCACCGCAACACCCATGGCGAACCGTTTCGCTACATCAACAAGCTGAAGCCGGGCGACCCGATCGTGGTCGAGACGCAGGACGCGTACTACACCTACGAGATGGTCAGCATCCTTCCCCAGACGGCTCCGTCCAACGTCTCGGTGATCGGCGAGGTGCCGCCGGGTTCCGGCTTCACCGGCCCGGGCAGGTACATCACGCTGACGACGTGTACGCCGGAATTCACGAGTACGTACCGAATGATCGTGTGGGGCAAGATGGTCGAGGAACGACCGCGCAGCAAGGGCAAGCCCGACGCGCTCGTCGGCTGAACATCATCACGACAGGGACGGGTGCGGTGGCAGCGAGGACCGAGCACGAAGAGCGCGCCGACGAGTCGGCGCCACCGGTGCGACGCAGCGGTACCCGCCATCCCGTCGCGGCGGCCGTCAGCGTCTTCGGCGAGCTGCTGATCACCGCCGGCCTCGTGCTGGGGCTCTTCGTCGTCTACTCGCTGTGGTGGACCAATGTGCTGGCCGACCGGGAGGCCGACAAACAGGGCGACACCATCCGCGACCGCTGGGCGGGCGGGCCCGGAGCCCTGGACACCGGGGGCGGGATCGGCTTCCTGCACGTGCCCGCTATGAAGAACGGCGAGGTGCTGGTCAAGAAGGGCACCGACCCCAAGACGCTCAACAACGGCATCGCCGGCTACTACACGGACCCGGTGAAGTCGGCCCTGCCCACGGACGAGCAGGGCAACTTCACGCTGGCCGCGCACCGGGACGGGCACGGCGCCAAGTTCCACAACATAGACAAGGTGAAGAAGGGCGACGCGGTCGTCTTCGAGACCAAGGACACCTGGTACGTCTACAAGGTCTTCGCGGAGCTCCCCGAGACGTCGAAGTTCAACGTCGACGCGATCGCACCGGTGCCGAAGGAGTCCGGTGTGAAGAAGCCCGGCCGCTACATCACGCTGACCACGTGCACACCGGTCTACACGTCGAAGTACCGCTACATCGTGTGGGGCGAGCTGGTGCGGACCGAGAAGGTCGACCGGGACAGGACGAAGCCGGCGGAGTTGCGCTGAGACGACCGAGGTTCTTCGAGGACCTCGCTCACCCAGGACTGAACGGGCCCGAAGCCGCAACCGGACCATGCGACTTCGGGCTTCCGCATCCCTGGCCCCCGGTGCCTGCGGAGAGAGTTGTCCACAGGCTGAGTTCGTGGGACGTGGGCCATGTCGCACAGGTACGTGCGCACCTGTGCGACGTTGCTGACGCGGAGCAGCATGGCGACGTCGAGGACGGTGCGTCGTCGTCAAGCGTGAGCACGCGGGCGTGCGACCGACCCTTCACGTCTGAGGTTCGAGGCCAGTGCTCGATACCCGCCTCATCGGTACGGCGGCACGGCGGCACCGCGGCACCGCACAGCAAAGGGCCCCGTTCACCTCGAGGTGAACGGGGCCCGATGGTGGTGCCGTGGGCTGCGGGTCAGTCCGCCGCGCCGGATGGGCCGCCGAAGATGTTGCCGTCTCCGCCGCCGTTGCCCGGCAGGGTCTGTACGTTGACCGCGCTGTCCTTGGCGACCATCTGACCCGCCAAGGGCTGGAAGCCGACGACCCTCGCGTTGTCATCGTTCTGGCCGTTCACCTGGCCCAGCTTCAGACCGGCCTGGGCCAGGGCGGCCTTGGCCTGGCCGAGCGTCTTGCCCTGCAGGTCGGGGACCGCGACCTGTTCGGGCTGGGCCGGGCCCTTGGAGACCTTGAGGACGATCTGGACGTCCTTGGCCTGCTTGCTGTTCGCCTCCGGAGTCTGCTCGACCACAGTGCCCAAGGGTTCCTGGGAGTCGACGTCGGTCCTGGAGATGTTGGGGAAGCCCACGCCCTTCAGCTGCGCCTCGGCGTCCGTGAACTGCCTGCCGACCACGGACGGCACGTTCTGCGTGGCCTCCTTGGCCACGGTGATCGTGACCTCGGACTCCTTCTCGGCCTTCGTGCCGCCCTCGGGCTTCTGCTTGGTGACCGTGCCTGCGGTCGCCTCGGACTCGACCGCCTGAACCGTCACCGTGAAGCCCTTGTCCTCCAGCTCCTTACGGGCGGTCTCCTCGGTCTTCTCGACGACGTTGGGGACCTCGACCTTCGGAGCGCCGGTGGAAACGACCACAGTGATGGTGCTGCCGACCTCCAGCGTGCCGTCCTCCGGGGACTGGCTGCAGATCTTGCCCTTCTCCTGGGTCTCGCAGGGTTCCTTCGCTCCGACCGTGAGGAGGAGCTCGGAATTCTTCGCGAGTTTCTGTGCATCCTCCAGCGTCGAGCCGACCATGTTGGGTACGTCGGCCTTGCCGCTGCCGCCCCCGTCGGTGGAGCTGAAGACCTCGCGGCCGATGAGGATGGCCCCGATCAGCACCAGGATGCCTGCGACGACCAGCAGGATCGTCGAGGTGTTGCTCTTCTTCTGGCGCCGGCGGTCGGGGCGGTCGTCGTAGCCGTAGCCGCCGTCGTCCGGGTTGACCGGAGGCAGCATGGACGTCTGGGCGCCGCCCGGGTCCGTCTGGCGCAGGGCCGTGGTGGGCTGGTCGTTGCCGTAGGCGTCGTAGCCGCCGTAGCCCGCCGCGCCCATCGCTGCCGTGGCCGCGACCGGCTGGCCGTCGAGGCAGGCCTCGATGTCGGCGCGCATCTCGTCGGCCGACTGGTAGCGGTAGTCGGGGTCCTTGGTGAGGGCCTTCAACACGATCGCGTCCATCTCGGGCGTGATCTCGGGGTCGAAGTTGCTCGGCGGCTGCGGCTCTTCCCGCACGTGCTGGTAGGCAACCGCGACGGGCGAGTCCCCGACGAACGGGGGCCGGACCGCCAGGAGTTCGTAGAGCAGACAGCCGGTGGAGTACAGGTCGGAGCGCGCGTCGACCTGTTCGCCCTTGGCCTGCTCCGGGGAGAGGTACTGGGCGGTGCCGATGACCGCCGCGGTCTGGGTCATCGTCATGCCGGAGTCGCCCATGGCGCGGGCGATGCCGAAGTCCATGACCTTGACCTGGCCGGTGCGCGTCAGCATGACGTTCGCCGGCTTGATGTCGCGGTGGACGATCTGGGCGCGGTGCGAGTACTCCAGGGCCTGGAGGATGCCGACCGTCATCTCGAGAGTGCGCTCGGGCAGCAGCTTGCGGCCGGAGTGCAGAAGCTCTCTGAGGGTCGACCCGTCGACGTACTCCATCACGATGTACGGGATGGAGACCCCGTCGACGTAGTCCTCGCCGGTGTCGTAGACAGCGACGATCGCGGGGTGGTTGAGCGAGGCGGCCGACTGGGCCTCACGGCGGAACCGGGCCTGGAAGGACGGGTCGCGGGCGAGATCCGCCCGCAGCGTCTTCACAGCGACGGTGCGGCCGAGCCGGGTGTCGTGCGCGAGGTAGACCTCGGCCATGCCACCACGGCCGAGCACCGAGCCCAGCTCGTACCGGCCGCCGAGGCGACGCGGCTCTTCCATAACTGATCCAGCCCTCTCCGTCAGTCCCGACCGCACCCGTGTGTGGTCCGGCGGTGCGCTGTTCGCGCATACGCTACCGGGCACTCCCGGCGTGATCGGCCCGCACCCGTCACCTGATATCCGACCGGTATCCCAATGTGCTGGTGTTGGCGGATGCTGTGACGGGTCTCACTACTTTCCGTCCAGAACCGCCTGCATCACACTCTTGGCGATCGGCGCGGCCAGGCCGCCGCCGGAGATGTCGTCCCGATTGGCATTGCCGTCCTCGACGACCACGGCGACGGCAACGGGTGAGCCGCTGTCGGTCTTGGCGTACGAGATGAACCAGGCGTAGGGCTTCTCACTGTTGTTGAGCCCGTGCTGGGCGGTTCCGGTCTTGCCACCGACTGTGACGCCGTCGATCTGCGCGTTGGTTCCCGTGCCGTTCTTGACCACGGTCTCCATCATCTGCTGCAGCTTCTGGGCGTTCTCACCCGAGAGCGGCTCGCTGAGCTGCTCCTTCTCGTGGGTGTAGACGGGGTCCAGATTGGGGGCCTGGCGCTGGGCGACCATGTAAGGCTGCATGAGCTTGCCGTCATTGGCGATCGCGGACGCCACCATGGCCATCTGCAGCGGTGTCGTGCGGTTGGACGCCTGGCCGATGCCCGCCATGGCGTTCTGGGGCCGGTTGTCCTTCGGGTAGATGCTGGCGTCGGCTCGGACGGGCGTGAAGACTTCCTCGTTGAAGCCGAACTTGTCGGCCTGCTCGATCATCTTGTCGTTGCCGAGGTCGTCGCTCATCTTGCCGAAGACGGTGTTGCAGGACCAGCGCAGTGCCTCCCGGAGCGAGGCGTCCTTGCAGGGGATGTTCCCCTCGTTCTGCAGCAGATTGGTCGACTGCGGGAGCCGCCAGGGCAGCGGGGAGTCCGTCTTCGCGTCGATGTCGGTGTAGAGGCCGTTCTCCAGCGCCGCGGCGGCTGTGACGACCTTGAACGTCGAGCCGGGCGGGTAGGTCTCCCGCAGGGCCCGGTTCAGCATCGGCTTGTCCTTGTCCTTCAGGAGCTTCTGCCGCGCGTCCGAGTCCTTAAGGCTGTTGCCCGCGAAGACCGAGGGGTCGTACGAGGGGGTGCTGGCCAGGGCCAGGATGGCACCGGTCTGCGGGTCGAGCGCGGCGACGGCGCCCTTCCTGCTGCCGAGCCCTTCGAAGGCGGCCTTCTGGGCGGCGCCGTTCAGGGTGGTGACGATGTTCCCGCCGGTCTTCTTGTCGCCGGTGAACATCGAGAGCGTCCGGTCGAAGAACAGCTGGTCGTCGTTGCCGGTGAGGATGCCGTCCTCGAGGCTCTCCAGCTGGGAGGCGTCGAAGGCCTGCGAGGAGTAGCCGGTGACGGGTGCCCACATGGGGCCGTTCTTCCAGACCCGCTTGTACTTGAAGTCGCTTCCGGTGGTCTCGACGGAACCGGTGACAGGCTCCCCGTCGACGATGATGTTGCCGCGCTCGTGGGCGTAGCGCTCGATCTGGACGCGGCGGTTGTGCTCGTTGGAGTTGAGCTCGTCGGCGCGGACGTACTGGAGGTAGTTGGTGCGGATCAGCAGGGCCAGGACGAGGATGCCGCAGAAGATCGCGATCCGGCGGAGGGGCTTGTTCACGGTCGGACCACCTGGGTCATCTCGGCGTCCGGGGAGGGTGCGGGGGCCGGCGCCGGACGGCGTGCGGTGTCGCTGATTCTGATCAGGATGCCGATCAGGGCCCAGTTGGCGATGACGGACGAACCACCGGCCGCGAGGAAGGGCATGGTCATACCGGTCAGCGGGATGAGCCCCATGACACCGCCGGCGACGACGAAGACCTGGATGGCGAAAGCACCGGAGAGGCCGATAGCAAGGAGCTTGCCGAAGGGGTCGCGGGCGGCGAGCGCCGTGCGGACACCGCGTTCGACGATCAGGCCGTAGAGGAGCAGGACGGCCATCATTCCGGCCAGGCCCAGCTCTTCGCCGACCGTGGAAAGGATGAAGTCCGCGTTCGCGGCGAAGCCGATCAGGTCGGAGTTTCCCTGACCCCAGCCAGTGCCGAGGGTTCCGCCGGAACCGAACGACATGAGGGACTGGGCGATCTGGTCACTCTGCTGCAGGGTCTTGTCGGAGAACGGGTCGAGCCATGCGTTCACGCGCTGCTGGACATGGGGTTCGAAGGTTGCGACGCCAACGGCTCCGACGGCGGACATCAGCAGACCGAAAACGATCCAGCTGGTTCGCTCCGTCGCCACGTACAGCATGATCACGAAGAGGCCGAAGAACAGCAGTGATGTACCGAGGTCTGTCTCGAAGACCAGGATCAGGATGGACAGTCCCCAGATGACGAGGATCGGTCCGAGGTCCCGGCCGCGCGGCAGGTAAATCCCCATGAAGCGCCGACTGGCCAGGGCCAGGGCATCGCGCTTCACCATCAGGTAGCCGGAGAAGAAGACCGCGATGATGATCTTTACGAACTCGCCGGGCTGGATGGAGAAGGGGCCGAGACTGACCCAGATCTTGGCACCGTTCACGGCGGGGAAGAACATCGGCAGGATCAGTAGCACGAGCGCTACGACCATGGAGATGTAGGTGTAACGCTGAAGGATCCGGTGGTCCTTCAGCACGAGCAGTACGGCGACGAACAGGACAACCCCGATAGCCGAGTACATCAGCTGCTTGGGGGCGTCAGGGCTGAAGGACCCGAACAGGGTCTCGGCCCGTCGGATCAGCCGCGGCGACTGGTCGAGGCGCCAGATCAACACCAGACCGAGCCCGTTGAGCAGAATGGCCAGGGGCAGCAGGAGCGGATCCGAATACTGGGCGAATTTGCGGACAACGAGGTGGGCGACGCCACCGAGCAGTATCAGCCCGAGTCCGTATCCGAACATGCCGGAGGGCAGCGTGCCGTCCATGGCAAGCCCCACGTTGGCGTACGCGAACACCGAGATGGCGATGGCGAAGACAACCAGCGCCAGTTCGGTGTTGCGGCGGCTCGGCGCATCGATCGCGCCGATGGTGGTGGTGTTGGTGACAACGCTCATGGTGCTGAAGGCCCCCTACGGCTTTACTGCTTACCGCACTGCGGGACCAGCTTCTTCTCTTCCTCCGAGAGGCTGGGGCCGGGAGTGGGAGTCGCGGTCGTCTTGGTCCCCTTGGCGGAGGATGTGGCGGAAGTCCTGGCGGCGGGGGCACCGGCGGTGCCGCCTGCCTCGCCCTGGCCCGTGGCGGCATTGCTGTCCGCCTCGGCTGCGCGGCGCTGCGCGTCCTTCTTGCAGGCGGAGGCCTGCGCTTCGAGCTCACTGACCTTCTTGCGGGCATCGGCGAGGTTGCCCTCGGCGATGGTCGCCTCGACCTGCTTGCGCTGGTAGGGCGGGAGGTACTTCAGTTCGATCTTGGTGCTCTCCTCGACCTTCGAGAGCGAGACCCAGGCGAGGTCCTGGCTGATGCCGCGGAACAGTGCGACGTTCTCGTCCTTGGCGCCCACGTAGAACTGGGTCTGGGTCCAGCGGTAACCGCCGTACACGCCGCCGCCGATGACGGCCAGCGCGAGGACGATGTAGAAGGACCGCTTCAGCCACTTGCGGCCGCCGCGGGGCTTGACGAAGTCGTCGTCGCTGTACGAGTTGAAGGCGCCGTCCGGACCGGAGCCGTAGCCCATGTCGTCACCGCTGCCGGGCGGGCCGAAGCCTCCGGAGGGCGGCGGGACGGGACGGCCGAGGCCGGCCGCGCGTCCTGCGGGCGTTTCCATGGCTCGGCTGTCGCCCTGCTGGGCGGCCTGGTTCTCGGCGACCGCGCCGACGATGACGGGGGTGTCGTTGAGCTGCCCGGCCAGGGTGTCGTTGTTGTCGACGTCCAGGACGTCGGCGACGATGCAGGTGATGTTGTCGGGGCCACCGCCGCGCAGGGCGAGCTGGATGAGCTCCTGAATGGTCTCCTGAGGGCCCTGGTAGCTGGCCAGGGTCTCTTCCATCGTCTGGTGGGAGACGACGCCGGAGAGCCCGTCCGAGCAGATCAGGTAGCGGTCACCGGCACGGACCTCACGGATGGAGAGGTCGGGCTCGACATGGTCGCCGCTGCCCAGGGCCCGCATCAGCAAGGAGCGCTGCGGGTGCGTGGTGGCCTCTTCCTCGGTGATCCTGCCCTCGTCGACGAGACGCTGCACCCAGGTGTGGTCCTGGGTGATCTGCGTCAGGACTCCGTCGCGCAGGAGGTAGGCACGGGAATCGCCGACGTGGACGAGACCCAGGCGCTGGCCGGTCCAGAGCAGGGCCGTGAGCGTCGTGCCCATGCCCTCCAGCTGGGGGTCCTCCTCGACCATGACACGCAGCTGGTCGTTGGCCCGCTGGACCGCCGTGCCGAGCGAGGTGAGGATGTCGGAGCCCGGTACGTCGTCGTCGAGCTGGACGAGCGTGGAGATCACCTCTGAGCTGGCGACCTCGCCGGCCGCCTGGCCGCCCATGCCGTCGGCGATGGCGAGAAGGCGGGGACCGGCGTAGCCGGAGTCCTCGTTCCCTTCCCGGATCATGCCCTTGTGCGATCCGGCGGCGAAGCGCAGCGACAAGCTCATGCGCACCTCGCCCGTCGGCTCGGGGTACAGCCGGTCTCGAGCCACACTGCCCACCCTCCGGTCGGGAGCCGGGCCGGGTCCGTTGTCAGGACCGCCGCGGCTCGCTCGCTCCGCTCGCTCATTGTCGTACTACTTCCGCAGCTCGATGACGGTCTTGCCGATGCGGATCGGCGAGCCCAGCGGAACAGGTGTCGGGGTGGTGAGCCGGGTCCGGTCGAGATAGGTGCCGTTGGTGGACCCTAGATCCTCGACGATCCACTGGCCGTCACGGTCCGGGTAGATCCTGGCATGCCTGCTGGACGCGTAGTCGTCGTCCAGCACGATCGTTGAGTCGTGCGCCCGGCCCAGGGTGATGGTCTGGCCCTGGAGCGCGACGGTGGTGCCGGTGAGCGTGCCTTCGGAGACGACCAGCTTGGTGGGTGCCCCGCGCCGCTGGCGACCGGGCTGCTGGCGCTGCTGAGGCGGCGCTGCCTGCTGTTGGCGAGCCTGCTGCGGGCGCGCGTCGGCCGCAGTGCGGCGTGAGCCGCGCTGCGTGACGCGCGTTCCGAACAGGTCACTGCGAATGACCTGGACGGCCACGATTACGAATAGCCACAGAACAGCCAGGAAACCTAGCCGCATGACCGTCAGGGTCAGCTCTGACATTGCCCCCGCTTCACCCTTCGGCTTGCCGGTAAACGATGGTGGTGTTGCCCACGACGATCCGCGAGCCGTCGCGGAGCGTAGCGCGGGTGGTGTGCTGCCCGTCTACCACGATGCCGTTGGTAGACCCGAGATCCTGGATCGTCGAGGGCGTTCCGGTCCGGATCTCACAGTGCCGGCGCGATACGCCGGGGTCGTCGATCCGCACGTCGGCGTCGGTGCTTCGTCCCATCACCAACGTCGGGCGGGAGATCTGATGGCGGTTGCCGTTGATCTCGATCCAGCGCCGCACCTGCGCGTCGGGCGCGGGCCCGGACGCGGTCGGCGGGCGCCAGTCGCTGGAAGGGCCTCCCTGGCGCCCGGAGCCCGGCGGCGGGGCCGCGGGCATGGGCGGAGGGGAGGCCGGAGGGTAGCCGTAGCCGCCCGGCGCCTGTGGGGCCGCGGGACGGTTCGGTTGGGCCTGGGGTGCGGGCCGGTTCTGCTGGCCCTGCTGTGACGAACTCGACGCCAGGGTCCGGCTGCGTACCCGGTAGAGCCCTGTATCAAGGTCGTCCGCCTTCTCCAGGTGGACCTTGATGGGTCCCATGAAGGTGTATCGCTGCTGCTTGGCGTAGTCCCTGACCAGGCCGGACAGCTCGTCGCCGAGCTGACCCGAGTACGGGCTGAGCCGCTCGTAGTCGGGGGTGCTGAGCTCGACGATGAAGTCGTTGGGCACAACAGTCCGCTCGCGGTTCCAGATCTGTGCGTTGTTGTCGCACTCGCGCTGGAGGGCTCCCGCGATCTCGACCGGCTGCACCTCGGACTTGAAGACCTTGGCGAAGGTGCCATTGACCAGACCTTCGAGACGCTGCTCGAAACGCTTCATGACTCCCATGGGGCACCTCCTCCGGTGTCGTCGTCCCTGTACTGCTTACTGATCGTATCCACGCGTCGGGAAATCGGCTGGTTCCCCTTGTCTGCACAGTGGATGAGTGTCACCTCTCACATGGATCGTAGAGGTGGCCTCCTGACAGTGTCCCGCACTCCGGGTGCACTCAGGAGGAGTGGGGGCGTCGGCCCCGGGTTCCCGGTTCCCTCCGTGCGTCCGGCGAAACAACGGATGTGAATCCACCCTGTCCAGCGTGCTAATCTTCCGGTTGTCGCCAGGCGCTCGCACCACTCGGTGGGAGAGTCTGAAAACACCACTCATGCGCGAGTGGCGGAACGGCAGACGCGCTGGCTTCAGGTGCCAGTGTCCTTAGGGACGTGGGGGTTCAAATCCCCCCTCGCGCACAACTGGCAGTTGCTTGCAACTGCCGGGTTGGTTCGACAGAACCCCCGCTCAGGAGAGATCCGGAGCGGGGGTTCTTCGTTGTGCGGATCCACCGTCCTGCCCGGCGCCCTTGGCGGTGCGGATCCGCGGCCCGGCTGCTGATCCACCGGCCGGTTGCGGATCCTTCTGCACGGCTAGCGTGGTCCGCGTGAAATCCACCCTCGTCGGCTCGGTCCTGCTGTGGGCGACGCTCAACGTTCCGGCCGTCGCCCTGGTCCCCGGATCCGGACTCGACGGGAGCCGGCGGTGGGAGACCCTCCTCGGTGCCGCTGTCGTCGGCATCGCTGTCGCGGTGCGGCGTACGCGGCCGCTGGTGTCCCTGGCCCTGTGTGCGGGGCTGTGGTGGACTTTCGCGCTGCTGCTCGACGATGTCGACTCCGTCGCCGTCATGGCCCGCCTTCCGGCCGTGTGTGTCATGAGTTACGCCGTGGGACGACTGCAGGTGGACCGGCGGGCGGCGCTGCGGGTGCTGGGGCCGGTGGGTGTCGCGGCGCTGGCCGGCGGTGTCTCGTCGGGTCTGACGGTGCCCATGTGGGCGGTGTCGGCGTCGGGGCTGATCTTCGCCGGGCTGCTCCCCTGGCTGCTGGGCCGGTACGCGCGCCAGAGGTACGAGCTTCAGGCGGCCGGCTGGGAACATGCCAGGCAGCTGGAGCTCCAGCAGCGCGGGAGGGTCGAGCAGGCACGGCTGCGGGAGCGGGCCCGTATCGCGGAGGACATGCACGATTCCCTGGGGCACGAGCTGAATCTGATCGCGCTACGGGCCGGGGCTCTACAGATCGCCCCGGACCTGGCGGACCACCATCGGGAGACGGCGGCAGGACTCCGCGCGGGTGCGGCCGAGGCGATGGAGCGGCTGCGGGACATCATCGGAATCCTGCGCGAGGAGGGGACGCCGGCGCCGTTGGAGCCTTCGCATCCCGGTGTGGTGGCGCTGGTGGACCGGGCGCGTGCCTCCGGCGCGGGTGTGGAGCTCCGGTGCACCGGAGAGGCCGACGAACTGCCGGGCATGACGGACAAGGCCGTGTACCGGGTGGTGCAGGAGTCGTTGACCAATGTGATGAAGCACGCTCCCGGAGCAGCGGTTGCCGTGCGACTGGATCACACCCCGCTCGAGGTCACCGTGGCCGTACGGAACGGTCCGCCGGCCCGGGACCCGCTGGAGAACCGCGCGCAGGGCGGTCGCGGGCTGATAGGGCTGCAGGAGCGGACCCGGCTGGCGGGCGGTGAATTCCGGGCGGGTGTGCTGCCTGACGGCGGTTTCGAGGTGATCGCGCGGCTCCCGCGCGGGTCGGGCCGGGCAGGCACCGGGGCGGACAGGGCGGCGGGAAGTGCCCCGGAGGTCATTCCTGCTGGGGCGCTGCCCGACGGAGGAGAGTCTGCTGGAGCATCGCCGGCTGGTTCGGGCCCGGGAGCGGCTCCGGGCGGGCTCATGCGTGCCACGGCGGGGCTGCGGCGGCGTTTCGTCGTTGCGGTCGGCCTTCCGCTCGGTCTGTTCGCCTGCCTTGCCGTCGCCATGCTGGGCTATTACGCGTACGGGGCCGCTTCATCGGTACTTCCGCCGTCCGCGTACGCGCAATTGGAGACCGGTGCACCCGCGGACGCGGTCAGTCGGCTGCTTCCTTCCAGGGAAATGAGCGACGCCCCTTCGGAGCACCGGCCCGAGCCGGCGGGAGCCACCTGCAGCTACTACAGGGCCGACGCCGCCCTGTTCGTCAATGTCGACGTGTACCGCCTGTGCTTCGCCCACGACCGGCTGGTCGACAAGACCGAGTTGACGACCGAATCGCGCCTCCGGACGGATCGCGACTGACGTCGAGGGATGCCGAAGGTCGTTCCACGGCATGACGAAAGTGGGGGTGACGGCTTGCTTCCGCGGGATGTGGCCGTGCCCCGTCGGAACCTACGTTCCAGATGACATGGAGACGCGGGAATCGGCGTACGGAGAGCGGCACCGAGTATGTACAACAACGTGGTTCAGCCGGAAAACATGGTCCGCTCGGCGAAGGCGGGTCCGGAGTACGGGGTCGGGGCGTACCGCGACATCACGGAATGGGCAGCCGGCACGCCGGGGTGGGTGCAGGGGTTGGGTGAATTGGTCACCGAGGGCGGAATTCTCGTGTTCGTCGTTCTCTTCGTCGTCCAGTGGTGGAGGGCCCGTACACGCGACAACAGAGCCATGGCCCACGCTCTGCTCGCCCCGCTCGTTGTCGCCGTGGTCTACGTCGTCAGCGAGATCGTCAAAGTCTGGCTTCATGAGGAACGCCCCTGCCGGGACATCCCCGGCGTCAGGCCGATCGCCTCGTGCCCGGAGCCGGGCGACTGGTCCTTTCCCAGTAACCACGCGGTCATCGCTGCGGCGTCGGCCATGACTCTTCTGCTCACCTGGCGCCTGGTGGGTCTGCTGGTCCTGCCCCTGGCGGTGCTGGTCGCGCTGTCCCGTGTCTACGTGGGCGTCCACTATCTGCACGATGTGGCGGCCGGTCTGCTGCTGGGAGCGCTGACTGCCCCGCTGCTGGTGGGGACTCTGACAGTTCCTGGCAGCTGGGCCGTGGGCCGGCTCCGGGGGCGGAGAGGGCTGGTGCCCGTCCTGGGGCGCTGAGCGGCCTTCTGGTGGCGATGGGGCAGCCCCGATTCAGGCACCGCCGATCAGCCCGGTCTCGTAGGCGACGATCGCGGCCTGGACGCGGTTGCGTACGCCCAGTGCGGAGAAGACCGATCCCACATAACTCTTGACCGTGCCCTCCACGACGTGGAGCCGCTGCCCGATCTCCGCATTGGACAGCCCGCTGCCGAGCAGAACGAGCACCTGCCGTTCGCGTTCGGTCAGCGCGTCCACCCTCGCGCGCAGCGCGGTGCTGCGCGCGTCGGCCTGTGCTCCTGCCCCTCGGTTCAGTTCCGCGATGACGTGCTGTGCCACTTTCGCGGAGAGATGGGAGGCGCCGGCTGCGGCCGTGTGCACGCCCGCGAGCAACTCGCGCGGGTCCCCCGACTTGAGCATGAAGCCGCTGGCCCCACCGCTGAGTGCCCTGCTGACGTATTCGTCTTCGGAGAACGTCGTCAGGACGAGGACTGAGATTCCGGTGGAGGCGCGCTTGATTTCCTCGGTTGCCGCGAGTCCGTCCATGACAGGCATGCGGATGTCCATGAGGACGACATCCGGGCGGTGTTCAAGGGCAAGCGCGACGGCTTCACGGCCGTCGGAGGCCTCGGCCACGACGTCGATCTCGGGATCCCCGGAGAGGATGGCGCGGATTCCGGCGCGGATCATCGTCTCGTCATCGGCCAGAACGATTCGGATGGTGGGGATGGCTGTCTCCGCTTCCCGCTCGGTGATGAATAGGGGTCAGCGGATGACCGTAACGGGGATGGCGGCTGGATGCGGCCGTTGTTTCACGTGAAACGTCGGATCTGCACTGCATGGGAGTCGTACGGAAGGTGTGCGTGCGCCGGTCCGGGAGCCGTGAGGAGGTGAAGACAGGGCCACGAAGCGCTGGTCTGCTCCGCGGCCCTGGCCGTGCTGCCCGGTTGACCCGGCTGTTTTCGAACGCTCAGGCGGCGAGACGTGCCGCGAGGGACTTGGCCTTCTCTGTGGCGTCGTTGAATGCCTGTGCGCGGGAAGCTTCGGCGAGCGGGATGAGTTCGGCCATCTCGGGTTTCGAGTGCGCCAGCGTCAACTCCGGCACGATGAATTCGACTTCGACGCCGAACATGCCGGTCAGTACCTTCTCCAGGTAATTCTGGACGAACTCGAAGCCCTCGCGAGGAGTGCCGGGGGCGTACGAACCGCCGCGACTGGCAACGACGGTGACAGGGGTACCGGTGACCGGGCTGTCGGCGCCTACGTTGTGTCCGACGATGATCACCTGATCCAGCCACGCTTTCAGGGTGGACGGGATCGAGAAGTTGTACATCGGAGCGCCGATCAGCACGGCGTCCGCGCCGGCCAGCTCGGCGGCCAGCTTGCTGCGCAGTGCGTCGTCGGCGCCGGCGGAGACGGCCGTGGCATCCAGGTGGGGCAAGGGATCGGCGGCGAGATCCCGGTACACGACCTGACCGCCGGGGTGCTGCTCGCGCCAGGTCTCGACGAATGCGGCGGTGATCGCACGAGACGTGGAGTCCTGGGGGAAGACGGCGGAGTCGAGGTGCAGAAGCGTGGCCATGGTGATCTCCACAGGGAGTCGGGTGGGCGGGGCTCGGTTCCGGGTCACGGGAGCGCCTGGGACGCGCCCGAGCCATGCTGGCGTTTTCGTATGTAGCTATTGATAACACAGTTACTTACTTTTCATAAGTCCCTCACGGTGGCGCAGTACTCTGGAGCCATGGCAGATCACGACGCACAGGCCTGTCGGCGGGTGGATGTGGGCATCAGCCGCGTCTTCGAGCTGTTCGGGAAGCGGTGGACGGGCCCGATCGTCTCGGTGCTGATGCAGCAGCCGGTGCACTTCGCGGATCTGCGACGGGCTATCCCGGGCATCAGTGAACGCATGCTCTCGGACCGGCTCTCCGAGCTGGGGGCCGCGGGTCTCGTCGTGCGCGAGGTCGACGAAGGGCCCCCGTTGCGCGTCTCCTACCGCTTGACGGAGGCCGGTGCCGCGATGGGGCCGGCGCTCAAGGAGCTGGGGCAGTGGGCCGACACGTATCTGATCGATTCGGGCGGCTGCTGACCTGTCGCCGTGGGGCCGGTGGTGCGCGTGATCGCCTGACGGGTGGATCGGCGATGTGCGAGATCGCCTGACGGGTGGATCGGCGGTGTGTCTGATCGCTCACCGGGCAAGTCCGGCGGTGCGGGCGAAACGTCTATCGCGAGGTGTCGTCGTCACCGGCCGTGTTGTAGCGCAGCAGGTACTCCGCGAATTGCGCCAGGTCGTCCGCCGTCCACTCGGAAAGGCGCTCCCGGTAGGCCGCGCGGCGGCTGGCCTGGGTCGAGGCGAGCGCCCGCGTGCCCGTGGCGGTGGGGTGCAGCACCTGGATGCGGTGATCGTCCGGATCCGGATGGCGCTCGACCAGGCCGAGCTTCTCCAGGGCGGCGACCTGTCGGCTGACCGTCGACTTGTCCAGCATGTAGTGCGCCGCCAGGTCGGTTGCGCGGCAGCCGTGCCGGTGGTCGATGTGGGCGAGCAGTGTGTACGAGACCAGGGGCAGCTCCGGGTGGAGGCGTGCCGCGGCTGCGCGTGCACGGCGTGCGAAGGCGGTCAGTTCGCGCTGGATGACGTCCAGCGACTCTTCGCGTTTCCGGGGGGCGCCTGCCACGGAGTCACCTTTCTCGAAATCTAGTTGTATGCTACAACGAGTTAGAAGTTGTAAAAGCCAACGATTGGACTGCTCGTATGTCCGCAGGTCCGAGTGCGCCGTCCGGCTCCACTGCCGGTGCGCTGCGTCATGTGCTCAGTCATCTCGTTACGCCGCTGCTGATGTGCGTCGGCATGGGGCTCGCTTACCTGGGTGCCTTTCACGCGCCGGAACCGCACGACCTGAGGGTGGACGTCGTCGGCTCGGGAGCGAGTGCCCACGTGCTCGCACAGACCTTGCAGGACAGGGGTGACGGTGCGTTGAGTGTGCGTACGGTAGCCGACCGCGACACTGCGGTGAACCACCTGCGGACACAGCAGAGCTACGGCGCCTACCTGCCCGGAAGCAGCCCCGAACTGATCGTGGCCACCGCCTCGTCGGAAACCAGCGCGACGGTGGTGCAGAAGGTCTTCACCGGCGTCGCTGCCGAACAGGGGGCGCCCCTCAAGGTGACGAATGCCGAGCCGACCGCGGACGGCGATCCGACCGGCCAGGGGATCTTCTTCCTTCTGGTGGCCCTCAGTATCGGGTCGTACGCGTCGGTCGCGGTGATCGGCGGGGCGGGCGCGGTGCTGGTGCTGCGGATCAGGGCCGCACTTGCTGTCGGCGCCTCGCTCGTGGTGAGCGTGATCGGTGCGGTGTTCGCAGGGCCGCTGTTCGGCCTCGTGGACCATGGGCTCGGCGGGCTCTGGACCATGGCGTGGCTCTACTCGGCAGGAATACTGCTCATCGGCGTCGGGCTGCACACCTTTCTCAAGCGGTGGACCACGCTCGGCGTGATGGTGCTCTTCGTCATGCTCAACTTCACCAGTTCGGGCGGCATCTTCCGGCCGGAGCTCCAGCCGGGATTCTTCGGCTCGCTCCACGCCTTCTGGAACGGCGCGGGCTTCGTCGAAGGCGTACGCAGCCACGTGTACTTCGGCGGCCACGCACTGGAGGGCCACGTGCTGGTGCTCGCGGTGTGGTTCGTGGCGGGACTGGCCTTCATGGGTGTGGCCGGTGCGGCCGAGGCGAAGGGGCGTCGCGCGGCTGCCGAGAGATCCCGCGTCGAAGCTCTTGCCGCGCCGGGGACGAGGGCCGAGGAGGAGATGGAAGAGGCGGTCGGGGTCTGAGCCGTTCGCGGCGTCCCGGAGTTGTCCACAGGCCGGTTCCCGGACTTGTCCACAGGGGCAGACGGCCGTCGCGGGACAGCTGTACCGTCGTCCGCAGTTGATGTTGGACGGAACGGGTCGACGAGGGCGGGGGAGGCGGCGCTCCATGAGTGAAGTCGATGCGATGGTGTTGGTGCAGCGGGCGACAGCGGTGGATGCGCGCATTCCGGTCGTGCCCGGGTTCGCGCAGCGTGGGGTCGCGGGAGCGTCGGACGGGGGATCTCCGAAGGCGGCGGGCAAGGCGCTGCGGGCCACGGTTCCGCGGGCCTCGCACAGCTCCCTGGTCCTTCCTGCCGGCCGGCCCGACGCGGTGCAGGCGGTCGAGGAGTCGAACCGCGGCAGGGTGCCCGGCCTCACGGCGATCCGGGTGGGGCGGATGGCCGCTACGCCGTTCGCCTTCATGCGCGGCTCGGCCGGGCTGATGGCCCACGACCTCATGGGTACGCCGGTCACGGGTGTGGGCGCGCAGCTCTGCGGCGACGCGCACGCGGCCAACTTCGGTCTCTACGGCGATGCCCGCGGCGGCCTCGTCATCGATCTGAACGACTTCGACGAGACCGTCCTCGGTCCGTGGGAGTGGGACCTCAAGCGGCTCGCCACCTCGCTGGTGCTCGCGGGCCGCGAAGCCGGAGCGGACGAGGACACCTGTCGCCAGGGCGCGTACGACACGGTGGGTGCCTACCGCCGCACGATGCGCCTGCTCGCCGCACTGCCCTCACTCGACGCCTGGAACGCCATTGCGGACGAGGAGCTCGTCTCTCACACCGATGCCCGGGACCTGCTCGGGACACTGGAGCGGGTCTCGGCGAAGGCCCGCAGCAACACGAGTGCCCGCTTCGCCGCCAGGTCCACGGAGGACTCCGAGGACGGCGGACGGCGCTTCGTCGACGCACCACCTGTGCTGCGCCGGGTGCCGGACGCGGAGGCCGCGGCGGTCGCGGCGGGTCTGAGCGGTTACCTCGGCACGATTTCGGAGGACCGTGTTCCGCTGCTGGCCCGGTACGCGATCCACGATGTGGCGTTCCGAGTGGTGGGTACGGGAAGCGTGGGCACCCGGTCGTACGTGGTGCTGCTGCTCGATCACCGGGGTGAACCGCTGGTCCTGCAGGTGAAGGAGGCCCGCCCCTCCGCATTGGCGCCCTATCTCCCGCAGGCCGGTTTCGATGTGCCGGACGTGGCGCACGAGGGGCGCCGGGTGGTGCTCGGGCAGAAGCGGATGCAGGTCGTCAGCGACATATTGCTCGGCTGGGCGGAGGTCGACGGCAGGCCCTTCCAGGTACGGCAGTTCAGGAATCGCAAGGGGAGCGTGGACCCGGCCGCTCTCGCCGCGGACCAGGTCGACGACTACGGACGGATGACGGGCGCACTGCTGGCCAGGGCCCACGCGCACAGTGCCGATCCCCGCCTGCTTGCCGGCTACTGCGGGAAGAATGCCGAGCTGGACGAGGCGGTAGCCGATTTCGCGGTGACGTACGCGGACAGGACCGAGGCGGACCACGCCGAGCTCGTACGGGCCGTCGGAGCCGGGCGGATAGCCGCCGAGCTCGGCGTATGAGGGGCTCGCAGGCGACCGCGGGTCCTCGGTGTGCGGGCCGTGGCCATACGCTGGACGGGTGACCGACGAAGCCCCCGGGGTGCCGACCACCCGGAACGACGAAGACCGGCAGAACCACGACCGGCAGGACGATGCGTTTGCCGCGCCCGATACGTCGCAGGGTGGCCTGCAGGGTGATGCGCACGACGCACCGCAGGCCGGTCAGCACGATTCCGGTGCGGCTGGCTCCGGCGCGGCTGATGCCGGCACGGCTGACTCCGGCACGGTCGGTGACGCGACCAGTGGTGGTGCGGCCGATGATGCGGCGGATGCAGCCGGTGCGCCCCGGCCCGAGGAGCGGCTTGCGAAAGCCGTCCGGGTGGCCGAGCAGGCGCTGATCGAATTCGAGATCGCAGTAGAGACCTTCCGGGTGGAGGTGGAGAACTTCTCCCGGCTGCATCACCAGAAGCTCGGCCCGATGTACGCGCGACTGGACGAGCTCGACGCGCAGATCGCGGAAGCGCGGGCCGAGAAGTCCGGTGATCCGGAGGATCTGCGCAAGGCGCAGGAGGCCCGCGCGATCGTCATGCCGATGCCGGGGGTCGACGAGCTGTTCCACGACTGGATGGACTCCGACGGTCTTTCACCCGAGGCCGCGGCCATGCTCACGGATCAGCCGGTCCGACCTCCGAAGCGGGTCAGGCCCAGCGAGGAGGCGCGCAAGCTCTATCGCGAGCTGGCACGCAAGGCGCATCCGGACCTGGCACCGGACGAGACGGAGCGGGCACGCCGCGATGAGTTCATCGCCCGCGTCAACGCTGCCTACGGCCGTGGAGATGTGGAGCTGCTGAAGGAGCTGGCCGGGGAATGGGCGGCGGGCCCGGTGGCACCGGAGCTCCGGCTCAGCGAGAGCGAGGAGCTCTACGCCCGGCTGGAGTGGCTCAGCAGGCGCAAGGAGCTGCTCACTGTTCTGGCCAGAGAGCTGGAGGACAGCGCGATCGGTTCGATGCTGCGGATGGCTCCGGACGACCCCGACCGGCTTCTCGACGACATCGGCGAGAAGCTGCTGGGCGAGGTGTCCCAGCGTGAGGCCGAGCTGGCGGGCCTGGTGCAGTAGCGTTTCCGGTGACTCTGGCGCGTATGTACGAGAGAAGGCATGACCCATGAATTTCGCCCCACTGCCCTCTGTGGATGTCGCGGCAATGCCGTCGGACGGCTTCGTGCTGGACGTCCGCGAGGACGACGAGTGGTCGGCCGGGCATGTCGAAGGCGCGCTGCACATTCCCATGAGTGACTTCGTGGCCCGGTTCGGTGAGCTGACCGAGGCGGCCGACGACGGGCGGCGTGTGCATGTGATGTGCCGGGTCGGCGGCCGGTCCGCACAGGTCACCCAGTACTTGGTGCAGCAGGGGATCGACGCGGTGAACATCGACGGCGGAATGCTCGCCTGGGACGGTGCGGGGCGCCCCATGGTCACCGACAACGGCACGTCGGCTTTCGTGCTCTGAGGCCTCCTTCTCCGACGTTCCTGACTCAGACGTTCCTCAACGTCCTCCAGCTGTTTGTGAACGAGGACCGAGCGGCCGGTGGGCTGCTCGGTCCTCGTTGACGTTCCGGCCCCGACGGCTCTGGGGCGCGACGGTTCGGGCCACTGCGGTTCAGCGGACAAGCGGTGCAAGCGGTGCAAGCGGTTGAGCGGGCAAGCGGTTGAGCGGGGCCGAGCCTCAGCGGTCGAAGTCGAGCTCGACCTCCGGGGTGAGCGGGTGCGACTGGCAGGCCAGCACGAACCCCGCCCCGGTCTCCTCCGGCTCCAGAGCGAAATTGCGGTCCATCCGCACTTCGCCCGTGACCAGGAAGGCCCGGCAGGTTCCGCACACACCGCCCTTGCAGGCATAGGGGGCGTCCGAGCGGCTCCGCAGAACCGTCTCCAGCAAGGATTCGCCGTCCTGCACGGGCCACGTGCCCGAGCGGCCGTCGAGGGTCGCTGTGAGCGTGCTGGCCGCAGGTGCGGCGGCCCGGGCAACGGACGGTGATGCCGTTCCCTCGTCGGCGACGTGGAAGATCTCCTGGTGGATACGGGCCCGGTCGACGCCGAGCTCTCGCAGCGCACCTTCAGCTCCACGGACCAGTCCGAACGGCCCGCACAGGAACCAGCCGTCCACGTCGGACACCGACAGGATCGCGGGCAGTAGCCCGGTGAGCCGCTCGCGGTCCAGTCGGCCGGATGGGAGCCCGGCCGCCTGCTCCTCCCGGGACAGCGCCGTCACCAGGTGGAACCGGTCCGGATAGCGGTCCTTGAGGTCGGCCACCTCGTCCAGGAACATCGTCGAGGCAGCCGTACGGTCACTGCGGATCAGGCAGAAGCGGGCTGCGGGTTCCCTCGCCAGCAGCGTCGCCGCGATCGACAGCACCGGTGTGATGCCGCTGCCTCCGACGATCGCCGCGAAATGGCCGGGGCGCGGGTCGAGCACGAAGCGGCCCATGGGGGCCATTGCTTCCACCTGGTCGCCGACGGCCAGTTCCTTGAGCGCGTACGTGGAGAAGGCACCGCCGTCGACCATGCGGATGCCCACCCTGAGCACCGGGTCGCCCGGCTCCTGGACGGCCGGTGCGCAGATCGAGTACGACCGGCGGATCTCCTCGCCTGCGGCGCTGTAACGCACATTCAGGTGCTGGCCGGGGCTGTGGCGGAAGGTCTCGCGCAGTTCGGCCGGCACGGCGAAGGTGACAGCCACCGCATCGTCCGTGATCCGTTCGATGGCGCTGACCCGGAGCGGATGGAACATCTACAACTCCTTGAAGTGGTCGAACGGTTCGCGGCAGTCGACGCAGCGGCGCAGTGCCTTGCACGCGGTGGAGGAGAACCGGCTCAGCAGCTCCGTATCGGTGGAACCGCAGTGCGGGCAGCGCACCGCGAGGGTCAGCGGCACCGGTCCGCTCGGCCCGCCTCCGGGACGGGGCGGAGCAATGCCGAACTCGGCGAGCTTGCGCCGGCCCTCGTCGCTGATGTCGTCCGTCGACCAGGCCGGGGCGAGGACGGTCACGACGGAGACCTCGGCCACACCGTGTTCGTGAAGCACCCGCTCGATATCGGCGGACATAGCTTCGATCGCCGGGCAGCCGGTGTACGTCGGAGTGAGCTGCACGGTGACCCTGTCCGGGCCGTGCATCTGCACACCGCGGAGCACACCGAGCTCATCCAGGGTGATGACCGGCAGCTCGGGGTCGGGCACGGAGCCCGCGAGCCGGTGGAGCTCCGCTTCCAGGAGGGTCTCGGTCACCATGACGCCCCCGGGTGGCTGCGGTGCAGGTGCTGCATCTCGGCGAGCATCCGCCCGAACGGCTCGGTGTGCAGACCCTGCCGGCCCGCTCCTGCCGTCCACGCTCCGGACCGCGGGCCGGACGGGAGCGTCAGCGTGGCCCGCTCGACCACGGAGGTGACGGCAGTCAGCCAACTGTTCTGCAAGGCCTCCCAGTCGGCATCGACTCCCTCGACGGGCTGGAACAGCTCGCCGGTGAACCGCCACAGCGTGTCCAGGCCGCGCTGCATGCGCTCATGGCTCTCCGCGGTGCCGTCGCCGAGCCGCAGGACCCACTGCTCCGCGTGGTCGCGGTGGTAGGCGACCTCCTTGACCGCCTTCGCCGCGAGGTCCGCGAACTCGCCCTCGCCCGCGGCCAACTGCTCGTAGAGCAGGTGCTGGTAGACGGAGAAGTAGAGCTGGCGGGCGATGGTGTGGGCGAAGTCGCCGTTGGGCTGCTCGACCAGCTGAAGGTTGCGGAAGGAGCGCTCCTCGCGGAGAAAGGCCAGCTCGTCCTCGTCGCCGACGAACGAGAGCAGCAGTCTGGCCTGTCCCAACAGGTCCAGGGCGATGTTGGCCAGGGCCACTTCCTCCTCCAGAACGGGGGCATGCCCTGCCCACTCCCCCAGCCGGTGCGAGAGCACCAGCGCGTCGTCGCCGAGTGCGAGGGCCGCGGTCACAGGTGCTTCACCCCTTCGGGGATCTCGTAGAACGTGGGGTGGCGGTAGGGCTTGTCCCCGGCGGGTTCGAAGAACGAGTCCTTCTCGTCCGGCGAGGAAGCGGTGATCTCGGTCGAGGGAACGACCCAGATGGAGACGCCTTCCGAGCGGCGCGTGTACAGATCGCGTGCGTTGCGCAGGGCCATCTCCGCGTCAGGCGCGTGGAGGCTGCCTGCGTGGGTGTGCGAGAGCCCGCGCCGTGAGCGCACGAACACCTCCCACAGCGGCCAGTCGGTCGAGCTGCTCATGCTGTTGCCTCCCCGGGCTCTGCGCTTGCTCCGGATGCCCCGGGCTTTGCTGCGTGCTTGTCTGCGTATGCCGCTGCCGCGTCCCGGACCCAGGCGCCCTCTTCGTGGGCCGTGCGTCGCTGGGCGAGCCGTTCGTCGTTGCAGGGGCCGTTGCCCTTGAGGACCTCCTGGAACTCCGTCCAGTCGATCGCCCCGTAGTCGTGCTGTCCGAGCTCCTCGTTCCACCGGATGTCGGGGTCCGGGAGGGTGAGGCCCAACGCTTGTGCCTGCGGGACGCAGATGTCGACGAAGCGCCGACGCAACTCGTCGTTGGAGTGCCGCTTGATCTTCCAGGCCATCGACTGTTCCGAGTGCGCCGATGCGTCATCGGGGGGGCCGAACATCATCAGCGACGGCCACCACCATCGGTTCACCGCGTCCTGAGCCATCTCGTGCTGGGCGGCGGTGCCTCGGCTGAGAGCGAGGAGGAGCTCGTACCCCTGACGCTGGTGGAAGGACTCCTCCTTGCAGATCCGGACCATCGCCCGCGCATACGGGCCGTAGGAGCAGCGGCACAGCGGCACCTGGTTGGTGATTGCGGCGCCGTCGACCAGCCAGCCGATCGCACCGACGTCCGCCCAGGTCAGCGTCGGGTAGTTGAAGATCGACGAATAGCGCTGGCGGCCCGCATGGAGCTTGTCGAGCAGCTCCTCGCGGCTGGTGCCGAGCGTCTCGGCGGCGCTGTACAGATACAGCCCGTGGCCCGCCTCGTCCTGCACTTTCGCCATCAGGATCGCCTTGCGGCGCAGCGAGGGCGCGCGGGTGATCCAGTTGGCCTCGGGCTGCATGCCGATGATTTCGGAGTGCGCGTGCTGGGCCATCTGGCGGACCAGTGAAGCCCTGTAGGCGTCAGGCATCCAGTCCCGCGGCTCGATCCGGTCGTCGGCTGCCACCGCGGCGTCGAATGCCGCGGCGCGTGCAGCGTCCGCCGTGCCTGCCGTCCCCTGCGTCGTCTGGTCCGCAGTCACTGCCGCCATCCCGCACTCCCTACCGACCGATCGTTCGGTTCATTGACTTCAATGGTGAGTCGGAGGCCCGTAGGGTGTCAACCCTGTGGATAACTGAGTGGTGATCGATGGTGATCGGGGCGGGATGGATTCGGACCACGGTGGGCACGCCGGAAGCGAGAAGAAGCTCGCCTGGCCGGAGGTGGTGAGTCACCGGGAAGCCGGTCCGGACGGGGAGCCGCACGCTGCCACCCCGCACCCCGACAGCGGGGACGAAGACGCGGGTGCCGCGTCGGCGGAGATACCCGGCACCGGGGCAGGCCGCCGGCCGGACACGGCCATGGATGTCGCACCCGGTGCAGCTCCCGCACCCGGCACCGCGCCCGCCGTCGTACCCGGTGCAGCTCCCGCACCCGGCTTCGCAGCCGGCGCGGATCCCGGACCGGCACCCGGCACCGCCCCAGCAGTCGGCGCGGCTTCCGGGCAGCCTCGCCGTCCGAGCGGCGGAATAGCGGCGCTCTCGCTTCCGTACCAGGTCACCGCAGCGCTGGCGCTGTCGGTCATCGGGCTGCTGGCCTTCGGCCATCTGGCCATGGTGTTCCTGCACGTCGCACCGTCCAACACCCTGACGAAGCAGCACGGCGAATCGGTCGACGCCTGGGTCTACCCGGAGTTCGAGCAGAACTGGAAGCTGTTCGCTCCCAATCCGCTCCAGCAGAATGTCGCCGTGCATGTAAGGGCCGACATCGTCGGCGACGACGGCCGACGCACCACGCGCTGGATGAGCCTCTCAGGCGAGGACGGTGAGGCGATACGCGGAAACCCCCTCCCCAGCCACGTCCACCAGAACGAGCTCCGTCGTGCCTGGGACTTCTACGTGGGCTCCCACGACAACAAGAACCGCCCCAACGGTCTGCGCGGCGAGCTCTCCGAGCGCTACATCCGCCGGATCGTGATGCTGCGCCTCATCGACCACAACTACGCCGGCACGGTCGAACGCATCCAGATACGGTCCGCCGTGCGTTCCGTCGGGGCGCCGCCGTGGAGCAGCGAGAAGATCAGCACCAAGCCGCACTACCGGGTGCTCCCATGGTGGACAGTCACTTCGGACGATCTCCCCGAGTCAGCTGCGGCGGACCGGGCAGCCCAGGGCGAGGAGGCGGAGAAGTGAGCGCACCCACCTCTCGGATCCGGAAGAACGTACGGAATGCCGACCGTCTCGCCCGTGGCATCCAGCGCGTCACCGCTTCGCCCCTCGGCGCGTACCAGAGTGCCGTCGTCCGGATCGGTGTCTCCGCCACCTATCTGCTGTTCCTGCTGCGTGAGCTGCCGCACCGCCATGAGCTGTACGGCCCCGACGGCCCCTGGCGCTGGGACATGGCGCGTCAGCTGCTCCACAGCAACGAAGCCTTCACGGCCCTCATGTGGTCCGACAGCGCGCTCTGGTTCGAGATCGTGTACGCGCTCACGGTGCTGTCGGCCGCCCTTCTGATGATCGGGTGGCGCACCCGCGTCTCGTCCGTCCTTTTCATGGTCGGGGTCCTCTCGCTGCAGAACCGCAGCATCTTCATGGGCGACGGCGGCGACAACGTCATCCACCTGTTGGCCGTCTACCTGGTGCTGACGCGCTGCGCGCGTGTCTGGTCGCTGGATGCGCGCCGGGCGGGACTGGACGCGGCCAGGGTCGCGGAGGGCCGTGCTCCGGTCCGGGACGTGGCGGGTCCGCTTCTCTGGGCCGCGGTCGGCCCCGTCCTGCTCGTGGCCACACTGATGGGTGGGCTCGGCGGCACGTGGTGGCTGAAGTCACTCCTGTGGGTGCTGTGGCTGGGGAACGCCGGCTGGTGGCTGGTGAACCGCTACGCACCTGACCGTGAGCTGCGCACGCTGCTCGACGTCGTGGCCAACCTCGCCCACAGCGCCGCCCTCGTCGTGATCATGGCCGAGGTCTGCCTGATCTACGCGACCGCCGGTTGGTACAAGATCCAGGGTTCGCGCTGGCAGGACGGCACCGCGCTCTACTACCCGCTCAAGCTCGACTACTTCACGCCTTGGCCAGGACTGTCCGGACTTCTCGCGTCCAGCGCCCTGGCCGTCATGGTGCTGACGTACGCCACGGTCATCGTGCAGGTCGCCTTCCCCTTCACGCTGTTCAACCGCCGGGTCAAGAACGTCCTGCTGGTCGTCATGATCGGTGAGCACGCCGGAATCGCCGTCCTCCTGGGCCTGCCGTTCTTCTCGATGGCGATGATCGCCGCGGACGCCGTCTTCCTGCCGACCGTCTTCCTGATGTGGCTGGGAGCCAAGGTGACGCGTGGCCGGCAGCGGCTGTTCTCCCGCCCGGCCGGCACGCCCGTGCTGCCCGTGCTGCCCGGGCAGCGGCGGCCGGGCGGTCAGGAACAGGAGGCACCGCAGCACGGCGGTGGCGGTAGCCATACGCTCGTCGGGTGAGCAGCGAGACCGGTAGTACACAAGAGCCCCCGGCGACCACGGCCCCCGATCCGTCCGCCGAACCGATCCAGTACGACGACGGCTACGGCACGGAGATCGGCGTCGGCCCTCATCCGCTGCCCTGGCCCGAGGGGGAGCGCTACGACCCCGAGCTGCTCGCCCAGGGGGACAGGCGCAACGTGGGCGACTCCTACCGGTACTGGACGAGGGAGGCGATCGTCGCCGATCTCGATCTGCGACGGCACGACTTTCATGTCGCGGTGGAGAACTGGGGACACGACTTCAACATCGGTTCGGTGGTGCGCACCGCCAACGCTTTCCTCGCCAAGGAGATCCACATCGTGGGTCGGCGGCGCTGGAACCGGCGGGGGGCGATGGTCACCGATCGCTACCAGCACGTGCGGCACCACCCCGACACCGCGGACCTGACCGCGTGGGCGGCGGCCGAGCAACTGCCGATCATCGGGATCGACAACCTTCCCGGGGCCGTGCCGCTGGAGCGTACGGAGCTGCCGCGACGGTGCGTGCTGCTGTTCGGGCAGGAAGGGCCCGGGCTGACGGAGGACGCGCGCAGGCACGCGTCGATGGTGTGCTCGATCGCGCAGTTCGGCTCGACTCGGTCGATCAACGCAGGCGCGGCAGCGGCCATCGCGATGCACGCGTGGGTGCAGCGGTACGCGGACATCCCGGACCCGCGGGCCCAGTAGCCGGTGGAGCGGGGCGCATGCTGTGCCCGCCCCGCCCCACCCCACCGGACACCGGGGGTACCGGACGTCCGACACCGGCCGCCGGTGGATCCCTACGCCTGGCGGCGGACCTCCACCACCCGGAAACGGTTGGAGACGAAGGCTCCGTCGCACAGCGCCGCGTTGGCTGCCGGGTTGCCGCCCGAACCGTGGAAGTCGGAGAACGCCGCGGTCTGGTTGACGTACACCCCGCCCGTCAGATTCAGCGAGAGCTGGGCGGATTCGTCGAGGCAGACGTCCTCAACCGCGCGCTCCACGTCCGGAGACGTGGTGTACGCGCCGACGGTCATCGCGCCCTTCTCCCGAATGGTGCGGCGCAGGAGCTCCAGCGCGTCGGCGGTCGAGTCGACCGCGACCGCGAACGATACGGGGCCGAAGCACTCCGAGAGGTAGGCCGCCCCCTCATCCGGCTTGGTGCCGTCGAGCTTGACGATGACCGGTGTACGGACCACCGCGTCGGGGAAGTCGGGATTGGTCACGGCGCGCGAGGCGAGGGCGACGCCACCCAGTGACGCTGCCGCCTCCAGGCGGGCTTTGACGTCGGGATTCACCAGGGCGCCGAGCAGCCCGTTGGCCCGGGCGTCGTCACCGAGGAGCCCGTTGACGGCTTCCGCGATGTCCGTGACCACGTCCTCGTACGACTTGGCGCCCGCGTCGGTCGTGATGCCGTCCCGGGGGATGAGCAGGTTCTGCGGGGTGGTGCACATCTGGCCGCTGTAGAGCGACAGCGAGAAGGCCAGGTTGGCGAGCATGCCCCGGTAGTTGTCGGTGGAGTCGACGACGATCGTGTTGACGCCGGCCTTCTCCGTGTAGACCTGGGCCTGCCTGGCGTTGGCCTCCAGCCAGTCGCCGAAGGCGGAGGAGCCCGTGTAGTCGATGATCTTGATCTCGGGGCGTACCGCGAGGGACTTGGCGATGCCCTCGCCCGGCCGCTCGGCTGCCAGCGCGATCAGATTCGGGTCGAAGCCGGCCTCGGACAGCACCTCGCGTGCCAGCTGAACGGTCAGCGCGAGCGGCAGGACCGCCCCGGGGTGCGGCTTGACCAGGACCGGGTTGCCGGTCGCCAGCGAGGCGAAGAGGCCCGGGTAGCCGTTCCACGTGGGGAACGTGTTGCAGCCGATCAGCAGGGAGATGCCGCGGCCGGCCGCCGTGTACGACTTGTGCAGCTGGAGCGGGTCACGCTTGCCCTGGGGCTTTGACCAGTCGGCGGTCCGGGGCGTGCGGATCTGCTCCGCGTACGCGTAGGCCACCGCTTCCACGCCGCGGTCCTGCGCGTGCGGGCCGCCTGCCTGGAACGCCATCATGAAAGCCTGCCCGCTCGTGTGCATCACGGCGTGGGCGAGCTCGTGGGTGCGGCCGCTGATCCGGGCGAGGATCTCCAGGCAGACCAGGGCCCTGGTCTCCGGTCCGGCCGCACGCCAGGCGCCCGACCCGGCGGACATCGCCGGGAGCAGGACGTCCGGATCGACGTGCGGATACTCGACGCCGAGCTCCGGCCCGTAGGGCGAGACCTCCCCTCCGGTCCAGCCGTCGGTCCCGGGCTGGCCGAGATCGAGTTTGGTGTTCAGCACCGCGTCGAACGCGGCCTTGCCCTCGGCCGCGCCCAGGCTGCCGGGAAGGCCGCCCTCGCCGTAGGCCTTCGGGTGCTCGGGGTGCGGGGACCAGTAGGCGCGCGTACGGATCGCGTCGAGGGCTTGGTCGAGCGTAGGGCGGTGGGTCTCGGACAGCTTCTCGGTGGAAAGCTCGGCGGCCATGACGGACCAACTCCTCGTCGAGCTGGGCAGGGATGTGCGGACGGAGTTAGAGTAACCGAACGATCGGTCGGGACAAGGGGCCCCAGGAAACCTGTGGACAACTCATGGGGGAGGATCGCGGTCATGACCACGGCCAAGCGGGACACGTACACCCCGGAGACCCTCCTCACCGTTGCCGTCCGTGTCTTCAACGAGCGCGGTTACGACGGCACGTCCATGGAGCACCTCTCCAAGGCGGCGGGCATCTCCAAATCGTCGATCTACCACCATGTGACCGGCAAGGAAGAGCTGCTGCGGCGCGCGGTGAGCCGGGCGCTCGACGGTCTGTTCGGGATTCTCGAGGAGCCGGGCGCGACGCGGGGACGGGCGATCGAGCGGGTCGAGTACGTGACGCGCCGCACCGTCGAGGTGCTGATGGACGAGTTGCCGTACGTCACGCTGCTGCTGCGCGTGCGCGGCAACACCGCGACCGAGCGCTCGGCCCTGGAGCGGCGGCGCGAGTTCGATCAGCGGGTGTCGGAACTGCTCAAGGCCGCCGTGGCGGACGGCGACCTGCGCGCCGACGTGGACATACGCATGGCCACACGGCTGCTCTTCGGGATGGTGAACTCCCTGGTCGAGTGGTACCGCCCGCAGCCGGGTGGCTCGGCCGAGCGGGAACAACTGGCCGACACCGTTGTCCAGCTGGCCTTCGAGGGGATGCGGGCCAGCCGCTGATCAGGCTTGATCCGGCCTGATCCGAACGCAAAGCCCTAGGTGAGCTCTGTCGTGCGGTCCGGGCGGGGGCCCAGGTCGGTCTCCTCGAACACCAGCAGGGTGCGGGTGGAGAGCACCTCGGGTATGGCCTGGATCCTGGTCAGGACCAGTTCGCGCAGTGCCCTGTTGTCCGGGGTGTGGACCAGGAGCAGGACGTCGAAATCGCCGCTGACCAGGGCGATGTGGGTGGCCCCCGGAAGGGCCTGGAGCTGTTCGCGCACGGTGCGCCAGGAGTTCTGGACGATCTTGAGCGTGATGTACGCGGAGGCGCCCTGCCCCGCCCGCTCGTGATTCACCCGTGCGCTGAAGCCACGGATGACGCCGTCCTCGACGAGGCGGTTGATCCGTGCGTAGGCGTTGGCCCGCGATACGTGGACGCGTTCGGCGACCGCCCGTACGGAGGCGCGGCCGTCCGTCTGCAGGATGCGGAGGATGTCGCGGTCGATGGAGTCCAGCGGCCGCGCGGGCGGAACCTGGCCGGGGCCGTCGCCCCTGTCGGCCATTTGTTCAGCTGCCATCTGCCCCTGCCTCCCTGTTGTGGACGACCTGACTCCATCCCAGGCTGTGGAGAACCGTTTGTCCACAGGCTGACGGTGCCTGTAGCCAAAATGCCCCCACGACCGAACAATCGGTAGGTGAGGCACACCACACCGGTGTCTCGCCTATTCCTTGACATTCTTGAAGATTTCGAACACCCCTCGATGTATCTCGATGCCAGGAGGTGCTTGTCATGACGGTCCAAGAGCTGCCCGGCGCAGCTGCCTACAGGCCCACGCCGCCCCCGGCCTGGAAGCCGCTCACCGACCCCGCGCCGCTGCTCCCGGACCCTGAGCCGTACCGCGTGCTCGGTACGGACGCCGCTGCCGACGTCGAACCCGAGCTGCTGCTCCGGCTCTACGGGGAGCTGGTGCGAGGCCGCCGGTACAACACGCAGGCCACCGCTCTGACCAAGCAGGGCAGGCTCGCGGTGTATCCGTCGAGCACCGGTCAGGAGGCGTGCGAGATCGCGGCGGCGCTCGTGCTGGAGGAGCGTGACTGGCTGTTTCCCAGCTACCGGGACACTCTCGCCGCCGTGGCGCGCGGTCTCGACCCGGTGGAGGCGCTGACGCTGCTCCGGGGAGACCGGCACACCGGTTACGACCCGCGTGAGCACCGCATCGCCCCGCTGTGCACCCCGCTGGCCACCCAGTTGCCGCATGCCGTGGGTCTGGCCCACGCGGCGCGGCTCAAGGGGGACGACGTAGTGGCGCTCGCCATGGTCGGTGACGGTGGGACGAGCGAGGGCGATTTCCACGAGGCGCTCAATTTCGCGGCTGTCTGGCGGGCACCGGTGGTCTTCCTCGTGCAGAACAACGGCTTCGCCATCTCCGTGCCGCTGGCCAAGCAGACGGCGGCGCCGTCCTTGGCCCACAAGGCCGTGGGCTACGGCATGCCGGGCCGCCTGGTCGACGGAAACGACGCGCCGGCCGTGCACCAGGTGCTCGGCGAGGCGGTGGCGCGGGCCAGGCGTGGTGGGGGACCGACGTTGGTCGAGGCCGTCACGTACCGCATGGAAGCCCACACGAACGCCGACGACGCCACCCGGTACCGCGTCGACAGCGAGGTGGAGGCGTGGCGTGGGCACGATCCGATCCGGCTGCTGGAGCGGGAGCTGACCGGGCGCGGGTTGCTGGACGAGGACGGCATCGGGACGGTGCGGGAGGCGGCGGAACGCATGGCGGCGGGGTTGCGCGAGCAGATGAACGCAGATCCGGTGCTCGATCCGATGGACCTGTTCTCCCATGTCTACGAGGAACAGACCGAGCAGTTGCGTGAGCAGGCGGCCCGGTTGAGGGTCGAGCTGGACGCCGAGCACGGCGAGAGCGGCGCGGAGGAAGGTCGATGACGACTGTGGCGGCGAAGCCCGGTGAGCGGGCGGGCACGGCCAAGCCGGCCACCATGGCGCAGGCGCTCGGCCGTGCGCTGCGCGATTCGATGGCCGAGGACCCGACCGTGCACGTGCTCGGTGAGGACGTCGGCACACTCGGCGGTGTCTTCCGCGTCACGGACGGTCTGGCGAAGGAGTTCGGCGACGACCGCTGTACGGATACGCCGCTGGCCGAGGCGGGAATCCTCGGCGCGGCGGTCGGAATGGCGATGTACGGGCTGCGGCCCGTCGTGGAGATGCAGTTCGACGCGTTCGCCTATCCGGCGTTCGAGCAGCTGATCAGCCATGTCGCGAAGATGAGGAACCGGACCCGGGGAGCCATGCCGCTGCCGATCACGGTCCGGGTGCCGTACGGCGGCGGGATCGGCGGAGTCGAGCACCACAGCGACTCCTCCGAGGCGTACTACATGGCGACGCCCGGTCTGCACGTCGTCATGCCTGCCACGGTCGAGGACGCGTACGGGCTGCTGAGGGAATCGATCGCCTCCGACGACCCGGTGGTCTTCCTGGAGCCGAAGCGGCTCTACTGGTCGAAGGCGGCGTGGTCGCCGGATGCGCCTGCCGTGGTCGAGCCGATCGGGCGGGCCGTTGTCCGCCGCTCAGGACGCAGCGCGACCTTGATCACCTACGGGCCGTCGCTGCCGGTGTGCATGGAAGCCGCGGAGGCCGCCACGGCCGAGGGCTGGGATCTCGAGGTCGTGGACCTGCGTTCGCTGGTGCCGTTCGACGACGAGACGGTCGCCGCTTCGGTACGGCGTACGGGGCGTGCGGTCGTCGTCCACGAGTCCTCGGGCTTCGGCGGTCCGGGTGGAGAGATCGCCGCCCGGGTCACCGAGCGGTGCTTCCACCATCTGGAGGCGCCGGTGCTGCGGGTGGCCGGGTTCGACATCCCGTATCCGCCCCCGATGCAGGAGCGCCACCATCTGCCTGGTGTGGACCGGGTGCTCGACGCGGTGGCCCGGCTCCAGTGGGAGGCGGACAACTGATGCCGCAGGTGCTCGAATTCAAACTGCCCGACCTCGGTGAGGGGCTGACCGAGGCGGAGATCGTGCGCTGGCTGGTGGAGGTCGGCGATGTTGTCGCCATCGACCAGCCGGTCGTCGAGGTCGAGACGGCCAAGGCGATGGTGGAGGTGCCGTGCCCCTACGGGGGTGTGGTGACGGCGAGGTTCGGCGAGGAGGGTGCCGAACTTCCGGTCGGCGCACCGCTTCTGACGGTGGCTGTCGGGTCGCAGGAGCCGGTGACGGGACAGGGGCCGGCTTCCGGTTCCTCGTCCGGATCCCGTGCCGCGACGGCGACCGAGCCGGCGTCCGGCAGCGACTCGGCGTCCGGCAATGTGCTCGTGGGCTACGGCACGGGCGCACCCGCTGCGCGCCGCCGCCGGGTCCGGCCCGAGGCATTCACGGCCACGGCCACGGCCACGGCTTTGGCTCCGGCTCCGGCCACGCCTCCGGCCACGGCTCCGGTTCCTGCTGCGGAGGAGGCGCCGGGGCCCGTGGCGGTCATCTCTCCTCTCGTTCGGAAGCTCGCGCGACAGCACGGTCTCGATCTCCGGCTGGTGGCGGGTTCCGGGCGGGACGGGCTGATTCTGCGTACCGATGTCGAATCCGCGATCAGGGTCGCGGAGGAGGAGCAGATTGTCACTGTGGCTCCGTCGACTCCTCCGGTGGCTGCTTCGGCGTCCCGTGCGACGGGCGAGCGTATTCCGTTGCGCGGGGTGCGTGGCGCTGTTGCCGACAAGCTGGCGCGCAGTAGGCGCGAGATTCCCGATGCCACGTGCTGGGTCGACGCCGATGCCACCGAGTTGATGGCGGCGCGGGCAGCTATGAACAAGGCCGGTGGTTCCGCCGCGGCGCCCAAGGTGTCGGTGCTCGCCCTGCTGGCGCGCATCTGCACAGCGGCCCTGGCCCGGTTCCCCGAACTCAACTCGACCGTGGACACCGAAGCGCGGGAGATCGTCCGGCTGGCCGAGGTCCATCTGGGTTTCGCGGCCCAGACCGAGCGGGGGCTCGTCGTTCCGGTGGTTCGGGACGCGCACTCCCGGAATGTGGAGTCGGTCGGCGCGGAGATCGCCCGGCTGACCGAGGTGGCCCGGACGGGGAAGCTGACCCCGGCGGATCTGACCGGCGGGACGTTTACGCTGAACAACTACGGGGTGTTCGGCGTGGACGGGTCGACACCGATCATCAATCACCCCGAAGCGGCCATGCTCGGGGTCGGCCGGATCGTGCCCAAGCCGTGGGTGCATCAGGGTGAGCTGGCGGTCCGCCAGGTCGTCCAGCTCTCGCTGACGTTCGACCACCGGGTCTGCGACGGCGGGACGGCGGGCGGATTCCTGCGGTACGTGGCCGACTGCGTGGAGCAGCCGGCGGTTCTGCTGCGCACGCTGTAGCCGGACGCGGGCTCCCCCCGCGGGATCGGTGGGGCGGGGTGGCACTCATACTCGGAGCATGACCGTGTATGACGCCATCGTTCTTGCCGGAGGGGCCGCGAAGCGGCTCGGGGGAGCCGACAAGCCAGGGGTCCGGGTGGGCGGGCGCGCGCTGCTCGACCGGGTGCTCGGCGTCTGCGTCGACGCCGGGGCCACCGTAGTGGTGGGCGGGCGAAGGCCTACCATGCGCCCGGTCACCTGGACGCGCGAAGTACCTGCGGGTGGCGGGCCGTTGGCCGCGCTCGGTGCGGGAATGCGGCACACGTCCGCGGAGAGCGTTCTGGTGCTCTCCGCGGATCTGCCGTTCCTGGGGGAGGCAACCGTCGGTTCGTTGCTGGCCGCTGCCGCGACGGGAGCTCACGAAGGCGCCCTGTGCACCGACCCGGCCGGGCGGGAACAGCCGCTCGTCGCGGTCTACCGAGCCGAGCCGCTGCGCCGTGAGCTCGCACTTCTCGCCACCGAGCACGGCAGTCTCGCGGGGCTGCCACTGCGGCTGCTGACCGCTGAACTGGACCTGGTCCGGGTCGAGGCGGGTCCTCTGGCCTCGTTCGACTGCGACACCTGGGAAGACATTGCTGCCGCCAGGGCGCGCATCAGGGAGCATGGGACCGTGCTGGATGAATGGATCAACGCAGTCAAGGACGAACTGGGCATCGAGCTCGACGTCGACACCGGCGTTCTGCTCGATCTCGCCCGTGATGCCGCCCATGGCGTCGCCCGGCCTGCCGCACCTCTGACCACCTTCCTGGTGGGGTACGCGGCAGCGAAGGCGAGCAGCGGCGCGAGCCCGGAGGCCGCGGCCGAAGCGGTGGCGGAGGCCACCAGGAAGGCCACCGCGCTCGCCCTCCGGTGGGAGGACGAAGCGGGCAGCGGCAACGGGGCCGGCACGCCATGACGGCACTCGGAGCCGACGACGGGGGTCCCTTGCCGTCCGGACGTACGGGCAGCGGGTCCCGAACCCCGGCCCCGAACGAGGGCCGGACTTCGTCGATGTCGGTCGAGGACGTGTCGGTCGAGGAGGCGCGGGCCGCTGAGGAGGAGCGTGCCGTCGAGCAGGCCCTGGCTCTCGTCGGGCGCCGGCCACAGGCTTCGCACCCGGCACAGGGTCCGGCGCACTCGGTGGGCCTGTCCTCCTCGCCGGAGCCGTCCTCGCCGCCGGACTCGGGCAAGGCGGAGTCCCCCGGAGACCAGCCCCCCCGACACCAGCTCCCCAGCGACACATCCCCGGACTCCCCGAGCTCCCCGAGCTCCCCGAGTCGCTCCGGGGCCTCGTCCGCCAACCGCGTCTCCCCCTCCGCGCAAGCCCGCCGCACCCGCGCCCACAGCACCCCATGGGCCGAAGCCCGCGCTCTGGCCGAGCGCCTCGGCCGTGCCGCACCTCTTGCCGCGCACCGACTTCCGCTGGACCGGGCGCTCGGCCACGTCCTGGCCGAGGCGGTTGTGGCACTCACCGATCTGCCGTCCTTCGACACGTCCGCAATGGACGGCTGGGCCGTTGCCGGACCGGGCCCGTGGACCGTACGTGCGGGTGAAGGGCTGCTCGCCGGACGCAGCGCGTCGGCGCCGCTTCCCGACGGTGAAGCGGTACGGATTGCCACCGGGGCCCGTATTCCGGTGGACGCCACCGCGGTCATCCGCAGCGAACACGCCCGCAGCGACGAGGCCAAGGGGCTGCTCCACGCGACCCGCGAGGTCGTCCCAGGGCAGGACATCAGGCCCCGCGGTCAGGAGTGCCGCTCCGGCGACCAGCTCCTGCCCGTCGGCACCCTGGTCACCCCTCCCGTACTGGGGCTGGCGGCCGCTGCGGGTTACGACGCCCTCGTTGCCGTACCCCGGCCCCGCGTGGACGTGTTCGTTCTCGGCGACGAGCTCCTCAACGCCGGCTTGCCGCACGACGGGCTGATCCGGGACGCGCTCGGCCCCATGCTCGCGCCCTGGCTCCGGTCCCTGGGCGCCGATGTGACTGCCCCTCAACGCTTGGGCGACGACGCGAAGACGCTCCGGCACGCCCTTGCCACCTCGGACGCCGATCTGATCCTCACCACGGGTGGCACCGCCGCCGGGCCCGTCGACCACGTCCACCCGGTCCTGGCCGAGAGGGGGGCCGAACTGCTGGTCGACGGGGTGGCCGTGCGCCCGGGGCACCCCATGCTCCTTGCCCGGCAGGCCGACGGCGGCGCCTACGTGGTCGGGCTGCCCGGCAATCCGCTTGCCGCCGTTTCCGGGCTGCTCACGCTGGCTGAGCCTCTGCTCCGGGGGCTCGCCGGACGAGCCGCTCAGGATCCGTACCGGGCGATTGTGCGGGACGACGTGCACGGGCATCCGCACGACACCCGGCTCGTCCCGGTGGTCCATCGTGCGGACAGAGCGGGCAGCACGGACCACGTCGTTCCCCTGCATTACAACGGACCTGCGATGTTGCGCGGGATCGCCGCTGCTGACGGACTGGCCGTTGTGCCGCCCGGCGGGGTACGGTCCGGCACCGAGGTGGAGATCCTCGATCTACCGTGGGCCTCGGCAACGCCGTGGACGGAAGGGTGTTTCACGTGAAACTTCCGGGCCAGGACGCGATGGCCAGGCGCGCGGACGAGCACGTCGTCCCCACTCGGGTGCTCCTGCCCCGACGGGTCGTCGACAGACCGCTGCGCCAGGTCGCCAAACGGCTGGCGATGGCTCTGACGGTGTTGGCCACCACGGTCTTCATCGTCTGGATCGACCGAGACGGGTACCACGACAACGCCGACGGGAAGGTCGACCTTCTCGACGCCGTCTACTACGCGACGGTGACGCTGTCGACGACCGGATACGGCGACATCGTCCCCTACAGCGAGACGGCCCGCCTGGTCAATGTGCTGTTGGTGACGCCGTTGCGCGTGCTCTTCCTGATCATCCTGGTCGGCACCACCCTCGAGGTCCTGACGGAACGGACCCGGGAGGACTTCCGGCTGAACCGTTGGAGAACCAACTTGCGTGAACACACAGTTGTCGTCGGTTTCGGCACCAAGGGCCGTTCGGCGATCCAGACGCTCTGCGCCACGGGTCTCAAGAAGGACCAGATCGTCATCGTCGATCCGGCCGGCAAGGTGATCGAAGCGGCCAATGCCGAAGGCTTCGTCGGCGTGCTGGGCGATGCGACACGCAGCGATGTACTGCTGCGGGCAGAGGTCCAGAAAGCGCGTCAGATCATCATCGCCACGCAGCGCGACGACACAGCTGTACTCGTGGCACTGACCGCGCGTCAGCTCAACCGGGGCGCGAAAATCGTCGCCGCCGTGCGCGAGGAGGAGAACGCGCCTCTGCTGCGCCAGTCCGGCGCCGATGCCGTGATCACCAGCGCGAGCGCGGCGGGCCGTCTGCTGGGGCTCTCCGTACTCAGCCCGAGCGCGGGCACCGTGATGGAGGACCTCATTCAGCAGGGCAGTGGTCTCGATCTCGTCGAACGGCCGGTGATAAAGGCCGAGGTGGGCAAGAGCGTCCGGGAGACCGAGGACCTCGTGGTGAGTGTGCTGCGCGGCCACAGGCTGCTCGGTTACGACGATCCGGCGGCCAGCCCCCTGCAGTTGACGGACCGGGTGATCACGATCGTGCGCGCCAGCCCGCTGCACATCCCGCCCATGAACCATCCGCCGCAGGCCAAGCGTCCCTAGGACCTCCGCCGCCGGGACCGCGCCGTGTTCGTGTGCCGCGTTCGCCGGGCCGAGCGGAGTAGCCTCGCGGCCATGTATGCGATCACGATCCCCGAACCCGGTGGCCCCGAGGCGCTCGTATGGGCCGAGGTCCCCGATCCCGTACCAGGCGAGGGCGAGGTCCTCGTCGAGGTCGTGGCCAGCGCCGTCAACCGGGCCGACGTCCTGCAACGGCAGGGTTTCTACAACCCCCCGGCCGGCGCCTCCCCCTACCCCGGTCTGGAGTGCGCGGGCCGTGTCGCCGCCCTCGGTCCGGGAGTGACCGGCTGGTCGGTGGGCGACGAAGTGTGCGGGCTGCTGGCGGGCGGAGGCTACGCGGAGAAGGTTGCCGTGCCGACCGGGCAGCTGTTGCCCGTGCCCGAGGGCGTGGACCTGGTGACGGCTGCCGCGCTGCCCGAGGTGACCGCGACGGTCTGGTCGAACGTCTTCATGGTCGCCCATCTGCGCCCCGGCGAGACGCTGCTGGTCCACGGCGGGTCCAGTGGGATCGGCACGATGGCGATCCAGCTCGCGAAGGCCGTCGGTGCGCGCGTCGCGGTGACCGCGGGCGGGCCGGAGAAGCTGGCACGCTGTCAGGAGCTCGGCGCCGACATCCTCATCGACTACCGCGAGCAGGATTTCGTCGAGGAGCTGCGCAAGGCGACGGACGGCACGGGTGCCGACGTCATTCTCGACATCGTCGGGGCCAAGTACCTGGACCGGAACGTGCGGGCCCTGGCCGTCAACGGCAGGCTGGCGATCATCGGGCTCCAGGGGGGCGTCAAGGGCGAGCTGAACCTCGGCGCTCTGCTGAGCAAGCGTGCTGCCGTCACGGCCACCTCTCTGCGCGGTCGTCCGCTCACGGAGAAGGCCGCGATCGTCGCAGCCGTACGGGAACATGTCTGGCCGCTGATCGGTGAGGGCATCGTCCGGCCGGTCGTGGACCGCACGGTGCCGATGGCGGACGCTGCGGAGGCCCACCGGGTGCTGGAGTCGAGCGCGCACATCGGCAAGGTTCTCCTGCTCGCACCGGGCGCCTGAGCCGAGCTACGGCCACGGCGTGGCCCCGGGCACCGGGCCCAGGCATCGAGCCCCGGGCATCAAGCACCGGGCACCGGGCCCAGGCATCGAGCCCCGGGCATCAAGCACCGGGCAACAGACCACGGAACGCCGAGCACGGCACCGAGGCGCCGCTTACGCGCAGCACCACCGACGCGCAGGGGCCCGGCACACACAGCGTGTGCCGGGCCCCTGCGCGTACCGCGTTCGGCGACCTGAGGTCGGATGACGAAGGCCAGGCCTACAGATACGGGCCGGATCGGGCCGGACCGTGCGGGTCCGTACCGCCTTCCTCGTCCTCGTGGCTCACGCCTGGAGGAAGTGCGCGTCGCATCTGCTCCAGCTGCGCACGGGCCGCCATCTGCTGGGCGAACAGGGCCGTCTGGATGCCATGGAAGAGGCCCTCCAGCCAGCCGACCAACTGGGCCTGCGCAATTCTCAGTTCGGCTTCGGACGGGACCGACTCCTCGGTGAACGGCAGCGAGAGCCGTTCCAGCTCCTCCACCAGTTCCGGCGCCAGCCCGTCCTCGAGCTCCTTCACCGAGCTCTGGTGGATCTCCTTGAGCCTGACCCGGCTCGCCTCGTCGAGAGGAGCCGCCCTGACCTCCTCGAGAAGCTGCTTGATCATGCTGCCGATGCGCATGACCTTCGCGGGCTGTTCGACCATCTCCGTCACCGGGACCTCGCGCGACTCGTCGTCACTGCCACCGCCGCCGATAGCCATTCCGTCCTGTCCCACCACAAGGACTTGCGGGTGCTCCTGCGACCGGTCATTCCTCGGCATCTCCATGCCGCCATTGTCTCGTATACCTGCTGCACATCACGGTGGTGCCCCCGGAAAGGGATGATCCACCCTTTCCGGGGGCACCGGAACAGCCGGTCAGCGGTCCTTCACCCTGCGCGGCGGGCCAGTTTCAGCCGCGACCCGGCGAACGCGGCGGCGAGCAGCCCGGCCAGGACGGGCACGACCAAGGCCAGCAGCCCGATGGTCTCCCACGGCAGCACGATCGGCGTGTACGCGGAGTCCATGGGCTCCTCACGCATGTATTCCATCGCTTTGCGCAGGTCGATGAGACGCAGCGACACCGCGGGCACGATGCCTGCCACCGTGCCGAGCAGCACCCCCGTGAGCGCGACCACCAGGCACTGGAAGCCGGAGAGCGAACGCCGCACGCCCGGGGGCGCGCCCACCGCGCTGAGGGTGGTGAGGTCGGCCTCCGCGTCGGCTTTGGCGAGGCCGGTCGTGATGGCGGCTGCCCCCAGGGTCACCACGCCCGCGAACAGGGCGAGGATCAGCAGGATCACATCCTCCTCCTGGGAGTCCCGGCCCTGTTCCACCTGGAGGTAGGCGGAGTCCCCGGTCTGCGCGAACGCCGCCTGCACCGACTGCTGCTCGGCATCCGTCGGGGTGTGCGTGACGGTGTAGATGCTGCCGTAGTCCTGGGTGTGCAGTCCGAGACGCTCCGCGGTCTTCTGCGGCAGGATCATGCGGATTCCGGGGGTGGCGGCGTATTTTTCGGGCGCGACGTACACCTTGATCCGGTTCGTGGTGGTCCTGGCCCCGCCCGGGTGCAGTTTCCGGTTCTCGGTGTCGCGCTTGTTGTACGTGTGGACGGCCTTCAGGGTGATCCGGCCGTGCTCCGCGTACGCCGGGTTGAGCAGCACGGGTGTGCCGTCCGCCAGCGCTTTCGCCGCCGCGGGGTCGTCGAGTTTCACGTACGAGGGCAGCAGGGAGGCGTCGCCCACGATGATCTTGGCGATACCCGAATCGAACGAGTACGCCTGTCTGTACTCGTCGACGCAGGCGGGGGAGCTCATCAGCTTCTTGTGCGCGTCGGCGGAGAGCCCTTCGGCGAGTTTCCTGGCGCCCGCTCCTTGGAGCGCGCAGCTGTGGCCCTCGCCGGTCGGCTTGACCATGTCGAGCGTGCCGCAGCCGTTCTCCTCCTCGTAGTAGACGGAGCAGTCGGAGCCCGCCCAGACGCGTCCGAAGTCGGCACGGCCGCCGCTGACGGCCAGATTCCGTTCGACGGCGGCACGGGCCAGCGGGAGCTGATCGCCCTCCGTCGGCGTGGATCCCACGAGCGCCGCCGTACCGGGCGTGAGCATCGGTATGTGGTCGTAGTCGTGTTCCGCCATCACGCTGGCCGTGTACGTGGCGATGGCCACGGTGCCCGCGACCGCGGCCATCACGGCGGCGACGGCGGGCGCTGTGCGACCCCGGTTGCGGGCCGCGTCGCGCAGAGCCATCCGCGGGGAGAGCGGGAGCCTGGAGCCGAGCCGGCCGAGGAAGCCGACGATCACGGGGATGCAGGCGAGCACGCCGAGTTCGGCGACGACCGAGCCGCCGGCGACCAGTTCCGTGTTGCCCGTGGTGCCGCCGAACACGGCGACAGCGATGCCGCCGGCCAGTGCCACGCAGCCCACCGCCGGCAGGACGCGTGAGCTCCGGCGTGTTCCGCGGCGGCCGGTGAGGGATTCCAGCACTGACTGGCGGCCGGCCACGATCGCCGGGGCCAGCGCCGCCAGGATCCCGGTGACGAGGCCGATCACGGCGATCGCCAGCAGCTCCCAGGGGCGGATCTCGAGCTCCCCGAAGCGGCTCTCGGTCCAGCCCTCGATCAACGGGCGGAACAGGACGGTCAGCCCGAGACCGGCGGCAACACCGGCCACAGCCCCGAATCCGCCGAGCACCACGCCACCTGCCAGCACCACTGCCCTTACTTGGCTCCGGTCACCGCCACAGGTGCCGACGAGGCCGAGCTGCCTGCGCGAGCGGCGCGCACCGACCGCGAACGCGGGGCCGGCCAGCAGGACGACCTCCAGGACCGCCATGGCGACGACGGTCACGACGGCCGCGCTCAGCTCCGCCGAGCCGTCGGGGAAGCCCGTGCCGCCGCGCGTGGCCATCGGCACCTCGGAGTCAGGCGGCGGGTCGAGGGCGACCTGGCGGGACAGCACCAGGACGCCCTTCTGATTGGCCGCGAGCACGTCCGGCCAGGTGACACCGGCGTCGGCCGGGCCCTGGACCAGCCACTTCACATCTCCGGGGTGGGGCGGAACGATCTTGTCGTCACGGGCGGCCGCCGCCGTCCACGGTGCGAGGACCGCACCCGGATCGGCGTACAGCGCGCTCTTGCCGAGCTCGCTGTGCAGCTCGACGCTGCCGGTGATCGTGTACGTCTGCCCGGGACCGGACAGTGTGGTGCGGGAGCCGATGCCCAGCCCCGACGACTCCAGGAAGTGCTCGGTCGCGACGACCTCGTTCCTGCCGCTCGGGTAGGCCCCGTCGACGAGGTCGAGCTTGCCGCGGACCGCGGGGTCGGAGGTGCGCAGTTCGACGATCTCGATGTTGGCGATGCCGTGTTCGGTGGTGACCGTGGCGGGCACGGCCTGCTCGGTGATGTACCGCGAGCCTGCGGGGAAGGCGCTCGGTACGTCGACCGGCTTCGGGGCGCTGTCCGGCTGCGGCGCGCCGGGCGGGCTGCCGTAGGTCCTGAGGTCGGGCAGCTGCTCGACAGGGACGGGCCCCATGCCGGCCGAACTGAACACGGCGTCGGCCGACCCCATCGTGGCCGTCAGCTCCTCCGCGGCTGTCGGCGTGGAGCTGCGGTAGGTGACATCGGCGGCGGTCACGCCGAGGACCGGCAGGGCGATCATGGCGACGACGAGCGCGCTGCGGCCCTTGGACCGCAGGGCGTCGCGCCGGGCGATCCGGAGGGCGGCGCGCCACCCCGTGAAGACGCTCACTTGGCACCCTCTGCGGCGAGCAGCGAGTCGGCGCCCGAGGACAGGGTCTGGTCGACGATCGATCCGTCCCTGAGGAAGACGACACGGTCGGCCCAGGCCGCGTACCGCGGCTCGTGCGTCACCATCACGCCGGCCGCTCCCTCGTCGCAGCGGTTGCGCAGCAGGGCGAGGACGGCCTCGCCGGTCTCGGAGTCGAGCGCCCCGGTCGGTTCGTCGGCGAGTACGAGGCGGCGGTTGCCCACGAGTGCGCGGGCGATGGCGACGCGCTGCTGCTGGCCGCCGGACATCTCGTCCGGGAAGCGGTCGGCGATCTCGGTGAGGTGCATCTCCTCCAGCGAGGCGAGGGCCTCCTTGCGCGCCTTGCGGACGGATACGCCGTCGAGCTCACGGGGCAGGGCGATGTTCTCCGCGGCCGTGAGTGCGGGGATCAGGTTGTAGTCCTGGAAGACGTAGCCGACGCTGCGCCGGCGCAGTGCGGCGATGCCCTTGCGGCCGAGCGTGGAGAGGTCCTGGCCCTCGATGACGACCTGGCCGCTGCTCGCGGTGTCGAGACCGCCGGCCAGGGTCAGCAGGGTGGACTTGCCGGAGCCGGAGGGACCCATCACGGCGACGAGCTCTCCCGCGTGCACGGCGAGGTTGATGCCGCGGAGGGCGTGCACCTCCGCGATGCCGGAGCCGTGGGTACGGGTCAGCGCTCTCAGTTCGAGGACGGGGGCGTCCACGGGCAGGCCGGTGGACGGGAACGGTGCGGACGAGGACATGGTGGGTGGTTCCCCCTAGGAACGACGTGCACATGGTCGGTGCGGGGCCGGCGGTCTGTCACGTTGGCCAGGCGCAGGCGCGAGCGGTCAGCTGTTCCTGGTCAGCGGCGGATGCCGCGCAGCCGGGACGATGCTGTGCGGGCGCTTCCGCGACCGGCGGCCGCGGCGGACCCCGGCCCGGCAGCGGGTTCGGTGGCGGCGGCTTCGGCGAGGCGGACGAGGCGGGACTCGCAGTGGTCCAGCCACCGGGCCTCGGCCTCGGCCTGGAAGATCAGCTGCTCCACCACGAGGAGCCAGGCGACCTCGTCGCGGTCGGCGGGGACGTCCGCGAGTGCCTGTGCCTTCAGCCGGGTGTAGTCCTGCATGGCCTTCACGGTGTGGCTGCGCTGGGACTGGATGACGGCCCGGATGTCGACGCCGGGCGCCCCGACCGCCATCGCGAGTTTGATGGCCAGCTCGTCCCGGGGCGGGTTGCTGCGGTCGACCGGGGTCTCGAACCAGTTCCGCAGTTCGGTGCGGCCGTCGTCGGTGATCGAGTACAACGCGTGGCCCGCGTCGTCCTCACCGTCCTGGGCGACCATGCCGTCGCGTTCCAGCCGGTTGAGGGTCGTGTAGACCTGGCCGACGTTCAGCGGCCAGGTGGAGCCGGTGCGGGACTCGAATTCGGTACGGAGCTGGGAGCCGTACCGAGGCCCTCGCTCCAGGAGGGCCAGCAGCCCGTGACGGATCGACATACTGAGTATGTATACCGAGTATGTTGTCGAGGGCAAGTCCCTCCGGCGATCAGTTCAGGCGGCGCAGCCGCAGTCCCAGGAACCCCAGACCCAGTCCGACCAGGGCGATCCCCGCCCCCAGAGACACCTGTTGCATCTGTCGTACGGCGGGCTCGTCCAGTGCCTGCCGTGAGGTCCGGCCGGGCTCGGGGAACGCGTCGGGCGGGGGTGTGGCCACAGGTACCTCGTCGGGATCCGCCTCCGGCGGGACCTCGTCCGCGGCGGCCGAGGCGTCCGCGAGTTCCATGGGGGTGAGCGATCGACCTGGCCGCGCCCGGCCCTCCCCGGCCTCCCTTCCGGCCATGGACGACTCCTCGGCGGAGGGGGGAGGGCTCGCTGGGGCTCGCAACGCGCGCGCGTTCGCTTCGATCCACGCTGTCGCGGGATCCGTAGCTGCCATGACGCGCGCGCGGGCCGTGGAGGTGTCGTGGGCGAGATCTGCCCCCGCGCAGGTATGAGGCGCCAGCGCTGCTCCGACCGCCAGCACCAGGCAGACCACGCATCGTGATGCCCGTGGATGGAGTCCTGGAGCCATGAGGACAGCGTCACACGGGGCTGCTTGTTCAGCATTCCGGGACGTGAAGCGAGTCCGGCGCGCCCGGCGCCGAACTCGCCACCTGATGCAGCCGGCCGGATCAGTAGTAAGGGTTATTCCGCCATGGGCTGTTGTCGCAGTTCAAGAGCGTGGTTCCCTCGGCGCGGCACGTCTGCAGCAGGATTGCCTTGACTCCGCGGGCGTCCGAGAGGCTCGTGTACCACTCCTCCTGATTGCCGTGTCCGCCGTAGTTGGCACGCCATGCCCAGTAGGCATTGGTCCCGTCATTCCGCTTCGTGACCAGGCGGATGCGTACGTGGTGTCCGTCGGAGGCGGTGTCGACGCTGCGCAGATGGATGCTGCTGAGGTAGGTCCGGCTGTTGAAGTCGACCGAGCCGTGACCGAAGGCCCCGGTCGTCTCCGTGTTCAGGTCATACGAAGCGGCAGAGGCCGGGGCCGTGCCCATAGCTGCGAAGATGGCAGCTGCGGCTGCAGTGACGAGCACAGGTAAGCTGCGCGATTTCATATCAGTCCCCCAAATAGACCAAGCGTTCGGTTTACGCTCTGGGGGACCTTACCGCTCACGTGGGCGTGAGCCGACTGAGTTTCGGAAGCCGGCTCGGGAGTCACTTCCCGTCACGGCCCCCCGTCTCAGGCAGGATCGCCGGTGGAGACCTTCAGCTCGAAGTGCGCGCCCCGTTCGGACACAGCGGTGCCGGAGGACGGGAACTGGCCCACGACCTGGCCCTCGGCATAGGTGTTGCCCGGCTCCTTGATCTCCTTGATGGTCCAGCCTGCGGCCAGAGCACAATCCCTCGCCGAGAGGATGTCCTTGTAGACGAACCTCGGCGCCTGGACCTTCGCCGGGTCGTCCGTGTCCTCCATGGCGTCGGTGCAGTCCTCGGTGTCCATCGTCCGGTTCCGCTCCGGCGGCTTGTGTTCGCCCGCCACCGTCGACTCGCTGCTGTCCGGGTCGCCGCCCTTGCCGTTGTCCGGGTCGTCCTTCATGTTCAGGAAGGTGACCAGGCCGCCGATCGCGAGCAGGGCGACCACGATCGAGCCCACGACGACCGGCATGTTGCGCTTGGAGCCGCCACCGCCGTTGACGGCGGTGGCGGACTGCGGGGACAGCACGTACGGGGGCGGCGTCTGGTGTGCCAGGGGTGCGTGGGTGCCGTAAGGCTGGGGTGCCTGCGGGTAGCCGTAGCCGGGAGTGGGCGCGGGGGTCACCGGGCCGTACGGGCCGGGCTGGTGGTGCTGGTGGGTCTGCGGCTGGTACGGGGTCTGCACGCCGTGCGGTGCGGGTGTGGTCTGGTCGACGGGCGGGAAGACGGCCGAGCCGACGCCCGAGCCGCTGTTCGCCGGAGCGGCGCCACCGATGATCACCGGAGCGCCGCCGTGGCCGCCGGCGCTCAGCACGCGGACCACTTCGTCCTGCATCGCGGCGGCACTGGGGAAGCGCTCGTTCGGGTTCTTCTTCAGCGCGCGCGCGACGAGCGCGTCCATCGCGGGAGTGATCGACCGGTTGATGCTGGACGGTGCGACCGGCTCCTCCTGCACATGCGCGTAGGCGATGGCGAGCGGGGAGTCCGCTTCGAACGGGATCCGGCCGGTGAGCAGCTGGAAGAGCATGATGCCGACCGAGTAGAGGTCGGACCGCGCGTCCACGCCGCGGCCGAGGGCCTGCTCGGGCGAGAGGTACTGGGGTGTACCGACGACCATGCCGGTCTGGGTCATCGAGGTGACGCCCGACTGCATGGCGCGGGCGATGCCGAAGTCCATGACCTTGACGACGCCGCGCTTGGTCATCATCACGTTGCCGGGCTTGATGTCGCGGTGGACCAGGCCCATCTCGTGGCTGGTCTCCAGCGCGGCGAGCACGTCGGCCGTCACCTTGAGCGCCTTGTCGGCGGGCATGGCGCCGTGGTTCTGGATGTCCGCCGCCAGGACGGAGCCGAGCGGCTGCCCCTCGACGTACTCCATGACGATGTACGGCATCAGCGCGCCGCCGAGCTCGTCCTCGCCCGTGTCGAACACCGAGACGATGTTGGTGTGCTGCAGCTTGGCGACGGCCTGCGCCTCGCGCCGGAACCGCTCGCGGAAGGACTGCTCGCGCCCCAGCTCCGTGTGCAGCGTCTTGATCGCGACCTGCCGGTCGAGGGCGGCGTCGTACGCGAGGTAGACGGACGCCATCCCGCCTTCGCCGAGAAGGTCGCGCAGCTGGTAGCGGCCGCCGGCCACGGAACCGCCCGCGTAGCGACCCTGTGCGCCGTGTGCGCCGTCCTGGCTCATGACTTGCATCCCCCTCGGCGCCCACGGACGCGTGATCCCTATTACGGGCCAAGTCTGCCCGAGGGGTCCGACACGTCAAGCCAGGTGCCCGTTCCGTGACCCTACGCACAAGAAGCGTCTCGGAAGCGTTACAGGAACCGCATGGAATTTGCGTGAGCGGCGCGCCAGCCGATTGGATGACCCGTCCCTCTCGGAACCGGTGTGTCCGGCAGAGGCTGTAGCGTGACGTGGCAATGCAGCAAGGCACCGTGAGAACGCGCAGAAGCGCGGACAGATACGACGGCGAGGACTGATGGCACCCGAACCCGAAGCAAACGGCGGCGGATTCTCGGATGGCACCGACTCCGGGATCGTCGGCGGCGTGGTCGGGGACGGCCGTTACCGCATGACCCACCGGCTGGGTCGCGGCGGTATGGCCGAGGTCTTCGCCGCGGAGGACGTGCGTCTGGGACGCACGGTCGCGGTGAAACTGCTCCGTTCCGATCTCGCCGAGGACCCGGTGTCCAAGGCCCGCTTCACGCGCGAGGCGCAGTCGGTCGCGGGCCTCAACCACCATGCGATCGTCGCCGTGTACGACTCCGGCGAGGACGTCGTGGCCGGCGCGACCGTTCCGTACATCGTCATGGAGCTGGTCGAGGGCCGCACGATCCGTGATCTGCTGCTCAACGCCGAGGCCCCGCCGCCCGAGCAGGCGCTGATCATCGTCTCGGGTGTGCTGGAGGCGCTCGCGTACTCCCACCAGCACGGCATCGTGCACCGTGACATCAAGCCCGCGAACGTGATCATCACGCATTCCGGCGCGGTCAAGGTGATGGACTTCGGCATCGCCCGTGCGCTGCACGGCGCCCAGTCGACGATGACCCAGACGGGCATGGTCATGGGTACGCCTCAGTACCTCTCCCCCGAACAGGCGCTCGGCAAGGCGGTCGACCACCGTTCCGACCTGTACGCCACCGGCTGCCTGCTCTACGAACTTCTCGCCCTGCGCCCGCCGTTCACCGGTGAGACCCCTCTCTCCGTGGTGTACCAGCACGTCCAGGACATTCCGGTGCCGCCCTCCGAGGTCTCGGACGGCGTGCCGCCGGAGCTGGACGGCCTCGTCATGCGCTCGCTCGCGAAGGACCCGGACGACCGGTTCCAGAGCGCCGAGGAGATGCGCGGACTGGTCCAGTACAGCCTGCAGATGCTCCAGGTCCAGGGCGGCCACACGGGCACCTGGAACACCGGCCCGGTCGTGATGCACGAAGGCGGCCACACCGCGCCGATGAACATCGGCGGCGGTACGGCGGCGATGGGTCACCCGATGCACGGGGACACCTCGCAGGGCCCGATCCTGCCGCCCATGAACCCCGACGACGGGGCGTACGCCGGCGGGCACCACAACGGTGGTGGGCGCGGCAAGATGTGGCTCTTCGTCCTGCTGGCCCTGATCGCGATCGGCGCGGGTGTCGCGTTCGCCGTCAACGCGGCGAACGACGCGAACGACAAGAAGACACCGACCGACCCGTCGGTCTCCGTCTCCCCGTCCGAGTCGGAGACCTCCCCGGAGCCGACGGACGAGGAGACGGAGGAGACGGAGGAACCGGACGACTCCACGGGCGGCCAGACCTGGCCCACCAAGGACCCGACATGGACCCCGTCCTCCGAGCCGACCGAGCCGACTCAGGAGCCGTCGGAGACCCCGACGTCGCCGGACCCGGGGACGAGCGACGGCACCACGACGACGGACGGCGGAACGGGCGACGACGACGGCGGCACCGACGACGGCGGAACCGGAACAGACACCGGAGCGACTACGACGGGGACCACGGACGGAAGCACCGCTGGTACCCCGGGTGGTGCTGCCGCGGGCGATCCCGCTGGAGGCGCCACCGGGTAGACGCCGCGGGTCCCTCAGCCGGTGAAGGCCCCGCACACCGCCTCGTACTCCCGCGTCCACCACACCGCCAGGGCCGACACCGCAGGAAACTGCGGGTCGGCCCTGCGGTCGTGCAGGCGGTAGCGCCAGCGAAGTATCCAGAAGTCGTTCAGCCGCTCCCACCACACGCGGTGCACCGCCGCCGCCAGTTCGGCCGCTCCGGCCCCGGCCGACCGCCGGTAGGCGCGCGCGTAGGCCCGGACCTTCTCCAGGTCCAGTTCCCCGTCCGGCCGGACGAAGAAGATTGCCGCTGCCCGCACGGCCTCCTCGGCACGGGGCTGCACGCCCAGCCGGTCCCAGTCCACGATCGCGACGGGGTCCGCACCCCGGTAGAGCAGATTCAGGGGGTGGAAGTCGCCGTGCACCCAGCCCCTGGCCGGCCCCGCCGGGGTGGGCGGGCGTCGGTGCGCGTGCTGCTCCAGCAGGGTGCGGCGTTCGAGGAGGCGGTGCACGGCGAGCTCGTCGAAGGCGTCCCGGGGGCCCATGCCGCGCGCGGCCGCCAGCAGGTCGTCGATCAGCGCGAAGGTGTCGGCGGGATCGGGGCTCTGCCCTCGTAGCGGAGGAGGCGGATCCGCCTCCATGACCTGCTCCAGATGCGTGTGTACGGCCCCGAGGAGCGCCCCGAGCCGTTGCGACTGGGCGGTCGTCAGCTGGGCGCCGTCCCGGTGGAGACCGTCCACCCAGGGGTGCAGGGCATAGTGCTGACCGTCGATCACCGTGACGGTGTCACCCTCTGTGTCCGCGAGGGGAGGGGCGACCGGTACGCCCAGGGAGTGGAGCTGCTGGGTCGCCCGGTGCTGCCGGACGATCGTGGCGTGGTCGCCGCTGGCGTCGTCGAGGTGGTGCTTGTCCAGGTGGTGCTTGAGGAAGTACGCACCGCGAGTCGTGGAGATCCGGTAGCCGTGGTTGAGCAGGCCTTTGGTGAGCGGCTCGCAGGCGAGGGGCTCGCCGGCGTCCGGATAGCGGCGCAGCACCTCGCCGACCGGCGGAACAGGCGGGAGGGTCACAGATGAGCGCAGCACTCGCCACATGTTAGGTGACGCTGAGTGGCTGATTTCTCTGACTTGCGCGGAAGCTCAGAGTGTGCATCTGAACAACGTGCGGATCGAGCCGGACGAACACCGGGTCAAAGGTCTCGCCGTTCACCTCGGCGGGGCCTTCCCCGAAGTGTTCCCGCTGGTCAGCGGTCGGGTGCACGATCTCGGCGGGGCCGGTGAACTGGACCGACCACAGGTCCTCCGTGCCGTCGGACGCCCCGTCCGTCCGGGAGTTGAAGTTGTCCGCGCCGTAAGCGATGACGCTCCCGTCGCAGGACTCGTGATGGCCGAGCCCCCTGTGCATCCGCAGGACGACATGTCCCTCGATCACCAGGTGACGGGCCACGGCCAGGAAGGGCAGGGCGCGCATGCTGGTGGCCAGCCGGCCGTAGCGGACGCTGCCGAGCAGTTCGATGGCGTGCAGTTCGTCGGAGGGGCGGGGAGAGGGCATGCGCTCCACTCTCCGGCACCTGTAGGGGCCGTGTAAGAGTCGGCCGCCCCGGTCGTGCCGGGACCAAAGTCCCGGCCGCGCAGCTCAGCGCTTCTCGGCCTGGAGCCGGGCCACGTACGCCGCGGCCTGCGAGCGCCGCTCCATGCCCAGCTTGGCCAGGAGGCTGGAGACGTAGTTCTTGATGGTCTTCTCGGCCAGGTGCAGCCGCTCGCCGATGACCCGGTTCGTCAGCCCTTCGCCGATCAGGTCGAGAATCCTGCGCTCCTGGTCCGTCAGGCCGGAGAGCCGGTCGTCGCCCTTGCCGTTCTTTCCTTCGCGCAGCCGCTCCAGGACCCGCGCGGTGGCCGCCGGGTCCAGCAGGGACTTCCCGGCCGCGACGTCCCGTACGGCATTCAGCAGTTCGTTGCCGCGGATCGCCTTCAGCACGTATCCGGAGGCGCCGGCCATGATCGCGTCGAAGAGGGCCTCGTCATCGGCGTACGAGGTGAGCATCAGGCATTTGATCGACTCGTCCTTCGAGCGGACCTCGCGGCAGACCTCGACTCCGCTGCCGTCCGGCAGCCGTACGTCCAGGACGGCGACATCCGGCCGTGTCGCCGGGATGCGTACGAGCGCGTCAGCGGCCGTGGAGGCCTCGCCGACGACCTCGATGTCCTCCTCGACGGAGAGCAGCTCGTGGACTCCGCGCCGTACCACCTCGTGGTCGTCCAGCAGAAATACAGTGATTTTTCCATCTTCGGGCACAATCGCAGTCTCACACATTCCTTTCCTGTATGCCCTTCCCTGGCGGTGGCGGCCGGGATAACGTGCCGTTGTTCCGGCGGCCTGCAAGGCTGTTGCCAGTGCTGTGACCAGCAAGACTTCGCGATTTTTTCGATTTACTTGGAAATCCAAGCAAAATCGCAGGTCACAAGGTGTTTCGCAGTTATGCGGTGCACTGGGTAACGTGCCTATGACAGGGCGCTCGCCGGGGCACCTGTCACGCCTGTTCCCGGCCGAGCGCACCCACCCCGTGCACGGGTCCGGACACAGGCGAGCCGCACTGGCTTCCCGGCCATCCCGGGGGCCGGACCGACGGAGGAGCACGCACGTGACCGTGGAGAGCACTGCCGCGCGCAAACCGCGACGCGCCAGCAAGCGGACCAGCGCCGCGAAGACACCACAGAGTTCCGAGCCCCAGCTGGTACAGCTGCTGACGCCCGAGGGCGAGCGCGTCGAGCACCCGGACTTCGAGATCGACCTGAGCGCCGAGGAGCTGCGCGGTCTGTACCGCGACATGGTTCTGACCCGCCGTTTCGACGCCGAGGCGACCGCGCTGCAGCGCCAGGGCGAGCTGGGCCTGTGGGCCTCGCTGCTGGGCCAGGAAGCCGCGCAGATCGGCTCCGGCCGGGCTCTGCGCGACGACGACTACGTCTTCCCGACCTACCGGGAGCACGGTGTCGCCTGGTGCCGGGGGGTCGACCCGACCAATCTGCTCGGGATGTTCCGCGGTGTGAACCACGGTGGCTGGGACCCGACGACCAACAACTTCCACCTCTACACGATCGTCATCGGCTCGCAGACCCTGCACGCCACCGGCTACGCCATGGGCGTCGCCAAGGACGGTGCGGACTCGGCCGTGATCGCGTACTTCGGTGACGGCGCCTCCAGCCAGGGCGATGTGGCGGAGGCATTCACCTTCTCCGCCGTCTACAACGCCCCCGTGGTGTTCTTCTGCCAGAACAACCAGTGGGCGATCTCCGAGCCCACCGAGAAGCAGACCCGAGTGCCGCTCTACCAGCGCGCACAGGGCTTCGGCTTCCCTGGTGTCCGGGTCGACGGCAACGACGTGCTGGCCTGTCTGGCCGTCACCAGGTCGGCGCTGGAGCGTGCCCGCCGGGGCGAGGGCCCCACCCTCGTCGAGGCGTTCACCTACCGGATGGGCGCCCACACCACCTCCGACGACCCGACCAAGTACCGGGCGGACGAGGAGCGGGTGGCATGGGAGGCCAAGGACCCGATCCTGCGCTTGCGCACGTACCTGGAGAACCAGGGCCTCGCCGACGCGGAGTACTTCGCCGCGCTGGAGGAGGAGAGCGAGACCCTCGGCAAGCGGGTACGCGAAGCGGTACGGGCCATGCCCGACCCGGACCGGCTGGCGATCTTCGACCACGCCTACGCCGACGGCAGCCCGCTCGTCGACGAGGAGCGCGCACAGTTCGCCGCCTACCAGGCATCGTTCGCCGAGGAGGGCAACTAGCCATGGCCGTTGAGAAGATGTCCATCGCGAAGGCGCTCAACGAGTCGCTGCGCAAGGCGCTGGAGACCGACCCCAAGGTCCTCATCATGGGTGAGGACGTCGGCAAGCTGGGCGGGGTCTTCCGCATCACTGACGGGCTCCAGAAGGACTTCGGCGAGGACCGTGTCATCGACACCCCGCTCGCCGAGTCCGGCATCGTCGGTACGGCGATCGGCCTGGCCCTGCGCGGATACCGCCCGGTCGTCGAGATCCAGTTCGACGGCTTCGTCTTCCCCGCGTACGACCAGATCGTCACGCAGCTCGCCAAGATGCACGCCCGCGCGCTCGGCAAGATCAAGATGCCGGTCGTCGTCCGTATCCCGTACGGCGGCGGCATCGGTGCCGTCGAGCACCACAGTGAGTCGCCCGAGGCCCTGTTCGCGCACGTCGCGGGCCTGAAGGTCGTCTCGCCGTCCAACGCGAGCGATGCCTACTGGATGATGCAGCAGGCCGTGCTGAGCGACGACCCGATCATTTTCTTCGAGCCGAAGCGGCGTTACTGGGACAAGGGAGAGCTCGACACCGAGTCCATCCCCGGCCCGCTGCACAAGGCCGCCGTGGCACGTGAGGGCTCCGACCTCACGCTCGCCGCGTACGGCCCGATGGTGAAGGTCTGCCTGGAAGCGGCCGCCGCCGCGCAGGAGGAGGGCAAGTCGCTCGAGGTCCTGGACCTGCGGTCGATGTCCCCGATCGACTTCGACGCCGTTCAGACGTCGGTCGAGAAGACCGGCCGGCTCGTGGTGGTCCACGAGGCGCCGGTGTTCTACGGCTCCGGTGCCGAGATCGCCGCCCGGATCACCGAGCGCTGCTTCTACCACCTCGAAGCACCGGTACTGAGGGTCGGCGGCTACCACGTCCCCTACCCGCCGGCCCGGCTCGAGGACGAGTACCTGCCGGGTCTCGACCGGGTGCTCGACGCCGTCGACCGCTCGCTGGCGTACTGAGGAGAGGGATCGTGACGACGATGACCGAAACGTCTGCTCGTTTCCGCGAGTTCAAGATGCCGGATGTGGGCGAAGGACTGACCGAGGCGGAAATCCTCAAGTGGTTCGTCCAGCCCGGCGACACCGTCACCGACGGACAGGTGGTGTGCGAGGTCGAGACGGCGAAGGCCGCCGTGGAGCTGCCGATTCCGTTCGATGGGGTGGTGCACGAGTTGCGCTTCCCCGAGGGCACGACCGTCGATGTCGGCGAGGTGATCATCTCGGTGGACGTGGCGCCCGGCAGCGGTGACGCCCCCGCCGTTCCGGAAGCCGCTTCGGCGGTCGCACAGGAGCCCGTGGCGAAGGCGGAGCCGGAGGCACCCAAGGGCCGTCAGCCGGTGCTCGTCGGCTACGGCGTGGCCGAGGCCTCCACCAAGCGCCGTGCCCGCAAGGGCGTCGAGGTCCCGGGTCCGGCAGCGGCCGCGATCCAGGCCGAGATCAACGGCCACGGTGCCGTGGTCCCGGAGACCAGGCCGCTCGCCAAGCCGCCGGTGCGCAAGCTCGCCAAGGACCTGGGCATCGACCTCGCGACGGTCACCCCGACCGGTGAGGGCGGCGTCATCACACGCGAGGACGTCCACGCCGCGGTCGCGCCCGCGGCTGCCGAGGTCCCCGCCGCACCGGCGCCGGTGGTCGCTCCGGCTGCTCCCGCCGCTCCCGCGGTGGAGGCCGTACCGGGCGCCCGGGAAACCCGTATCCCGGTCAAGGGCGTACGGAAGGCCATCGCGCAGGCCATGGTCGGCAGCGCCTTCACGGCTCCGCACGTCACCGAGTTCGTGACGGTCGACGTGACCCGCACGATGAAGCTGGTGGCGGAGCTCAAGGAGGACAAGGACCTCGCCGGAGTCCGGGTCAACCCGCTCCTGATCATCGCCAAGGCGCTCCTGGTCGCGATCAAGCGCAACCCGGACGTCAACGCGGCCTGGGACGAGGCCAACCAGGAGATCGTGCGGAAGCACTACGTCAACCTGGGTATCGCCGCGGCCACCCCGCGCGGACTGATCGTGCCGAACATCAAGGACGCGCACGACAAGACCCTTCCCCAGCTGGCCGCGGCACTGGGCGAGCTGGTCTCCACGGCGCGCGAGGGCAGGACGTCCCCGGCGGCCATGGCGGGCGGCACGGTGACCATCACGAACGTCGGCGTCTTCGGCGTCGACACGGGTACGCCGATCCTCAACCCGGGCGAGTCCGCGATCCTCGCGGTCGGCTCGATCAAGCCGCAGCCGTGGGTCCACAAGGGCAAGGTGAAGCCCCGCCAGGTGACCACGCTGGCACTGTCGTTCGACCACCGGCTGGTCGACGGCGAGCTCGGCTCGAAGGTGCTCGCGGACGTCGCGGCGATCCTGGAACAGCCGAAGCGACTGATCACCTGGGCCTAGTGAGCCTGTTCCACATACGGAGAGAGGGGCCTCCCGCGCGATGCGGGAGGCCCCTCTCTCCGTATGACGTGTTTGGAGCTACTTCTTGAAGCCGTAGTCCATGAGCTTCGTCGCGTCCGCGGTCCGGGTGGTCGAGGACGTCGACGTGAGCACGGTGCCGATGACGGTCCTGCCGTTACGGGTCGCGGCGAAGACCAGGCAGTACTTGGCCGTCGGGCCCGAGCCGGTCTTCACACCGATGGCGCCGGTGTAGCTGCCGAGCAGGGTGTTGGTGTTGGACCACGACATGTAGCGGTAGCCGCCGGTCTTCGTCGTGACCTTCTGCTTCGTCGACTTCGTCTTCACGATGGCGCGGAACGTGGAGTTCTTCATCGCGCCACTGGCGATCGTCGTCAGATCGCGGGGCGTCGAGTAGTTCGATCCGCTGCTGATGCCGTCGAACGAGTCGAAGTGCGTGTTCTTCAGGCCGAGGGCCTTGGCATCGGCGTTCATCTTGCCGATGAAGGACTTGACCCTCGCCGCGCGGGTGGTGCCGGTGCCGAACTTGTCGGCCAGGGCGTACGCCGCGTCGCAGCCGGACGGCAGCATCAGCCCGTAGAGGAGCTGGCGGACCGTCACCTTGTCGCCGACGATCAGCCGGGCCGACGAGGCGGTCTTGGAGACGATGTAGTCGCTGTAGGCCTTCTGGATCGTGACCTTGGTGTCCAGGTTGAGGTTCTTCTGGCCCAGCACCACCTTGGCGGTCATTATCTTCGTGGTGGAGCCGGTGGAGCGGCGGATGTCCGCGCTCTTGCTGTAGAGCGCCCTCGCGGTGCCGTTGTCCATCACGAAGCCGCCCTTGGCGGCGATCGTGGGCGTGGGCGGAGTCGCTGCCTGTGCCGTGGAGGCGAACGCGCTGCCCGTGAGGACAGCGCCCGCGGTGAAGACCACGGTGGCGGCAACGGTTGCGCGATTTATGCCCTTAAGACCGATTTTCAAGTCAAACGCTCCAAATACCGCCGAAATGCGGCTACATGAGGGTGCCGCTCGAAGGTGAGACTCCTGAAAGCCGCGAATGGATGTATCCCCGAGCGGGTGATTTCGGCCGCCCGGCCGACGGGCAGTGCGGCTCCGGGTCGGGTCCCGCATCGTGGACGGCTCCTGTCATGGGTACATGTTGTATCTATGCTGTGTGCATGCCCGCCGCACCCCCTGCCCCCGTCAAGCAGCCCCCCGCCGCCGAGCGTGTGTACACGCACATCAAGAAGGCGGTCCTGGACCGTCGTTACGAGGGCGGCACCCTCCTCACGGAGGGCGACCTGGCAGAGGCCGTGGGAGTGTCCCGTACCCCTGTGCGGGAGGCACTGCTGCGCCTCGAGGTCGAAGGGCTGATCAAGCTCTACCCGAAGAAGGGCGCCCTGGTGCTCGCCGTGTCCGCGCAGGAGATCGCGGACGTCGTGGAGACCCGGCTGCTCGTCGAGGAGTTCGCCGCCCGCAAGGCCGTTCCCGCTCCGGCACGGCTGATCGCCCGGCTCGAACAGCTGCTGGCGGAACAACGGCAGCTGGCCGAGGAGGGGGATCTGTCCGCCGTATCGGTGAAGGACCGCTGTTTCCACGCAGAGATCGTGCGGAACGCGGGCAACGAGATCCTCTCGCGCCTCTACGACCAGCTGCGCGACCGGCAACTGCGGATGGGCGTCGCCGTGATGGAGGCGCACCCCGGCAGGGTCGCCGCCAACATCACCGAGCACGGCGAGCTGCTGGACGCCATCAGGGCCGGTGACGCGGAAGGCGCCGCGCAGGTCGTGCGCCGCCACGTCAGCCGGGTCAGGGTGCTGGTCAGGGGTGATGACCGGTGACATCCGGCGCCCCCACCCTCTCCCTGCCGGGCGATCCGCCCGGCGGCCGGCGTGCCGCCCGGATCTGGGGCATCGGGGTGGCCGTCTACTTCGTGGCCATCATCTTCCGTACGAGCCTGGGCGTCGCGGGGCTCGACGCCGCCGACCGGTTCGACGTCAACGCCTCGGCGCTGTCGACGTTCTCCATCCTCCAGCTGCTCGTCTACGCGGGCATGCAGATACCGGTCGGCCTGATGGTCGACCGGCTCGGCACCAAGAAGGTCCTCACCATCGGGGCGGTGCTCTTCACCCTGGGACAGCTCGGCTTCGCGCTCTCCCCCTCGTACGGCCTGGCGCTCGCCTCCCGCGCTCTGCTCGGCTGCGGCGACGCGATGACGTTCATCAGCGTGCTGCGCCTAGGTGCCCGCTGGTTCCCCGCCCGGCGCGGCCCGCTGATCGGCCAGGTCGCCGCGCTGTTCGGCATGGCGGGCAACCTCGTCTCGACCCTCTTCATCGCCCGCGCGCTGCACGGGTTCGGCTGGACCGCGACCTTCGTGGGCAGTTCGCTCGCCGGCGTGGTGGTGCTGGTCGTGCTGATGCTCTTCCTGAAGGACCACCCCGAGGGCCACGAACCGCCGCCCGCCGAACACGCGGGTGCCGCCTACGTGCGCCGGCAGATCGCCGCCGCCTGGCGGGAACCGGGCACCCGGCTCGGCATGTGGGTGCACTTCACCACCCAGTTCCCCGCGATGGTCTTCCTGCTGCTGTGGGGCATGCCGTTCCTGGTGGAGGCGCAGGGGCTGAGCAGGGGCACCGCCGGTGAACTGCTCACCCTGGTGGTGCTCTCCAACATGGTGGTGGGCCTCGTCTACGGGCAGATCATCGCCCGGCACCATGCGGCGCGCACCCCACTGGCCCTCGGTACCGTCGCGGTGACCGCGCTGCTCTGGGCGGCGACGATCCTCCACCCCGCGGACCACGTTCCGATGTGGCTGCTGGTCACCCTGTGCGTGGTGCTCGGTTCCTGCGGACCCGCGTCGATGATCGGCTTCGACTTCGCCCGGCCCGCCAATCCGCCGGAGCGTCAGGGCACCGCGTCGGGCATCGTCAACATGGGCGGATTCGTCGCCTCGATGACCACGCTGTTCGCGGTCGGCGTGCTGCTGGACGCGACCGGTGACAACTACCGCATCGCGTTCGCCTCGGTGTTCGTCCTGGAGGCGCTCGGGGTGCTGCAGATCCTGCGGCTGCACGCGAGTGCCACGCACCGGGAACGCGACCACCACGTGGTCAGCCGGGTGGAAGCCGTGCACGTACCCGCGTGACCGCGCCCCGGCGGCGCGCCCGTCCCAGTCCTTCGACGGACGGGCGCCGCCGGTCACGTCACTCCGGTACGCAAGCCCCGTCAGTGCCTCGACGGCACTACGACGTCACGACGAAGTTCCGCAGGATACCGGCCGCCAGGTCCTGGTCGCCGTCGACCTTGATCCGGTCCTCGACCGCATGCGGGCGCACCCTGCCGCAGGCCAGGCGGTAGTACGTCTCCCAGTCCATCCCCAGGGTCGCCGCGGGGCCCAGGGACGGCGCGCCGTCGACCGAACCGCGTCCGTCCCCGTCGACGCGGACCGTGCGCAGGAACTCCACGGGACCGTGCACATCGAACACCACCGCCGAATTGGGCGGCGCGCCCGCGTCCTTGGCGACCACATCGGGCAGCGCGGCCAGGAGGGTGTCCCGCGCGATCAGGGCGCCGGGGGAGTCCATGTTCCCCGGCCGGCCCAGCGTCGCACGCAGATCCTGCTCGTGGACCCAGACGTCGAAGGCCCGCATGTGCAGGGCCAGTTCCAGCGTCTGCTCGGCGCCCAGCGGCGCCCGCACCATCGTCTCGGGCGCCCGCGCCTCGTTGCGCAGCTGGCGCATCCGGCGGATGAGCGTGTACTCCAGCTCGGAGGTCATCTCCGGCGCCGTGTGGTGGCGCCGTACGTCGACCTGCATCTCCATGTACCGCTGGTGGTCGTTCTGCACGTGGTAGAGGTCGCGCGGCAGTGTGTGGATCGGGCGCGGATCGCCGAGCTGCTCGCACTCCATGCCGATGACGTGCGAGACGATGTCGCGCACCGACCAGCCCGGGCAGGGTGTGCGGCGGTTCCACTCCCCCTCGGCGAGCGGCTTCACCAGCTCGGCTATCGACTCGACGGACTGGGTCCAGGCATCGGCGTAGGTCTGGAGGCTGGGATGGACGGTCACGGGACCCCTCGGGCGGTTCTGCGGTGCATGGGCTGGAGTGCAGGGAGTGCTGGCGGCTGGCCGGCACTGACGGCGCTGTCTGCGGGCTGCGTGGGAGGTTCGCTCGCTAAGTTACGCTGCGAGCAGGCACCCCGGCAGTGCTTTCGTGTGACGATCGTAGGCCCGTGTTGACGGCTCGAATGCCAGGACGGTGGTAGTGTGCGCGCCTCCCTCATCCAGATCGCAGTAGACCCGGACGAATCAGTCAATTCCCGTAGGGAACGAGCGGCTTCGCTGGTCGTGGCCCAGGGGGATGCGGATCTGGTGGTCCTGCCCGAGCTCTGGCCGGTCGGCGCCTTCGCGTACACCGCCTTCGCCGACGAGGCCGAACCGCTCCAGGGGCCCACCCATGACGTGATGGCGAAGGCCGCGGCCGAGGCCGGGGTCTGGCTTCACGCGGGTTCCTTCGTCGAGCGGGCCGATGACGGGACCCTCTACAACACCTCGCTGGTCTTCTCGCCCCAGGGTGAGCGGGCCGCCGCCTACCGCAAGATCCACCGCTTCGGCTTCGACAAGGGCGAGGCGGTGATGATGGGTGCCGGCGAGGAGCTCGTCACGGTCGCCCTGCCGCAGACCACTCTCGGTCTTGCCACCTGCTACGACCTGCGCTTTCCGGAGATGTTCCGGGGGCTGGTCGACGCGGGCGCCGACACGCTGGTCGTCGCGGCAGGCTGGCCGGAGCGCCGCCGCTCGCACTGGACGCTGCTGGCGCAGGCCCGGGCCGTCGAGAACCAGGCGTACGTCCTGGCTGTCGGCTCCTCCGGTACCCACGGCGGGGTCGAGCAGGCGGGGCACAGCATCGTCGTCGACCCGTGGGGCGAGGTGCTCGCCGAGGCGGGGGCCGCGGAGGAGGTGCTCACCGTGGAATTCGACCCGGCGAGAACGGCCACCACGCGGGAGCAGTTCCCGGCACTCAAGGACCGGCGCCTGGGTCTCGCCCCTCCGTCGCTCACGTAGGTACGGGCGGGCTGTTTCACGTGAAACAGCCCTGGTCCGGCTGTCAGCCCTCGTCGGCCTCCTTGTCGTGCTCCTTGTCCGCGAGGACGATCACGCACACCGCCACCGCGATGAGCAGAGATGCGTCGGCGTCCTCGCGCACGATGTCGATGCCGTACGTGTCCCGGACGGTGAGCCAACGCCGGGAGATCTGCGCGAGCAGTTCGCCGTCGTAGTCCACGGCGAACTCGCGGTCCAGGATCTTGCCGCTGACGTCGAGTTCGGTGCCGTCCACCAGGGTGACCCTGTAGTGGTTGCGGAGCAGGGAGAGCGTCTTCCGCCGGATCTTGGCGAGATCCTCCCCGTTCCGTTGGATGATCATGGTGTCGCGCAGGCTGAGCAGCTTCTGGCGGATCTCCACCAGGACCAGGCCGTCCGCGTCCTTGAGCTCGAAGGTGTCGCGGACCCGCATGGCTTTGCCGTCGACGAGGAAGAGCTTGCGCCCGTCCGTGTCCTCGATCCAGTAGTCGTCACCGACGGCGAACAGACGCTCACGTACGAGAAGTCTCATGGATCACAGGTTCCACGACACCCCACCGGAATGCGCGCAGGCAGAGGTGATGTTGACTGTTGTCATGACTGCACGTGCACGCGTTCGCGCCCCCGAACTGATCGGCAAGGGCGGCTGGCTCAATACAGGCGACCAGCAGTACACCCTCGCTGATCTGCGAGGACGCGTTGTGATCCTGGATTTTTGGACCTTCTGCTGTGTGAACTGTCTGCACGTCCTGGACGAGCTGCGCGAGCTGGAGGAGAAGCACCGCGACACCGTGGTGATCATCGGCGTCCACTCGCCGAAGTTCGTCCACGAAGCGGAGCACCAGGCAGTCGTCGACGCGGTCGAGCGCTACGAGGTGCACCACCCCGTACTCGACGACCCCGAGCTCGCCACCTGGAAGCAGTACGCCGTGCGGGCCTGGCCGACGCTCGTCGTCGTCGACCCCGAGGGCTACATCGTCGCCCAGCACGCGGGTGAGGGGCACGCGCACGCCATCGAGAAGCTCGTCGAGGAGCTGGAGGCCGAGCACGCGGAGAAGGGCACGCTGCGCCGCGGCGACGGCCCGTACGTGGCGCCCGAGCCCGTCGCCACGCATCTGCGCTTCCCCGGCAAGGCGCTGCTGCTGTCCGACGGTGGCTTCCTCGTCTCCGACACCACCCGGCACCGTCTGGTCGAGCTCGACGCGGACGGTGAGACGGTCCGCAGGCACTTCGGTGCCGGTGAGCGCGGGCTCGTGGACGGCGGTCCGGACGAGGTCCGGTTCAGCGAGCCGCAAGGGCTCGCGGTCCTGCCCGACGGCAGGATCGCGGTCGCGGACACGGTGAACCACGCGATCCGTGCGCTCGACCTCACGACCGGACTCACGACGACACTCGCCGGAACCGGCCGTCAGTGGTGGCAGGGCTCCGCGACCAGCGGTCCGGCCCGGGACGTGGACCTCTCCTCGCCGTGGGACATCGCCTGGTTCGGTGACCGGCTGTGGATCGCCATGGCCGGGGTGCACCAGCTGTGGACGTACGACCCGGCCGGGGACACGGTGCGGGTCGCCGCGGGGACGACCAACGAGGGGCTGGTGGACGGACCCGGCGCCGAGGCGTGGTTCGCGCAGCCGTCCGGTCTCGCCGCGGCCGAGGACCGGCTCTGGGTCGCCGACTCGGAGACGTCCTCGCTGCGCTACGTCGACCGGGAGGGCGCCGTACACACCGCGGTCGGTACCGGACTCTTCGACTTCGGCCACCGCGACGGCCCGGCCGGCCAGGCCCTGTTCCAGCACCCGCTGGGTGTCACGGCCCTGCCCGACGGCTCCGTCGCCGTCAGCGACACGTACAACCACGCCCTGAGGCGTTACGACCCCGGGAGCGGTGAGGTCACCACGCTCGCCACGGATCTGCGTGAGCCGAGTGACGCCGTGCTCGTCGACGGCGATCTGGTCGTCGTCGAGTCGGCCCGGCACCGGCTGACCAGGCTGCGGCTGCCCGAAGAGGCGGTACGTGTTGCCGACCAGGCGCACCGCACCAAGCGCGCCGCCACCGAGATCGCCGACGGAACGCTGCGGCTGGACGTGGTCTTCCAGGCACCCGCGGGCCAGAAGCTGGACACCCGGTACGGTCCCTCGACCCGGCTGCTGGTCTCCTCGACCCCGCCGGAGATGCTGGCGGAGGGTTCGGGGCCGGGTACGGACCTGGGGCGCGACCTGGTCCTGGCGGACGGTGTCACCGAGGGCGTCCTGCACGTCTCCGCGATGGCGGCGTCCTGCGACGACGACCCGGAGAACGAGTACCCGGCCTGCCATGTGCACCAGCAGGACTGGGGGGTGCCCGTCCGCGTCACCGCCGACGGGGTGTCCAGGCTCCCGCTGGTGCTGGCAGGCATGGACGACCGGGGCTGAGGACGCGGAAGCCGTCGGCGCCGTTGCGCAGCCCGTGGCGTCGGGCTGCGCAACGGCGCCGCATCAGCCGTTCCCCGAACCGCCGTGAGTCGAACAGGGTCCCGGGAACGCGTCGCCCCGGGGGCCGGCTCCACCCCGTACGACGCCGCGTCCGCGTACTCGGGTCACTGGTAGGGGCGCTCGTTGTCCGACACGACCGTGGTGGTGGGCGGCACGACCATGCGGCGACGGCGCGCGATGCTCATGTAGACGAAGACCCCGACGAGGCCGACCAGCATCATGATCCAGCCGACCATGTCGACGTTGACCGTGTCCAGCTTCCAGTCGGTGGCGAAAGCGAGAATCGCCCCGGCACCGATCAGGAGAATGCATCCTCCGAGCCCCATGATTTCCGCCTCCTCGACGACCCGGTGAATCCGGGCCGGTGTACCGGTCGCGTACCCGGCCCGGCAACAACCATGTCCCGGTGCCCCGTTGAGGCGGCGGAGGGTCAGCCGGCGAGGAACGCCGCCAGGGCGTTCGCCAGCAGGTAGGGGTCGTCGGCGCCGCACAGTTCGCGGGCGCTGTGCATCGACAGGATCGCGACGCCGACGTCGACGGTCTGGATGCCGTGCCGGGCGGCGGTGATCGGGCCGATCGTCGTGCCGCAGGGCATCGCGTTGTTGGAGACGAACGTCTGCCACTGCACGCCCGCCTTCTCGCACGCCGCCGCGAACACGGCCCGGCCGCTGCCGTCCGTCGCGTACCGCATGTTGACGTTGACCTTGAGGATCGGACCGCCGTTGACCACCGGGTGGTGCGTCGGGTCGTGGCGCTCGCCGTAGTTGGGGTGGATGGCGTGACCGGTGTCGGAGGAGAGGCAGATGGTTCCGGCGAACGCCCTGGCACGGTCCTCGTAGCTGCCGCCACGGGCGAACACGGAGCGCTCCAGGACCGCGCCGAGCAGCGGGCCGTCCGCGCCGGTGTCGGACTGGGAGCCGTTCTCCTCGTGGTCGAAGGCGGCCAGCACGGGGATGTACGGGATCTCGTCGTCGTTCAGCCCGGCCACGGCGGCCAGCGCGGCCGTCGCGGCGTGTACGGAGAGCAGGTTGTCCATGCGGGGTCCGGCCACCAGCTCGCGGTCGCGGCCCAGGTAGGCGGGCGCCTCGACGGCGTGCGGCATCAGGTCCCATCCGGTGACGTCGTCGGCGTCGACGCCGGCCTCCTCGGCGACGAAGCGGATGAGGTCGCCCTCCTCGACCTCACCGAGCCCCCAGATCGGCTGCATGTGCTTCTGACGGTCGAGCTTGAGCCCTTCGGTGTTGGCCGACCGGTCCAGGTGCACGGCCAGCTGCGGCACGCGCAGCAGCGGGCGGTCGATGTTCACCAGCCGGTGCGTACCGTCCCGGAGCGAGATCCGGCCGGCGAGGCCGAGGTCGCGGTCGAGCCAGGTGTTGAGGAGCGTTCCGCCGTAGATCTCGACGGCGATCTGCCGCCAGCCGTAGGACCCCGTGTCGGGCATCGGCTTGACCCGCAGGTTGGGGGAGTCGGTGTGCGCACCCGCGATCCGGAACGGGGTGTGGGCCGTGGCCCCCTCCGGCACGTACCAGGCCACGATCGCCCCGCCGCGCAGGACGTACTTCCCGCCCGTGGTGGCGTCCCATTCCGCGGTCTCCTCCACCTGCCGGAAACCTGCCTTCTCCAGCCGGGCCGCGGCGGCGGCCACGGCGTGGTACGGGGAGGGGCCGGCCATCAGGAAGGCCATCAGGTCGTCGGTGTGACCGCGGTCGAAGCGGAGGGGAGAACTCATGCTCTTCACTTTAACGACGGCTGAACGGGATCATTCGCCGCGTCGGACGAGGGCCGCGGCCCATCGTCCGGAAAAGGCCGCCGCCCGTGCGCCGGTCATGGAGACGGCCCGCCCCGGGTACCCGGGGCGGGCCGTCTCTGCCGAAGGCCGAACGGGAGACCTTAGAACGCGGCCTCGTCCAGCTCCATCAGCGAGTTGTCCACGGCCTCGGCGAGCGCGCGCTCGGCCGAGACACCCGGCAGGACGTTCGCGGCGAAGAACTTCGCGGCGGCGATCTTGCCCTGGTAGAAGGCGACGTCCTTCGCGGAGGCGCTCGGCAGCTTCTCGGCTGCCACGGCCGCACCCTTCAGCAGCAGGTAACCGACGACGACGTCGCCGGAGGCCATGAGCAGGCGGGTGGTGTTGAGGCCGACCTTGTAGATGTTCTTGACGTCCTCGCCGGTCGCGGTGAGGTCGGTGATCATCGTGCCGACGATCGCCTCGAGGTCCACGACGGCCTTGGCGAGGCTGTCCAGCGCGCCGGACAGCTCCTCGTTGCCCTGAGCACCCGCGAGGAACTTCTTCATCTCCTCGGAGAGGGTGTTCAGCGAGGCGCCCTGGTCGCGGACGATCTTCCGGAAGAAGAAGTCCTGGCCCTGGATCGCCGTCGTGCCCTCGTACAGGGTGTCGATCTTGGCGTCACGGATGTACTGCTCGACCGGGTACTCCTGGAGGTAGCCGGAGCCGCCGAAGGTCTGGAGCGACTGCGCGAGCTGCTCGTAGGACTTCTCGGAGCCGTAGCCCTTCACGATCGGGAGCAGCAGGTCGTTGAGGCCGTTCAGCGCCTTGGCGTCCTCACCCGCGGCCTCCTGCACCTGGATCGCGTCCTGGACGGAGGCGGTGTACAGCACGAGGGAGCGCATGCCCTCCGCGTACGCCTTCTGCGTCATGAGGGAGCGGCGCACGTCGGGGTGGTGCGTGATGGTGACCTTGGGGGCCGTCTTGTCCATGAACTGCGAAAGGTCGGTGCCCTGGACGCGCTCCTTGGCGTACTCCAGCGCGTTGAGGTAGCCGGTCGACAGGGCGGCGATGGCCTTCGTGCCGACCATCATGCGGGCGAACTCGATGATGCGGAACATCTGGCGGATGCCCTCGTGCTTGTCACCGATGAGCCAGCCCTTCGCGGGGTGCTGGTCGCCGAAGGTCATCTCGCAGGTGTTGGACGCCTTGAGGCCCATCTTGTGCTCGACGTTCGTCGCGTAGACGCCGTTGCGCGCACCGAGCTCACCGGTGGTCCAGTCGAACTCGAACTTGGGGACCAGGAAGAGGGAGAGCCCCTTGGTGCCCGGGCCCGCGCCCTCGGGGCGTGCCAGCACGTAGTGGAGGATGTTCTCGGACATGTCGTGCTCGCCCGAGGTGATGAAGCGCTTCACACCCTCGATGTGCCAGGAGCCGTCCTCCTGCTCGACGGCCTTGGTGCGGCCGGCGCCCACGTCCGAACCGGCGTCCGGCTCGGTCAGCACCATCGTCGAGCCCCACTGCTTCTCGACGGCGATCTCCGCGACCTTCTTCTGCGCCTCGTTGCCCTCGTCGAAGAGGATGCCGGCGAACGCCGGGCCGGACGAGTACATCCAGACGGCCGGGTTGGAACCGAGCAGCAGCTCCGCGTAACCCCAGATCAGGGAGCGGGGGGAGGTGGTGCCGCCGATCTCCTCGGGAAGGCCCAGGCGCCAGTACTCGGAGTCCATGAAGGCCTGGTACGACTTCTTGAAGGTGTCGGGGACCGGCGCGGTGTTGGTCTCCGGGTCGAAGACCGGCGGGTTGCGGTCGGCGTCGGCGTAGGAGTCGGCGAGCTCGTTCTCCGCGAGCCGGTTGATCTCGTCGAGGATGGTCTTCGCCGTGTCGACGTCCATCTCCGCGAACGGGCCGGTGCCGTACAGCTTGTCGCGCCCGAGGACCTCGAAGAGGTTGAACTCGATGTCGCGGAGATTCGACTTGTAGTGCCCCATGGGAAGGCTCCGTAATCAATAGCAGTGGCGCGCAGCGCCCCGTGGAGGAGTGAGGATCGGGCGACGGGCGGACGTGGGTATATCAGCTGACCCCTACGATGATGCTACCCGTCAGTAATAAGACGCAACCCCTCAAGGCTCGATGTGTCCGATTACTCTTTGCGGCATGTATGGCTACGACCAGAACCCGGGTGCACAGCAGCAGATGGGTGGCGGCTACGGCGAGCAGCCGCTGTATCCCGAACCCTCGCCGCCCTCCCTGGCCGACGCGGTACGGGCCTTCACGACCGGGTCCCTGTCGGCGGAGGACTTCCAGCAGATCTTCGCGACGTCGAAGGTCTACTGCCCACGCGGTGACAACCCCGGATTCCTGGCTCTGCACAACACCCAGCAGCCGGTGATCCCCATGTTCACCACGCTCAAGGAGCTGCGGCGTTATGCGGGCAAGGAGTCCAAGTACTTCGTGATCACCGGGGCCGAGGTGATCGACCTGCTGCCGACCGGCTACGGCTTCGTCCTGGACATGGAGGGCGATCACCGCATGGTCTTCGACGCCAAGGCCGTGGAGCAGATGGTCGACTTCGCCATGCGCCGCATGTACGGCTGAGGGTGGCGCAGGCTCGAGGCGTACGTCGCCGCGGCTGATCGCGGGACCCGGGGAGGGGCCCGTACCGACTGGGTACGGGCCCCTTCGTGCGGTCCGGGGCCGGGCGGGAATGAATGTCGCCTTGCTAGATGTTCACCATTCAACTAAATTGAATGCAGAAGACCTCCGGAGGTGGCTCCCATGCCCGCAGTGACCGTTGAAAACCCGCTGACCCTGCCCAAGGTCGCCGCCCCGGCCGATGCCGTGGCCCGTCCCGTGCTGACCGTCACGACCGCGCCGAGCGGATTCGAGGGTGAGGGCTTCCCGGTGCGGCGCGCCTTCGCCGGGATCAACTACCGGCACCTCGACCCGTTCATCATGATGGACCAGATGGGTGAGGTGGAGTACGCCGCCGGAGAGCCCAAGGGCACCCCCTGGCACCCGCACCGCGGCTTCGAGACCGTCACCTACCTCATCGACGGATCCTTCATCCACCAGGACAGCAACGGTGGCGGCGGCACCATCGAGAACGGCGACACCCAGTGGATGACGGCAGGCTCCGGCCTCCTCCACATCGAGGCCCCGCCGGAGTCCCTCGTCATGTCCGGCGGCCTCTTCCACGGCCTCCAGCTCTGGGTGAACCTGCCCAAGGCCGACAAGATGATGGCCCCGCGCTACCAGGACATCCGAGGTGGCCAGGTCCAGCTCCTCGCCTCCCCGGACGGCGGCGCGCTCCTGCGCGTGATCGCCGGTGACCTGGACGGCCACGAGGGCCCGGGGATCACGCACACCCCGATCACCATGGTCCACGCGACGGTCCGGCCGGGCGCCGAGGTGACCCTGCCGTGGCGCGAGGACTTCAACGGCCTCGCGTACGTCCTGGCAGGACGCGGGAGCGTCGGCCAGGAGCGCCGCCCGGTCCGCATGGGGCAGACCGCCGTGTTCGGTACGGGGTCCTCGCTGACCGTCCGTGCCGACGAGGCGCAGGACGGCAACACCCCGGACCTGGAGGTCGTGCTGCTCGGCGGCCGTCCCATCCGTGAGCCGATGGCGCACTACGGGCCGTTCGTGATGAACACCCAGGACGAGCTCAAGCAGGCCTTCGAGGACTTCCAGGCGGGCCGCCTCGGCACGGTGCCCGCCGTCCACGGCATGTGACCGCACCGCGGGGGGTACGGGTGACGGACCGTCACCCGTACGCCCGTGCGGGCGGGACACCGCGTCGGCCCCGTGATCGGGTGGAAGGGTGCCTACCCGGAAGCCCCTCCTGCCCGACATCGCGCGGCGGACGGCCGCCTGGTGCGGCGTGCTGCTCCTGGCCGCCGGTGTCGCGGCAGTGGCGATCTGGCTGGTCGTCGTGCTCAAGACGGCGGTCACCCCGGTCCTGCTCGCCCTGCTCGGCACGGCACTGCTGGGGCCGGTCCACCGCTGGCTGACCGCCCACAGGGTGAACAGGTCGCTGGCCGCCGGGCTCACCTGCGTGGCACTCGTCGGGGTGGTCGGCGGCGCCGGGTACATCGTCGTCACGGCGCTCGTCGACACGGGTGCCCAGATCGTCGACTCGCTGAAGGACACCGCGCAGTGGGTCGTCGACCACTTCGACATCGCCGGGGTCGCCGACGTGGACGACCTCGTCGACAACGCCAAGAACCTCGTCGAGAAGTTCGGTGCGAGTGCCGCGGGCGGACTCCTCAGTGGGATCAGCCTGATCGGCTCGCTCATCACCACCGGTGTGCTGGCGCTGCTGCTGACCTTCTTCTTCCTGCGTGACTCCGACCGGGCCGCGGGCCTCGCCCACAGCATCGCCCCGCGCGGTACCGGCGCCCTCGTGGAGGCCATGGGGCGCAGGGCCTTCGAGGCCGTCGAGGGTTTCATGCGCGGTACCACGTTCATCGCCCTCATCGACGCCCTGTGCATCACGGTGGGCCTGCTGATCCTGCGGGTGCCCGGCGCGGTGGGGCTGGGGGCGCTGGTCTTCGTGGGCGCCTACATCCCCTATCTGGGGGCCTTCCTCTCCGGCGCGGTCGCGGTACTGGTCGCGCTCGCCGACCGGGGGTTCGTGATCGCGCTCTGGGCGCTCGGGGTGGTGCTCGCGGTCCAGGTGCTGGAGGGCCATGTCCTGCAGCCGGCCATCCAGAGCCGCACGGTCCAGATGCACCCCGCCATGATCATGATCGCTCTGACGGCGGGCGCGAGCGTCGCGGGCCTGCTGGGCATGCTGCTCGCGGTGCCGCTCTGCGCGGCGGTGTTCGGCGTGATCGGTGAGCTGCGCAAGGGCTACGAGGCCGCTGAACCCTCATGACCGCCCGGCCGGCGACGGCCGCACGCCTCAGGACTCCGGTGGTTCCGTCGACTCGCACAGCTCGAACCAGATCGACTTCCCCTCCCCCCGCGGATCCACCCCCCACGTGTCGGCGAGCATCTCCATCAGGACCAGTCCCCGCCCGCTGGACGCCATCTCGCCGGGACGACGCTTGTGCGGGAGCTCGTCGCTGGCGTCGGCCACCTCGACGCGCAGCAGCCGTTCGCCCCGCTCCCCGCTCACCTCGGCGACCAGCAGGGCGTCCCCGTCCGTGTGGACCAGGACGTTCGTCGACATCTCCGAGACCAGCAGCTCCGCCGCGTCGATCTGCTCCCCGTCGGACCAGTCGTGCAGCAGCTCACGCAGCTGCTGCCGGGCGGCGGCGATGCGCTCGGGCTCGGCCTGGGCGATGGTCATCGCCGAGCGGCGCCCCGGTGCCGTGCGGGTCGTCGCGCCCTCCCGGCGCAGCACGAGCACCGCGATGTCGTCCTCGCGGCGGTCCACCAGGGGCCCGGTCGTGTAGTGCGAGCCCGGCCCGTGCACCGCCTGGACCAGGGCGTCGGCGAGCTTCTCCAGATCCTCGGTGGGTTCCTCGAGGATCGGTCTGAGCCTGGTCCAGCCGGTGGCCATGTCGTGCCCGCCGGTCTCGATGAGCCCGTCCGTGCACAACATGATCGTCTCGCCCGGTTCCAGGACGACGCGGGTCGTCGGATAGTCCGCGTCCTTCTCGATGCCGAGCGGCAGCCCTCCGGCGGTCTGGCGGATCACCGCGGTGCCGTCGACGCTGATCACCACCGGGTCGGGGTGGCCGGCCCGGGCGATGTCGAGGGTGCCGGTGTCCGGGTCGGCCTCCGCGTACAGACAGGTGGCGAAGCGTGCCGCGGCGGGCTCGTCCTCGTCCTCCGCGACGTCGTACGCCTCGGTGAGCCCGGACAGGAAGCGCGAGGCCCGGGAGAGCACGGCGTCGGGGCGGTGCCCCTCGGAGGCGTAGGCCCGCAGGGCGATCCGCAGCTGGCCCATCAGTCCCGCGGCCCGCACGTCGTGGCCCTGGACGTCACCGATGACGAGGGCGATACGGCCGTTGGGGAGCGGAATCATGTCGTACCAGTCGCCGCCGACCTGCAGCCCGCCGCCGGTCGGGATGTAGCGGGCGGCCACCGTCAGGCCGGGGACACCCGGGCCGAGGGACGGCATCATCGCCTTCTGCAGCCCCAGCGACAGCTCGCGCTCCGTCTCGGCCGCCCCGGCGCGGGCCAGCGCCTGTGCCAGCATCTTGGCCACGGTCGTCAGCACGGCCCGCTCGTCCGGCGAGAAGGCCACGGCGTGCCGGAACGCGGCCATCCAGGCGCCCATGGTGTGCCCCGACACGATCAGCGGCACGAAGGCCCAGGAGCGGCGTCCGAAGCCGCGGGCGAGCGGCCACGTGGTCGGGAAGCGCTGCCGGTACGCCTCGGGCGACGGGAGGTAGATGGCCTGCCCCGTCCGCACCACCTCGGCGGCCGGATAGTCGGTCTCCAGCGGCATGTCGATGAAGGGTTTCTCGTCGCCCATGTTGTGCCCGTGGTGGCCGACGACCGTCAGGCGCTCGCCCGAGACGCCGAAGACGGCCAGCCCGTCCGGCGAGAACCCGGGCATGGACAGGGACCCGGCGACCCGCAGGACCTCCTCGGTGGACCCGGCCTCGGCCAGCGCGCGCCCCGCGTCCAGCAGGAAGGCCTCGCGCGAGCGGCGCCAGTCCCCGGTGATCGGGGTGAGCGCTGCCGGTACTCCCGCCGACGGTTCGGCGACCTCCTGGAGGATGCCCATCAGCACGTACTCGAAGCGGCCCGGACTCTTGACGGGGACGGGCTTCGAGCGGCTGCGCACGGTACGGAGCACGGTGCCCTGCTCGTCCACGATCCGCAGTCTGGCCTCGGCCACGGTGTCCTCGGCGATCGCGAAGTTCACGACCCCGTCGATCTCGTTCCAGTCGGCCGGATGGAAGCGGGGGCGTACCTCCTCCGACGGGTAGACCGAGGCCTCGGCAGGCAGACCGAGCAGCCGGGCCGCCTCCGCGTCGAGCGTGACGGTGCCGGCTGAGCTGTCCCAGCTCCACAGACCGGTCACGATCGCAGCCAGGATCTCCTCGGTGCGCATTGCCCCACTTTAGGAAGATGTTCTCCACGGACGCCACCGAGGGACGGCCGCCCGACGGCCGTCCGCGCAGGGTCACCGGCTGCGTCCGGTGCGGCCCGGGAGCCCGTGCGGGGTCAATGTCAATGAAGTGGTGCGCCTACGGGCGGTAGCCTGGGGTGTCAATCCACCCCGACCGCGAAGACTGGATGAACGACGATGCATCGGTACAGGTCCCACACCTGCGGCGAGCTCCGCGCCTCTGACGTCGGCACCGACGTCCGGCTGAGCGGCTGGCTGCACAATCGCCGAGACCTGGGTGGCATCCTCTTCATCGATCTGCGCGACCACTACGGTCTGGTGCAGCTCGTCGCCCGCCCCGGCACTCCCGGCAACGACGCCCTGTCGAAGCTGACCAAGGAGACCGTCGTCCGGATCGACGGCAAGGTCTCCGCACGCGGCGCCGACAACGTCAACCCGGAGCTCCCGACCGGCGAGATCGAGATCGAGGTCACCGAGGTCGAGGTGCTGGGCGAGGCCGCCCCGCTGCCCTTCACGATCAACACCGAGGACGGGGTCAACGAGGAGCGGCGCCTGGAGTACCGCTTCCTCGACCTGCGCCGCGAGCGCATGCACCGCAACATCATGCTGCGCTCGTCCGTGATCGCCTCCATCCGCTCCAAGATGGTGGCCCTCGGCTTCAACGAGATGGCGACCCCGATCCTCGCCGCGACGTCCCCCGAGGGCGCCCGCGACTTCGTGGTCCCGTCCCGTCTGAACCCGGGCAAGTTCTACGCCCTGCCGCAGGCGCCGCAGCAGTTCAAGCAGCTCCTGATGATCTCCGGCTTCGACCGCTACTTCCAGATCGCGCCGTGCTTCCGCGACGAGGACGCCCGCGCCGACCGCTCGCCCGGCGAGTTCTACCAGCTCGACGTCGAGATGTCGTTCGTCGAGCAGGAGGACGTCTTCCAGCCGATCGAGAAGCTCATGACGGAGCTCTTCGAGGAGTACGGCAACGGCCGCCCCGTGACCTCGCCGTTCCCGCGCATCCCGTTCCGCGAGTCGATGCTGAAGTACGGCAACGACAAGCCGGACCTGCGTGCCCAGCTGGAACTCGTCGACATCTCCGACATCTTCGCGGACTCGGAGTTCAAGGCCTTCGCCGGCAAGCACGTCCGCGCCCTTCCGGTGCCGGACACCGCGGGCCAGTCCCGCAAGTTCTTCGACGGCCTCGGTGCGTACGCGGTCGAGCACGGCGCCAAGGGCCTCGCCTGGGTCCGCGTCGGTGAGGACGGCACGCTGGCGGGACCGATCGCCAAGTTCCTCACCGAGACCGACGTCAAGACCCTCACCGAGCGTCTGTCCCTCGTCCCCGGCCACGCCGTCTTCTTCGGCGCGGGCGAGTTCGACGAGGTTTCCAAGATCATGTCCGTCGTCCGCGTCGAGGCCGCCAAGCGCGCCGGCCACTTCGAGGAGGGCGTCTTCCGCTTCTGCTGGATCGTCGACTTCCCGATGTACGAGAAGGACGAGGACACCGGAAAGATCGACTTCTCGCACAACCCGTTCTCCATGCCCCAGGGCGGCATGAAGGACCTGGAGGAGAAGGACCCGCTCGACATCCTGGCGTGGCAGTACGACATCGTCTGCAACGGCATCGAGCTGTCCTCCGGCGCCATCCGTAACCACGAGCCCGAGGTCATGCTGAAGGCCTTCGCGATCGCCGGTTACGAGGCGGAGACCGTCGAGAGGGAGTTCGCGGGCATGCTGCGCGCGTTCCGCCTCGGCGCCCCGCCGCACGGTGGCATCGCCCCGGGCGTCGACCGCATCGTGATGCTGCTGGCCGACGAGCCCAACATCCGGGAGACGATCGCCTTCCCGCTCAACGGCAACGCCCAGGACCTGATGATGGGCGCCCCGAGCGAGCTGGACGAGACCCGCCTGCGCGAGCTGAACATCCAGCTCCGCAAGCCCGTCGCGTCGGCCAAGGAGAAGGCGGAAGCCAAGGACTCGGTGGCCAGGGACACCGGCGCGAAGTAAGCGGTTCCGCTTCGGTTCCACGTGAAACAGTCCCCGGCCGCTCAGGCCGGGGACTGTTTCGTGCGCGCACGGGATACGCACAGCAACGCACAGCCTGCGCCCACGTCCCTGCCAGCTGGGCTGCCTAGCCTCACCCCTCATGACAGAGAATCAGGGACCCGCACACAAAAAGGATCTGACCCGCCGACGCGTGATCCTCGCAGGTGGTGCGGCCGTGGCCGCCGCGGGCATCGGTGCCGGGGTCGTCGCGACCGCCTCGGCCGGCGAGGGGAAGAGCGGCACCACCAAGAAGACCGCTCAGGGCGAGGCGTGCTACCGGCTGACCTCGGAGACGACCGAGGGCCCGTACTACATCGACGCCGACAAGATCCGGAAGGACATCACGGAGGACAAGGAGGGCATTCCGCTGACCCTCCGGCTCAAGGTGATCGACTCCGACACCTGCAAGCCGCTGAAGCGGGCCGCCGTCGACATCTGGCACTGCGACGCGCTGGGGATCTACTCCGGTTACGAGAGCATGAGCCAGGGCGGCCCCGGCGGTGGCGGGACCCCGCCGAGCGGCGCACCCACCGACGCGCCCACGGGCACTCCGACCGGTACTCCCCCGTCCGGCGGCCCCGGCGGCGGAGGCGGCGGGCACAGCGAGCCCACCGACGACGAGCGGTACCTGCGGGGCACACAGCTCACGGACAAGCACGGGTACGTGGAGTTCAGGACGGTCTTCCCCGGCTGGTACCAGGGCCGTGCCGTGCACGTCCACACCAAGGTGCACGTCGGCGGGAAGATGACCGACGCCGGGTACGAGGGCGGACACACCTGCCACACCGGCCAGTTCTTCTTCGCGGAGTCGGCGGTCCTCGACTCGGCCAGGATCGAGCCGTACTCGACCAGCACCACCACCCGCACGACGCTGACCGAGGACACCATCTACGACCGGAGCGGTGTCACGGGCGGGCTGCTCGAGCTCAGCTACGGCAAGGGCCGCATGGCGCGCGGTGTGACCGGCTCGATCACGATGGGCGTCGACCCGGACGAGACCAACGACGGCACCGGTCTCTAGGGCTCTCCGTCACCTGGAGAAGGGTCCGGAACCGCACGGTTCCGGGCCCTTCCCGCCGCGCACGGACGGCCGTGCGGAACTTCCCCGGCCCCGGGCGCATGGAACCCGTACAGCCGGATGGCCCCGGTTCCGATTCGACGCCGCGGGGCCCGGCAATGACTGGCACCGAGGAAGACCCACCGCCCGTCATTGAGGAGCTCCGCACCGTGTCACTCCTGCGCCGCCCGTATGCCCTTCTCGTCGTTCTGTTCCTGCTGGTCATCGGCTGCTCCGCCGGTGCGGTGCAGACCTCGGCGCCCCGTGGTGCCGCCGGTCCCGAGTCCTCGGCCGCGGCGTCCCCCTCTCCCGAGCCCGTCCCTCCCCGGGAGATTCCGGGGCTGGGCCCGAACACCCGGGCGCAAATCCCGGACTCGGCCCGGCAGGCCGTCGTGGTGACCGGTGAGGGCCCCGACGCCAACCGCTCCACGGCCGTCCTCTACACCCGCGACGACCCCGCTCTCGGCTGGAGACCGGAGGCAGGCCCCTGGCCCGCTCACAACGGCATGGAGGGGTGGACGGACTTCCACATGGCGGACGACCTCAGATCGCCCATCGGCGTCCACAGCCTCACCGACGCGGGCGGCCGCCTCCCCGATCCCGGCGCGCTGCTTCCGTACGACGAGCAGCCGCGCTTCGCGGTGAGCGGCGAGGGCTTCTACGGGGAGCCCCTGGACGGCTCCTTCGACTATGTCATCGCCATCAACTACAACCGGATCCCGGGCACCACCCCGCTGGACCGCACCCGGCCGCTCGGCGAGGAGAGGGGCGGCGGCATCTGGATCCACGTGGACCACGGCGGCCCGACGCAGGGCTGTGTCTCGCTTCCCGAGGAACGGATGAGGGAGCTCCTGCTCATCCTGGACCCGGTGAAGTACCCCGTGATCGTGATGGGGGACGCCGCTGCGCTGGGGGTGTGAGCACCGTACGCACGAGAGCCCGGGACCGATGGCCGGTCCCGGGCTCCGCTGCTGCCTGCGGAAGGCCGCGTACTCCTAGGCGGGCTTCTCCTCCAGGCGCGGGAACAGCACCGCGCCCTTCGTCACCGTCGTCCCCACGGCCAGCTGTCCCCAGCGGCCCGCGTCCTGCACCCGCTGCTCGCTCAGGGCGCCCAGCGACACCTCGGCGCCCAGGGACTCCCACAGCTTCTGCGAGGTGTCCGGCATCACGGCGTTGAGCAGGACCGCGACACCGCGCAGCGACTCGGCCGCCGTGTACAGGATGGTCGCGAGCCGGGCCTGGCCCTCGGGCGACTCGTCCTTGGCGACCTTCCACGGCTCCTGCTCCGTGATGTAGCCGTTGACCTGCTTCACGAAGTCGAAGATCGCCAGGATGCCGCCCTGGAAGTCCAGCTCCTCGCCGATCTTCAGGTCCGCCGTGGCGACGGCCTGCGCGAGGCCCTCCTGGACCGCCCTCTCGGCGTCACCGGCGGCCGTGGCCTCCGGGAGCGCGCCGCCGAAGTACTTGCCGACCATGGCCGCGACCCGCGAAGCGAGGTTGCCGTAGTCATTGGCGAGCTCCGAGGTGTAGCGGGCGCTGAAGTCCTCCCAGGAGAACGAGCCGTCGCTGCCGTACGCGATGGCCCGCAGGAAGTACCAGCGGTACGCGTCCACGCCGAAGTGCGAGGTCAGGTCCTGCGGCTTGATGCCCGTCAGGTTCGACTTGGACATCTTCTCGCCGCCGACCATCAGCCAGCCGTTCGCGACGACCTTGCCGGGAAGCGGCAGGCCCTGCGCCATCAGCATCGCCGGCCAGATGACCGAGTGGAAGCGCAGGATGTCCTTGCCGATCAGGTGCACGTTCGCGGGGAACGTGCCGTCGAACTTCTCCTGGTTGGCGCCGTAGCCGACCGCCGTCGCGTAGTTGAGAAGCGCGTCGATCCACACGTAGATGACGTGCTTCGGGTCCCACGGCACCGGGACGCCCCAGTCGAACGTGGAGCGCGAGATCGACAGGTCCTGCAGACCCTGCTTGACGAAGTTCACGATCTCGTTGCGCGCGGACTCGGGCTGGATGAAGCCCGGGTTGGCCGCGTAGAACTCCATGAGCTTCGGGCCGTACTCGCTCAGCTTGAAGAAGTAGTTCTCCTCCTTGAGGAGCTCCACCGGCTTCTTGTGGATCGGGCACAGCTTCGTGCCGTCCTCGGACTCGATCAGGTCGCCGGGGAGCTTGTACTCCTCGCAGCCCACGCAGTACGGGCCTTCGTACCCGCCCTTGTAGATCTGGTCCTTGTCGTACAGGTCCTGCACGAACTCCTGCACACGGTCGGTGTGCCGCTTCTCCGTCGTACGGATGAAGTCGTCGTTCGCGATGTTGAGGTGCTCCCAGAGGGGCTTCCAGGCCTCCTCGACGAGCTTGTCGCACCAGGCCTGGGGTGTGACGTCGTTCGCCTCGGCCGTGCGCATGATCTTCTGACCGTGCTCGTCCGTGCCGGTGAGGTACCACACCTTCTCGCCGCGCTGGCGGTGCCAGCGGGTGAGCACGTCGCCTGCGACGGTCGTGTAGGCGTGCCCCAGGTGAGGAGCGTCGTTGACGTAGTAAATGGGGGTCGATACGTAGAAACTCTTCACGCCGTCGCCCCCTTGCTTCTCGGATCCAGTGGCCGCCATGGTCGAAATCCTAACGGCCCTCGGGGGTTCCGATCACATCGATAAAGGCGGCCCGGCACTCGGAGGGCTCTGCGGAACATCCCACCGTGTACGGCGGGGGCGCGGCGCTTGCCCTCCTGGGCCCGGTCGACGGCCCTCTGCTGTGGCCACGGCGGTACGGTCACGGCGCTGCCCGGCCCGGGGGCGGGCTCGCCGTGACCGTACGGCCGCCGGTGGATCAGTCCCCGGCGACGATTCCGCGGGCGGCGGCCCAGGCGGGGAGCCCGGCGAGCACCTCGCGGTAGAACGTCGCGTCGGGCACCTCGCGCGGGGCCGGACCGGCGTGGAAGAACCCGGCGTTCTCGACGTCCAGCCTGCGCAGGAAGTCGAAGCCCTTCGCGTCCTCGTCACCGAACGCGACGAACTGGAAGAACAGCGGCAGCCGTGCCGCGTCCGCCAGCGCCTGCTTCGCGGCCTGCTTGGCGTCCGGAGCGCCGTCCGTCTGGAAGATCACCAGAGCGGGGCCGGTGGCCTCGGACTTCTCGTAGTGCGTGACGATCTCCTCGACGGCCCGGTGGTAATTGGTACGTCCCAGGCGCCCGAGACCCGCGTGCAGCTCGTCGATCCGGCCCTCGTGGGCGGTGAGGTCGATCGCGCCGGTGCCGTCGATGTCGGTCGAGAAGAAGACGACGGGCACGGTGGCGTTCTCGTCCAGGTGCGCGGCGAGTGCCAGGGTGCGGTCGCCCAGGTGCTGCGCGCTGCCGTCCTTGTAGAACGACCGCATCGACCCGGACCGGTCGAGCACCAGGTAGACGTTCGCCCGGAGGGCGGTGAGCCCGTGCGCCTTGAGCCCGGCCTGCGCCGCCTTGTACGGGGTGACGAGCTCGGGCGCGGCGGCCTTGACCCGGGCGAGGGTGACGGCGGGCTTACCGCCGGCAGCGGGGGCCGTGGCTGCTGCGGCGACCTCGGTGACCGGCTCGGCCTCTACGACCTCGGCGACCGGCTCGGGCACGATGGCCGACTCGACGACCGGGGTCTCGTGGGCGGCCTCGGCTTCAGCGGCCTCGGCGACCGGCTCCGGCTCGGGGGATGCTTCGACCTCGACGATCTTGACGATCGATTCAGGGGCGACCTCGGCCTCGACGGCCTCGGCGACCGGCT